>JAFAYW010000366.1 GCA_019240125.1 Alphaproteobacteria bacterium
AGTGGCACCGTACGTTCTCGTTTGTCCCGCGGCCGCAATATGTTGCGTGTTCTGCTCGATGAGGCAGTGCCGCCCGAGCCTATGATGGCGGCCGCGTGATACCGGGCCGATGCAGATCAGGCCGCAGGTAGACGGTCCTGGATCCACCCGACGAACTTTGCGAGCGGCGCAAGATGGATCGTGGATGGCGGAGCGCCGCACCGCAGAACGGCGGAGCGACGAACCTAGGTGGATAGGACGCATCCCGGGGGATCGCCGAATAGCCCAACGGCGCGGGGACGCACGCCGAGTAGAGGAGCGGCGCGCAGATGAGCGGCGCCGAACCCTAACTCGCCAGCAAGAGAACAAAGCCCTGAGCTGAGATCGCCTGGAACCGCTGCTCCCTTAGGAAGGCCGCCCCAGCGTATCAGCAACGCGGGCGTCGCGGCGTCCCATAGGTTTGAACGGCCCCTTGGTAGTATCGTGAGCGGTCTGGTGCTCCATTTCGGCGTTCAGTTCGGCACCCAGCAGCAGAACGGTTACCGATAGCCAGACCCAGGTGAGAAATCCGATCGCGGCGCCAAGTGAACCATAGGTCTCATTATAGGTGCCGAAATTGGCCGTATACCATGAGAAGGCTGCCGAGATAAGCAGCCAAGCGACGGCGGCAAACGCACTCCCCCAGGTGATCCAGCGCCACTGCGGACGCGCACAGTTCGGGCCGAAGCGATAAAGCAGCGAGAACACGATGCCCGCCACATAACAATCACTGGCCAGCGCAACACTGCAACGAGCTGGTCAGTTAGGCTCTTCATGCCAAGAAACGCGAGTACTGCGGGAACAACGACAACTACCCCGAGAGCTATGATGACAAAGGCAATCGCCCCGAGGGTGAACAGGAGCGATATCGAGGTGAGCCTCACGAAGCCTCGCGTTTCATCCTCTTGATAGGCGACGTTCAGCCCGTCAAACAACGCTTTCATACCTGCATTGGCGCTCCACAGCGATAACGCCAGACCGATGACAAAACCAAAACCCAATGCGGTCTTTCCTTTGGCCGCGATCCGCTTCAGCTGTTCTCCAACCACATCAATAGCTCCTCCGGGCAGAATTCCATTTAACGCGCCCAGGTGGCCTTGGATCGTGCCCGGATCAGCAAAGAGTGCATAGAGACTTACGAGGGTCGCCACCGCGGGAAAGAGCGCGAGCAGCGCATAGAACGTGACACCGGCCGCGACCGACAGGAGGCGATCGTCGCTGAACTGCTGATAAAGCCGCCACAGGATATCCCGCCAGCCAGTTGCAGGAATTTCACTTGGCTTTGACGCCTGCCGGCCATGACCATTCTCCATGGCTGTCAGCGACTGTGCCGCTTCTTCAGTGGTTCTGCCGCTACCGGGGCCCAGAGCGCGGCCGTACGGGCGCCGCGCGATTAACACCGCTAGAGCGAACCCAAGCATAACTGATCCGATACCCGGTCGCTCCGGACGAGGCGAAGAGACGAGTGGCATTGATCAAACCGCGAGATGATGTGACTATTAAACAACCATGCGTCCCGAATAGTTTCTTCCCGCTGCACCCCGTGGTTGTTCGCTCCCACCATCGGTAACCGCGCGGAACGGTCATGGCGGATACAGAAAGGTGGGCGCAAATTTTCCGGCGGATTTCGCCGTACTGGGCCGCGTGAACTCTAGGCGCCTCAATGGTATCACCCACCCGACTAGGCCGGGTTATCATGGGTTGCGCATCTCGGTGTGATCAGCGTGGACGCAACCTTGTGCACTGGGTCCTGTTTTGGATTGGTAGGAAAATCCCCCGATGCTTGGCGCCGCCGTCTACTACCCAGCGGCGCTTTTTTTAGGTCAACGGCAGTTGGGGAAGATTATAGGAAAGTATTCGGATATCTATCGATCATCGCGGTCTGCTATTCGATGCAGACGCAGTTGAGGATCATCACGATGAGAATGATCCCACTATTTTTGGCGGCGAGTTTTACGGCAATCTTGACCTGGCCGATAGCTGCACTGGCCGATGGTCCAATCCGCCCGACACGCGAGGGTGTAATCCGGGTCTGTTGGGGTTTAGATATTTTGGCCGGTAAGAATTGTCATAAGTATCACCATATCAAGCTCCCACCATCGATCGCCATCGGCGATACGTTTCGCGTTGAGTACGGCAGCAACCCCAAGGGGTTTCAGTTCAGGGTGCGCCGCATTGCTGTCGAGAGCGGCGTTTGCTCGATCTATAGTGGACAAACTAGTCACTTGCGGGATCGAATAAAGGTCGGCTGCGACGCTGCACCGTAGACACCCACCACTCATGGCGCACGGACCAGAGCGGCTAAACGCCCTGTCCGGCAGAACTGTGGTATTGATGGCGTCAGCCCGTGACATACGGGCATCTCCGTTGCTCGGGTTCGGGCTGGCTTGGTGTTGGCAGGCACCTTGTTAGCCCGCTGGGCATCATGGTCCGGATCCCTCCGGACGCTCTCTCCGCTCTCGATGCCTGGATCACTCGCCAACCCGACACCCCGAGCCGGCCTGAGGCGATACGCCGATTGATCGAAATGGGACTGAACGCGCCACAATGAGCCGCGGGATCGACCGTGAACGTCGCGGAATAGTTTTCCGCCACTCGGCGCCGGTCGCACCAGTCCCGCTCCTTGATCACGCCCTACAAACTCCGGACAGATCACGCGTCAGCTACACCTGATGCAGATCATCTTGCCTCAATTGAGGCCGGGCCTTATGCTTGCTCCAACCGACATCAACTCGCCGAGAGAAGATGTACGATGACTGATGCTGAAACCCGCGCCGATGCAGAAATTCGGGGACTTGTCCTGAAATTTCTCTATGATTTACACAGCAAATCAGAGTGGGTGAACTGGGACAATTTCCACGAGCTCGGGCTTCCACAACAGGAAGTGGGGCGGTACTTAAAAGAGTTACATGAACTCGGTTTAGCCGAAGGTAAATTTGTAGCCAGTGATAAGGATGAATATCTAGATATTCAAGCGAGAGTTAGAGCACGCGGAGCGGATGCTGTAGAAAATCCAGATAAACGGCCGCCCGAGATCATCATTAATCAAAGCGTCCACGGCGTACAACGCATGACGCTTAATATTGATAAGATAAGTGAAGCTATCGATGCCTCCTCTGCAGGTGTGGATGAAAAAGCAGACGCAAAATCCCTCCTTCAGCGTTTGAGCGAAAACAAGCTTCTTACAAATCTGATTCAGAAGTGGTTTGCTGGGCATCTTACGCGTTAGAGATTTTTTTGGAAGTGCGTGGTAGCTCAAACCTACCCTATGCGTTTGTGCATCATGCTTCTGATTTTGCGCGACCCAAGCCATATCGTTATGCAGCGAACCGGTAGCGGCCGTCGGGGCTATCCTCGGTTGCCGGCTGGTGGTGCTCCGATGCTCCGATATCGGAGCACCAAGGGTTAGGGAGGACTGCCTGTTACGCGGTTGTTAACTCTCCGTCGGTTAAGTTTTGGCATCGCAGATGGGCGTAACGAGCGCCCCGTATAGATAGTCTCGCTTGGATTCGAAATGGCAGACCCGGCAGCCGAGTCTCGCAGCTTACCCGTTGATACGAAGACCGCTTTGGCTCGGCGCCTGGGCCTGCGCTATGCGGATCAACGGCTACGGATCGAAGAAGACCACGAGACTCAGGTCTTCGGACATGGGATTAACTTCTTTCACCCGGAGAACTGGTACTCGTCCGCGTCGCTGATCCGGAGCACTCTGCGGCTTTGCGGCCTTTATCGGCGAGGGCTTAGGAACGCCGCGCGTGTGGAGTTGCGCCGCAATGACGTCACGCTGGGCAATTTGCCCGGCGCCTTCGATGGCTTCACGATTCTTCACATCAGCGATATGCACGTCGACATGAACGATGGGGCGATGCAATCGCTCATACGTCTAGTGGCGCCTATCGATTACGACATCTGCGTCTTGACCGGCGACTACCGAGGCACGACCTGGGGCCCGTTCGCGGCTACGATTGAGGGATTGGCGCGGGTACGGTCCTACCTCCACGACCCGATTTACGGCGTTCTCGGCAACCACGATACGATCCGCATGTTGCCGGACCTCGAACGGCTCGGAATACGCATGCTGATCAACGAGTGCGAGACGCTCGACCGCGGCAGCGAACACATTCACTTGGCCGGCATCGACGATGCCCATTTCTTCCGCGCAGAAAATATTAACAAGGCCGCGTCGGCCATCCCCGAGCGTGGAGTTTCGATCTTGTTGTCACACTCTCCCGAAATCTATCGGCAAGCTGCAGCCGCCGGTTTCGATCTTCTGCTCGCCGGTCATACGCATGGAGGCCAGATTTGCCTCCCGGGTTCGATCCCGATCACGCTTGATTCGGTTTTGCCGCGCCGCATGGGATCGGGCGCTTGGCGGTATAATGGCATGGCGGGCTACACCTCGGCGGGTGTCGGCAGCTCGATCCTCCCGGTGCGATTCAATTGCCCACCGAGCATCACGCTTCACACCTTGCGGTACGGGCCGCCCTCAATAGGGCTGCTTTCGCAATCCCATTGAGAACAAGAGCCGGGACAGCAGGACAGCGGCAACAAAGAACAAGACGACGACCATCGCAATCTCGGTCGGTGTGAACGCGAATGCCTGCTCGCATACGATGACCGGGAGTAGCGCTTCGGGAACCTGGTCCAGCGCCCAAGCTCTGCTGCTCGGGGCCAGCCCGAGTCGCCGTTTGGTAAAGCTCGAAATGAGATCGCCGGCCATTGCACTTGCGCCAACGAGGACGCCGGTCCGCCAGTCAATGCCAAAAAGAACCGCTCCTCCGGCGGTAGCCAGGACGGCCGCGCCGATACCGCGCAGCGTCTTCGAAGGTCCGAACACTCGCTCTCGATCGAAGAAGCAGACATTGCAATCTGCAGGGTATGACCAATGAAGTCCCAGAAGCTTCGCCGCGAAGATCGGCGATCCATTCGCGATCCCGAGCAACAGAACGAACTCAACGATTTTTAGAACATCCATCGTTTCATTGTGCAACGCGGCGCGCCTGATCTGCGACCCGAACTGCCTCTGAACGGATCGGAGGGTTGGGCCGAGCCGCGACCCCGACCTGATGAGCCGGACCGCTATCCGCTTGCACAAATCGGCGTCGTCGGTGTCGCGCGGGAGGAAGCGCCCTGAGAGCGGCGCGGCAGTTGGGGCGCCCGGCCTTCCCCATGATACCTTGGGGATACCTAGGGGCTTCTGTCCAGCGGGAATTAGCCCCGTAAGCTTTTGAATTCGCTGGTGGGTGCACAAGGACTCGAACCTTGGACCCGCTGATTAAGAGTCAGCTGCTCTACCAACTGAGCTATGCACCCGACCGCGAGGGCGGCTCTATATCAAAGGGGTTCTCGCTTGTCGATAGCCGGGCGCGGTTGCCCAGCCGATCGTGGCTGGGGCTATTGCGGCTGCACGACCCCACGGCGCGGAGCGGGCTGGCGTTGTGCGGTGGCGGGCGGTGCCGCGTCGGCACGCGCCGGGCGCGCCGACCAGGTGAAGGCGGACGACATCACATAATTCCACACCACCGACACGGCGGCACCCGCCAGTCCCGCCAGCCACCAGGAATGATGATCGACCACCAGATGCGCCGCGACCCCGATATTGGCCACCGCACCAGCGCCGCACACCGCGTAGAACGACAGCAGCCCGGTCAGCAACCGGCGCCCCCGCAGGCGGCGGTCGCGGTAGGTGAAGAAATTGTTGAGCAGAAAATTCCCGGTCATCGCGACCACGGTGGCAATACCCTGCCCCACCGGGAAGGCTAGCTGAAGCGCGTGCGTCGTAAACCACAGCGTCAGCAGATGGGTGCCGACACCCAGCCCGCCGATCATCGAGAACAGCAGAAAGCGCACCGGCACCGCCGGGCCCACCATCTTCTGCAACAGCAGCATCAGGTATTCCCAGACGACCATCGCATCGAGCTTGCTTTCGCCGTGCAGCCGTTGCCGGAAGGTAAAGGGCACTTCGGCAAAAGCAAGGGGCCGCGGCGCCGAGGCGAACAGGTCGAGCAGGATCTTGAAACCCTGTCCGGACAGCGAACGCATCGTCGTGGCAAACGCCTGGCGCTCGATCATGAAAAAACCGCTCATCGGGTCGGTCAGGTCGGCCTTGACGACCATCTTGCCGAGGCGTGTCGCGAAATCGCTGATGACAACGCGAGAGCGCTCCAGCTCACCGACGCTGCCGTCGCCGACGTGCCGGCTGGCGACCACGATATCGAGCCGCTCACCCTTAATCTTCGCCAGCATGCGCGGCAATAAGGTTTCATCGTGCTGCAGGTCGCCATCCATGACAGCGCAATACGGGGCGGCACTCGCCAGGATGCCCTCGATGCAGGCCGAGGAGAGGCCGCGCCGGCCGAGCCGATGCACGCAGCGGATATTGCTCTGGCGCTGCGCCAAGGCACGCACGGCATCGGCGGTGCCGTCGGGCGAGTCGTCGTCGACGAAGATCACTTCCCAGTCGATCTCGGAGAGGACGCGGTTCAGCCGCTCGACGATCAGAGGAACATTGTCGCGTTCGTTCAACGTCGGGATCACGATACTGAGCTCGGGCGTGGCCATTTGCCACTCGGGCATAGGCCCGCCGGGTCTCGTCGCTGGATGGTCGGTGCCCGCTCGCTCCGGTTTGTCAACGACCGCGTCTGTAAGCATCATCTGTCACCCGCCGGCTGGACCGGGACCAATCTCGCTGGCTCGCTACGCTAATGGCTAAAGGTTGCCAAGTCATTGACGGTTCCAACCATTTCGAACCTGCAATCGCCCCTCGGGCCGCCCTTCCGGCCGCCCCGTTGGCAACCGTGGCCGCTCAGGCTATTTCGGCCGCGAGCTCGGCGATCGACAGGGGTGTCAGATAGTCATCCTCAAAATCGGCCAGAGCCTCCAGCTCTTCAGGATTGTCGATAAAGACCACCTGGTCCTTGATCCGCACCAGACCTTCTTCGCGCAATTTATGCAGCACGCGATTGACATAGGGGATGCTGAGTCCGAGGGCGTCGCTCAGCATCTCCTGGGTCAGCGGCACGCGGAACGAATGATCCTGAGTCAGGCCGAGCGTCTGCAGGCGCGTGAACAGCTCTAGAAGGAAATGCGCGATGCGCTCGGTCGCGCTGCGCCGACCGAGGGTGATAAGACGCTCCGCATTCACCGCGCTCTCCGCCGCAAAACCGCACAGGAGCTTTGCCGCCGCGCGCGGATGCGTTTCGAATAATGCGATCAGACGCGCCACCGAGACCGGCAGCAAAACCATCGGCGTCAGGCTGCGGATCGAATAAAGCGCGGTTTCGAAGAAGCAGCTGGGGATGCCCGGGAGATCGCCGGGAAGAACCAGATTGAGCACCTGTCGCTGGCCGTCGCGCAGTACGCGATAGCGCATGCCGATGCCCTCGACCACAACAAAGAACTGCGCGCAGCGGCGCCCCTCGCTGACGATTTCCAGCCCGGCACGTACCGAGCGTGTGGTCGCCTTGGCATCGAGCACCGCAATGGTCTCCTCGATGCTGCGATAGGGCAGGCCGCTGAGCCTGTAGTTGAACTGCGGTCGCTGCCGCGCCGCCATGGCTAACGCCTCGCTCGGCATATCGCCCTCCCACCCGTTCAGTTCTTTATCCGGCATGCTGTGCTGAATAAGCAGCAGCCGTTGCTTTCTGGCCACACCGTTCGTTGCGGTGCCGAATTATAGTAGCGCCTAATTCTTAGCCGCAAAAAACGGCTTCCGACAAAGGTTTTTTGCGCATTTGCCCGAGTAAGGGGATGCAGATTATTCATCTATGATAATAAGGGAAGTAAATCGCCTGTGTTGTTTATGCATCTTGTTCTTATAGGACAAAGACGCCCCTCCCCGAACACCACACGATGATTAAAGCCCCAACGTCCGGTTGCGTTGGGCCGATTCACACAGGCTCGCATGAACCATGCGGGGTGCAAGGGGGAGGAACCATGGGAAAAACGGGGAGCAACGCCATCACGTCGGTGGCGGCAGCCTGTCTCGTCGCGGCACCGATAGCATTAGCAGCACATCAGGCGCGTGCCGATGAACTATCCGATCTAAAGGCCAACCAAGAGTTGTTGCAGCGGCGGCTCGATCAGCTGGCGCAGACCTCGGGTGCTTTGATGGCGCCGACGGGCGGCGGCGCGGTCACCACCCAGATGATGGGCGGCAGCTTTCCCCGCTCCTTCCTGATCCCTGGCACCGATACCTCGATCCGGGTCGGCGGCGAAATCCGTGAAATCGTCGACTTCTGGTTCAACGGCGGTCCGCCCAATACATCGCCACAAACCACCACGGTCGGTGTCAATGGCCAGCTGCAATCGATCCCGTTGAACATCCATATCCCGTTGGCGCTCGGCTCCAATGCCAACGCGGTCGGCACGGCCCGCGGTAACGACGTGTTCTCGCAGAGCCCGAAGGAGTCGAAGCTTAGCGTCGAAACCCGCACCCCGACTGCCTGGGGCGAGGCGCGCACCTACATGGAATTCGACTGGGGCGGCTCGACCGCTTTCGCCCCTGGTGGTGCCGATCCGACCTCGGTGTCCGACAACCTGGTGCCTCGCCTCCGCTTCGCATACGGCACGTTGGGCGGGTTGCTCGCCGGTCAGGCGAACTCGAACTTCTCCGACCCGGATGCCAACGCGGAAGTCATCGACTTCGGCGGCAATACGGGCGAACCCGGCGTTGTCCGTATCCCACAGGTGCGATACACCGTGCCGCTCACCAATTGGTCGCTTCCGGGCGCCATATCGGTATCTGCAGAAGCACCCGAGACGGATGTGGCAAGCGGTGCCGCTGGCGTGTTCGCATCCGATACGGGCGCTATCGCGGCCCCAACCGGCCCGGTGGCCGGTGCGATCATCAGCCCATCCAGCACGGGCCTCAATGCGGGTACCTTCGTCAACCCGGCCAAGGCGACGGCGCCCGACCTGACCGCGGCCTGGTACATCCCGCAGCCTTGGGGGCACGTCGATTTCAGTGCGGTGATCCGCCCCGGCATGGAGATCAATGATGGCGGGTTGGTCAACAGGGACTTCATCGGCTATGGCGCGCATTTCGGCGGTGATGTGAAGCCAAACTGGTTTGGCCTGCCGGCAAAGGACGACATCGCCTGGCATGTCATCTACGGCGACGGCATCGGCCGCTACCTGAACTCCAGCACCAACTTCGCGATCGTCACCAACTACCCGGCCGCGGGTGCGTTCACGGCCGCGTCAGCTGCTGGCGTGTTGGCGCGAACCACGACCGAGTGGGGTGGTGAAATCGGTTATCAGCATTGGTGGGCGGATAACCTGCGCTCGAACGTGAACGCCGGCATCAACCACCACGACATAAATTCATACGTCGCCGGGTGTGTCGGTCCTTCGACGGCCGCACCGAAAGCAACCGGCGCGGGTGGCTGCGGTCTGAACAAGGAGCTCATCACGGCGCATGCCAACCTGATCTGGAACCCGGTGCCGTTTGTCGATGTCGGCATCGAATATATGTACGGCCACCGTCAGGTCGTCAGCAACTTGAAGGGCGACGAGAATGTCCTGATCAGCAAGTTCGGTGTGAAGTTCTAAAGTTCTAAAGAAGCGACCTCACCGCCACTACCCGCCGGGGGCACCTCGGCGGGTAGCAAGGTCAAATTCGGTGAGGATCACAAAAATTATGAACGGGGGATGGAGACTGAAACATGATCGAGATCATCCCTGAGCTGCCTGATAACGTCGTAGGGATTGTCGCCAAGGGCCGTGTCACGAGGGAGGAATGCAACGGCGTTCTGAAGGACGCGATGGAGGATTCGCTGCGTCGGCACGATAAGGTCAGACTTTATTACGAGATCGGCAGCCGCTTTCCGGGTGCCGGCTGGGACGATCTCGATATCGGTCTGGACTTGCCGCAATGGGAGCGGGTCGCGGTTGTCACCGATACGGGCTGGGTGCGGCACACGGTGAATGCGCTGCGGTTTCTTATCGCCAGCGATATCCGCGTGTTCACCCGCTTTCAGGCCGATGAAGGGCGCGCCTGGATCACCGGTCCTTAACGCGCATAACGGCCCTGAGCTGCGAGCAGACTCGAATCCTACTGAGCCGCTTCCAGCGCTTGTTCGTCCCGCTTCGCGGCTTCGATCGCAGCGGCCTTTTTTTCCACCATCTCGACCAGATGGTCGACGATGTCGGTATCCTTCAGCCGATGGTCGGTGAGGCCGCTGACATAAACCTGATGCGTGTTATTGCCGCCGCCGGTCAGCCCGATATCGGTTTCGCGCGCCTCACCCGGTCCGTTTACGACACAGCCAATCACCGACAAGGTGAGCGGCGTTGTGATATGCGCCAGCCGCTCCTCCAGCACCTCGACCGTCTTGATCACCGGGAAGTTCTGCCGCGCACATGACGGGCAGGAGATGACCGTAACGCCGCGACGACGCAGACCCAGCGATTTCAGCATGTCATAGCCGACCTTGATTTCCTCGACCGGTTCCGCTGAAAGCGACACGCGGATCGTGTCGCCGATCCCCGACCACAACAGCATGCCCATGCCGATCGACGACTTGACCGTACCGGCGCGCAGCCCGCCGGCCTCGGTGATGCCGAGATGCAGCGGGTAGTCGCACACTTCGGCGAGTTGCTGGTAGGCGGCGACGGCGAGAAACACGTCCGATGCCTTGCAGGAAATCTTGAACTCGAAGAAATCATTGTCTTCAAGGATCTTCATGTGATGCTGGGCGCTCTCGACCATCGCCTCGGGGCAGGGCTCGCCGTATTTCTCGAGGAATTCCCGCTCCAATGAGCCGGCATTGACACCGATCCGCATCGAGCAGCCGTAATCCTTGGCCGCCTTGACAACCTCGCGCACCCGTTCGGCGGAGCCGATATTGCCGGGGTTGATGCGCAGGCAGGCGGCGCCGCTCTGCGCCGCCTCGATTGCGCGGCGGTAATGGAAATGGATGTCGGCGACGATCGGCACCTTCACCTGGCGCACGATATCCTTCAGGGCCAATGCTGATTCCTTGTCCGGGCACGATACCCGCACGATGTCGGCGCCGGCCTGCTCAAGCCCCTGGATCTGTTCGACCGTGGCCTTTACGTCATGGGTGATCGTATTGGTCATCGACTGCACGGTGATCGGCGCGTCGCCGCCGACCGGCACCTTGCCGACATGAATCTTGCGGCTGACGCGGCGCTGGATATCGCGATACGGACGAACGCTCATTCGTCACAACCTCTCGGTGTTTGTCATTTGGCTTATAGAACGCTTCGATGACCGAAAAAAGGCCAGCGCGCCGGGTGCACGCCCATACCGCCTGCGCTCGCGGGGGATCAGCCCTTTACCGCCTTGCCCGCGAGCAGGGGGTCCGGGTCGAGTAGCACGTCGCGGCGCAATGTGCCGACGCCCCCGATCGGCGGCGTCGGCTTGCCATCGACGTTGATCGACAACGCACCGGCATTGCCGGTGCGCAAGAACAACCCGGCGCGAGGCACCTTGTAGGTCTCGCCGGCCTTGAGAACGCGTGAAAACACGATCGATTGATCGTCGGCAGAACGCACCTGGATCCAGCAATCCGCTGTCGCCCGTATTTCAACCCTGCCGGCGCTCCCGCCCTTTGCCGCGTCGCCCTTTGTTGCATCGCCGGTTGACGCGGGGGTCGCGCCTGGCGGTGCGATGCTATCGGGTGAGCGATTGGCGGCGGCTGGCAGCGGCGGGGGCGCTGCGCTAGCCGTCATGGTGGATGCCCCCGCCGCGCCTGACGCGGCGGATACGGGCGGTGTCGCGCCGGGGGCCGCGGCCGCAGCTCCCGTGCCTGATGCCGGGCGCGGCGCCGAGGGGCTGCTGCTACTGGGCGCGGAGGCCGTTGGCGGTCCCGCGTTCAGGGCGAAAGCCGGTCCCGGGACCAGTCCGCCGGCTGTCCTTTGCGGCTTGTCGCCAGCGGGCTGCGCCCCGGTACCGCCGGTGGCCGTACTCTCCGGCGGCGTGGTGACCGGCACCGGCGGCGCGCCGCGCAAGGTCTGCTGCAATTCCGTCGGCACCGCCTCGACACGTTCAGGCCGCGAGCGCTCTCCGGTCGAGAGGTAGTACCAGGTGCCATACCCGCACAGCGCCAGGATAGCGCCGACCAGCAGAAGGGCGCCGCCCGGCACGCTGCGCGCGCCCAACGGCACCGGCAAGGCCAGGTCGGGGCGCGCCTGAACGGCGGCGCTTTCGGTCTTGTAATGGTTCAGCACCTCGTCGGGATCAAACCCGAGATACTGGGCATAGGCGCGCACAAATCCGAGAGCATAGGCGGGTCCCGGCAGATCCTGCGGGCGGCTCTGCTCAATCGCCGCGAGATAAGACGGCTTGATGCACAGGGCCTCACCGACGCTGTCGAGATCCAGCGCGAATTCCTCGCGCCGGTCGCGTAGGGCCGTACCGACAAAATACTGATGCATGCCGGTGTCGTAAGCCTCGTCGCCGGGCACGTCGCCAAACCGCGAGGTAATTCGTTCAAAGAAGTTCACGATGCTCTCGCCGCACTCATCTTAAAACATGCCAAATAGCGCTGTCCAATATCGTAGCACGCGGCGCAAGAGCGCGATGGCTCCAGTGTTTGGGACAGAATAGACGCATGCGCTTCTAAAGGAGAAAACCGGCTACAGCTTTGCCACCAGCGGTTTACTTGATGGGGTCAGACATTTACTCCGTGGTCGCGGGCATAGGCGTGTACCCACGCGCGCAGCGAGTGGTCCGGCCGAGTGCCGATCTCGCTTAGATAGTCTGCCATGTGTCCGGCATCGAGGCTGCGCAGCATCGCCTTTACCGGGCCCAGCGAAGTCGCGCTCAGCGACAAGGTGCGAAATCCCAGCCCGATCAATACCATGGCGTCAAGTGGACTGCCGGCCATCTCGCCGCACATGCTGAGCGGTTTGCCGGCCGTGGCGCATTGCGCGATCACTTCGCGGAACAATGCGATCATCGGGGCGGACAGCAGGTCATAGCGATCGGCGAGGCGCGGATTGCCGCGGTCGCAGGCGTAAAGAAACTGCGCCAGGTCGTTGGTTCCGATCGACATGAAATCGACCCGCTGTAACAGCGCGGGGAGCTGCCACAGCAGCGATGGCACTTCCAGCATCACCCCGAGCTTGATCGAGCACGGCGCCGCGTGCCCTTCGGCCGCCAGGCGCGTCACTTCCATGTCGACCAAACGGCGCGCTGCTTCGAATTCGGCGATCTCGGCGATCATCGGGAACTTGATCAGCAGTTCATGGCCGCCCGCGGCGCGCAACAGCGCGCGCAATTGCTGGCGCAGCATGGCCGGGCGGTCGAGTCCGATGCGAATCGCCCGCCAGCCCATGGCAGGGTTTTCTTCCGGGCTGTTTGCCAGATAGGGCAGCACCTTGTCGCCGCCGATGTCGAGCGTGCGGAACACGATCGGGCGCCCCTCGGCCTGCTCATAGGCACGCCTGTAAAACTCCGTCTGATCGGCAACATCCGGATAGGCATTGCGCGTGAGCAGCGGGATTTCGGTCCGGAACAGGCCGACGCCTTCTGCCCCGGTCAAACGCAGCTGCGAAAGATCAATCAGCAGACCGGCGTTGAGCAGCAACCGGATAGGCACGCCATCGCTGGTGATCGCGGGGCTGTCGCGCAACGTGTCGTAATACGCGCGGCGTCGGCTGCGTGCCTCGATGGCAGTCTGTATGCTGTGCTGCACATCGGCGCGCGGCCGGATCAGCACGGCGCCGTGCTCGCCATCGACGATGACGATATCGCCGGTTTCGATCTTGCGGGTCGCGTCGGGCACCCGTCCAACCACCGGAATGTCGAACGCCCGCGCCACGATCGAGACGTGTGCCGTGGGCGATCCTTCCTCAAGGATCAGTCCTCTGAGGCGGCGATCGGCATAATCCAACAGTTCCGCCGGACCCATCGAATGCGCCACCAAAATAAAGTCCTGTGGCGCATCGGTTTCGTCCAACCCGGGCGCCTGACCGGTCAGGTACTGCTGTAAACGGTTGGCAAGGTCTTCGAGGTCGTAAAGCCGCTCGCGCAGGTAGGGATCGCTGATCTGCAACATCCGGCTGCGGGTCTCGTCGCGCACCTTCTGCACCGCAGCCTCGGCCGTCAGGCCGCTCCGCACCGCCTCGGTGATGCGGCCGAGCCAGCCACGATCGGCGGCGAACATGCGATACGCTTCGATGATGTCGCGATGCTCGCCTGGTCCGAGCTTCCGGCTGGCATCGACCAACCGGTCGATTGCATACTGCATTGCCTCGACGGCGTCGCGCAGACGCGTCTGCTCGGCCTCGACGTCCTCGGCGACCACCTGACGGATGACGACCTTGGGCTCATGCAACACCGCCGGTCCGACAGCGAGTCCGCCATTCAGCTTGATGCCATCGAGCCGGATCGAGACCGAAACGCCGCCACGGCTTTGCGCCATTTCGAGCGGGTTGACCAATTCGCCGCTGGCGACCAGTTCGGCGACGATCATGCCGATAGTCTGCGCCACCTCGATTTCGTCTTCGGTGTAGTGCCGCGGTGTGCGGTTTTGCACGACCAGCACGCCGAGCACGCGACCGCCGCGCAGGATCGGCACACCCATCAGCGAGTGGTAAATCTCCTCGCCGGTCTCCGGACGGTAGGCAAAATCGGGATGCGTCTGGGCGTCCGCCAGCGCCAGCGGCCGTCCGGTGGCGGCGATTACCCCGACCAGGCCTTCACCGACCCGCAGCCGGGTGCGATGTACGGCCTCGGGCCGCAATCCTTTGGTTGCGAACAGTTCGAGTACCTCGCCGGCCCGCATGACATAGGCCGAACACACCTCGGCAACCATCTCGGCCGCGACCACCCGTACGATGCGATCGAGCCGCTCCTGAGCCGAGCCGGATCCGGCCATCACTCCGCGCAACCGGCGTAGTAATCGGCGGATCGCCGTGACATGGCCACCGCCAGGACCATCTCCGCCGCCCGCTGGTCCCGCTGGGAGGCTGCCGGGCGAGGCCGTAGCCATGTGAACGGTAACCGGTGGAGCCGCCATCGCGCCGGGCACCGATTGCGGATTGATCGGTGACACGCTGCTGGGAGGCGGAATGATGACCTCGCTCATCCCGCCGGGCCCGGAATCTCGGCGTCATCGATCACGGCCCCCGAGGTCGCAACCCGGGGCGTCGCGAAACGATGCTGCCGCGCCGCGATGACACGCAGCGCCTGGTCGACGAGCTCGGCTAAGATGTCTGCTGTGCCTTGCTCGCGCGTGACCATGCCGACGCTTTGCCCGGCCATCAGAGAGCCGCCTTCGACATCGCCGTCAATCACCGCCCGGCGCAACGCACCCGCCCAGAAGTGTTCGATTTCGAGCTGTGCGTCCTTCTGCGACAGCTCGCCTCGGTTGAAGCGATCAATCACTTCGCGCTGTACGTCACGAAAGCGCTCGGTTGCCGGATTTGCCAGGGCACGCACCGGAATCACCGGAAACCGCGCATCGAGCTGCGCCGAAGGCACCGCGTCGCGCGCCGCGGCCCGGATAAAGGCGCGCTTGAACGCCGCATGTGCAATCGACTCGAAGGCGCAGACAAACCGCGTCCCAAGCTGGACCCCGGCGGCGCCCATCTCCAGGTAGGACAACATCGCCTCGCCGCGGCCAACCCCGCCGGCGACGAATACCGGTACATCGGGCAGATGCGGCAAGACCTCCTGCGCCAATACCGCGGTGGAGACAGGTCCGATATGGCCGCCTGCCTCGCTGCCCTCGATGACGATCGCATTGGCGCCTAGCCGCGTCAGCTTGCGGGCGATCACCAGCGCTGGGGCAAAGCACACGACCTGCGCGCCGCCATCGCGCAGCCGGCCGATCGCCGCCCCGTTCGGCAAACCGCCTGCCAAGACGACGTGACTGACCCGGTGTTCCAGGCAGACATCGATCAGCTCGGTCAGCTGCGGGTGCATCGTGATCAGGTTAACCCCGAAGGGACGCTGGGTACGCTCGGCGGTGGCGATGATCTCGGCCGCCAGCTGCGCCGGTGACATCGATCCCGAGGCGATCACACCGAACCCACCGGCGTTGGAAATCGCGGCAACCAGCGTGCGTTCGGAGACCCAGGTCATCGCTCCGCCCAGAATGGCGAGATCGGTGCCAAGAAACGCCCGGCCCCGGTGCCACAGCTGATCGAGTTCCGCTCGCCATGAAGCGGTATTGCCGTTCGGTTCGACCCGGTACGACCCTCCAGCCGCGCGGTCGCCCGCGGTCAGCGCCTCATTCATCCGGGCGCGTCGAGTCCATAGGCGGTGTGCAGGGCGCGCAGCGCCAGTTCGGTATATTCGGCGGCGATCAGCACGCTGACCTTGATCTCCGAGGTGGAGATGACCTGGATGTTAATCCCGCGCTCCGCCAACGTCTGAAACATCTGCTGTGCAACCCCGGCGTGGCTGCGCATACCGACACCGATCACCGAGATCTTGACGACATCCGGATCGGGTTTCAGCGCGCCAAAGCCGAGTTGCGTCCGGCATTTCTCCAGCACGGCCAAGGCGCGGTCGAGATCGGACTGACCGACCGTAAAGGTCATGTCGGTATGGCCGTCTTCCGAGATGTTCTGCACGATCATATCGACATTGATCGCGTTTTCCGCGAGCGGTCCAAAAATCGCCGCCGCGACGCCGGGGCGGTCGGCGACGCGCTGCACGGTGATCTTTGCTTCGTCGCGGCTGTAGGCAATGCCGCTGACGATTCTTTGCTCCACGATTTCATCCTCATCGACTACGAGCGTGCCGGGCAGATCGGCAAAGCTCGACAATACCTGAACGCGCACACGATGATTCATCGCCATCTCGACCGAGCGCGTCTGCAGCACTTTGGCACCCTGCGATGCCATTTCGAGCATTTCTTCGTAGGTGATTTTATTCAGCTTCCGCGCCTTGGCAACGATACGCGGGTCGGTTGTGTAGACGCCATCGACATCGGTAAAGATATCGCAGCGCTCGGCCTTCAGCGCCGCTGCCAATGCCACCGCCGAGGTGTCGGAGCCGCCGCGCCCCAGCGTCGTGATCCTGCCACCGGGCCCCAGCCCCTGAAAGCCGGCGACAACCGCAACCTGGCCGCTGGCCAGGCGCTTTACCATCTCGCCGGTTTCAATCGCCTCGATTCTCGCCTTCCCATGCACCCCGTCGGTGTGGATCGGGATCTGCCAGCCAAGCCACGATCGCGCTTCAACGCCGAGCGCCTGCAATGTCAGCGCCATCAGGCCGGCTGTGACCTGCTCGCCGGAGGCGACCACCACGTCATATTCACGGGCATCGTGCAGGCGGTTGGCCCGGCTCGTCCACTCGACCAGTTGGTTGGTGACGCCGGCCATCGCCGACACCACGACCGCGACTTCATTGCCGGCGTCAATCTGGTGTTTAACGCGTGCGGCCGCGTTTCGGATGCGCTCAATATCCGCCACCGAGGTGCCGCCGAATTTCTGGACGATGCGCGCCATGACCCTCTCGCAATCCGGCTCTCTCGTAATCCGCCACGCTCGATCTCGCAACGAAAGGATCACATTCCTTTGCAAAGTGGCGCTTTGAGCGGCCACTTCGGCACGCTCGCCGATTGTCCCGGGCCGGTTCGGCATCACATGGTTGAGGGATGATCGGAGCTTTAAGATGACGGATCTGGGCGGCACGGTAGACCCCAGGGATATCGCCCGGTTTGCCGCGCAGAGCGATAGCTGGTGGGACCCGGAGGGCAGCTTTGCCCCGTTGCATAAGATAAATCCGCCGCGGCTCGATTTTGTTCGGCAGCAGGCACTCCATCATTTCGGGTGCGATGCGCGTTCGCTGCGGCCCTTCACCGGCCACCGGCTCGCCGATGTTGGCTGCGGTGGCGGCCTCGTCGCCGAACCCATGGCACGGCTGGGCTTCGCGGTGACCGGGATCGACGCCACCGCGGAGTCGATCGCGGTGGCGCGCGACCATGCCGAAGCGAGCGGGCTGGCGATCGACTACCGCATCGGCAATGTCGAAACGACGGCGGCGGCCGGCGAACAATTCGACATTGTGCTGGCGCTCGAGATCATCGAGCATGTCGCCGATCGCGATGCATTTCTCGCCGGGATCGCGCGGCTGGTCGCGCCTGGCGGCCTGTTCATTGGCGCCACGCTCAACCGGACGCCGCTTGCCTTTGCCACGGCGATTGTTGGTGCCGAGTACATCCTGCGGTGGCTGCCGCGTGGCACGCATGACTGGCGGCAATTCGTTCGTCCCTCCGAATTCGCGCTCGGGTTGCGTCGCCGTGGACTGCGCCCCCTGCGTCTGACGGGGCTGAGTTACGACCCGCTGCGCGCTGCCTGGAGCCTCTCGCAAGACCTTTCGGTTAATTACCTGATTGCCGCTGCAGCGGGCTGAGGCGCGTCTGCGCTTGTGTCGCCGCCTAATCGGCCGCTCGAATTGCCCGTTTCGCGACTCCAGATCGTCTCGCTCATTGCAGAACGCGAAGACGCATCCATTTAATGTGAGTCGACTCTAGGTTTCGGCGCGCATTTCGGCAAAGCGCCGAGCCGTGTTCCGTAATTGCCTCGATGGTTGACCCGGCGCCCGACAGCGAACGCCGGACAATTCGCTATGAAAGGCACTCAATGGCTACCGGAACCGTGAAGTGGTTCAATTCCCAAAAGGGATACGGCTTCATCCAGCCCGATGACGGGTCGAAAGACGTATTCGTGCATATCTCCGCGGTCGAGCGTTCGGGCATCGGCTACCTGAACGAAGGCCAGAAGATCAGCTACGAGGTGGAGAGCGGCCGTAACGGCAAAAGCTCAGCCGTGGCGCTCAAGGCGCAATAGACCGGAGGAGGTCGGCATCGCGCTCAGCGGTGCCGTTCCTGTGAGGAGATCGGGATGGTTGAGCACAGATACTCGGTCGGGCAGAGCGTCAGATTCACTCCTGATCGCTACGCCGACGCGGGGGCACGCGGTGCCTACACGATCGTGAAAACCTTGCCGGAGACCGGAGGTGTTCTGCAGTATCACGTCAAGGCCAAGGTGGACGGTCGAGAACGCGTTGTACGAGAAGATCAGCTCGAGCGATCGTAAGACATCCCGATTGGAAGTTTACTGCTGCGGGTATCTTCTCACGACGCTTCCGCACAATCGCTGCGTTCCAGTGCATCTGACAGGCTGCATAGCCACTCGATACACCGCGCCGCAGCGGGTTCCAATCAGGGCTCGGAATATCACCGCAAAGAACCCTCATAACAGAGTGCAATTGCGGACTTCAAAACGGATGAACAATATCGGCTGAGTCGATAGCGGCGACACCTTGCCCCGAGACATTTCCGCTCGTGCGGGGTATGCGGAGGCGCGCCAAAGCAATCAGTCGAGGCTTAAGAATGGCAAAGACGGCATTTATTACCGGTATTAGCGGCCAAGACGGCGCGTATTTAGCCAAGCTACTGCTTGCCAAAGGTTACCGGGTATTCGGCGGATTGCGGCGGACCTCAAATGGCGAAGTCACCCGTCTCGATGAGCTCGGCATAGCCGGGGATGTCGAGATCGCGGACTTCGATCTGGCCGAGCTGACGAACATCATGCGCACGCTGCACAAAATCGCGCCAGACGAAATCTATAATCTCGCCGCCCAAAGCTTTGTCGGGCTTTCCTTTGAGCAGCCGCTCTACACGGCAGATGCCGACGCGATCGGTCCCCTGCGAATCCTCGAGGCGATCCGGCAGGAGACGCCGTCGAGCCGATATTATCAGGCATCGACGTCGGAAATGTTCGGTAAGGTACAGGCTGTCCCGCAGGACGAGACGACACCCTTTTATCCCCGGAGCCCGTATGGCGTTGCCAAGCTGTTCGCACACTGGGCCACGATAAACTATCGCGAGAGTTACGGGCTTCACGCCTGTTCGGGCATCCTCTTCAATCACGAATCACCGCTGCGCGGGCGCGAATTCGTGACCCGCAAGATTACCTTGTCACTGGCGCGGATAAAGCACGGAAAACAAAGTGTGCTCGAACTGGGCAATCTCAGCGCGGAGCGGGATTGGGGATTTGCCGGAGACTATGTCGAGGGCATGTGGCTTATGCTGCAGCAGAAAGACCCGCAGGATTTCGTGCTGGCCACCGGCGAAAAGCACACCGTCCGTTCCTTTGTGGAAGCGGCCGCGATCCGGCTCGGCTTTGATATTGAATGGTCCGGCGAAGGCGAGCAGGAACAAGGTATCGATCGCAAAACCGGCAGGATCATCGTCAAGGTCAATCCGGTTTTCTATCGCCCCGCCGAAGTCGATCTGCTCATTGGAAGCCCGACCAAGGCCAACCGCGTCCTGGGATGGACGCGCAAGGTGAGCTTTGAGGGATTGGTGACGATGATGGCCGAGGCAGACGATAAGAAGGTCCGCGATCGGGCCTTCTGAGACCGCAACATGCTACATAAGAAAGCGCCGGCCCTGGAATTATCCAGGGTCGGCCTTTTTTCAGCTACTCGTCCCACACCTTTTGCGGCATCGGAAGATTGGCGAAGGCCTCTGGCCCCAAGGGGCGATCGGCCTTGATGCCGGTCATGTCGAGCAGCATCACCCACTGACGGGTGTGCTGGCCGATATGCCAGGTTGACCGCTCCATGACCTCGTGGAGCTTTTGCGGCCCATAATAGGTCTCAACGGTCGCTTCGGCGTTCTTGTCCTCGGTGGTTGCCCACCAATTGGCGACTTTCGTCTGGACACGCTTGCCATAGGTGGTCAGCGCCGCGGTCGACTCCATTTCGCTTGGATCGTGCACCTCGTTCGGCCTGCCCTGGTGAAACGGCTCGCCGCCAGCAATCTCGGTAAACGCCTCGCAGATGCGGAACATGTGATGTGCCAGCCGGCCGTAGCTGCGCGGGCGACCCGGCGTCATCGTGTCGAGCTTGTCATTCGGCATTTGCGGGATCATCCGCAACGCCGCATCGATGAAGATTTCCATCCGCTCGTGGAGCTGAGCCGGGGTCAGAACCGGTCCGGCCTTTTCGTTGAGCTTCAGAAACTCGACAACCTGCGCGATGTTCTGCGCGAAGACAAATTCGTCACCGCGAGACAGCACCGGTATCGAGCGCGCCCCAAGTCGTGCCAGTTCGGCCCGTCCAGCGGCGTCAGTCAGAATATTGATCGATTCAAACTCGATCCCACGGATCGAGAGAAACTCCTTGAGTCTCAGGCAGCTGGTTCAACCCGGCTGCCAGAACGCCTTCAGCGGAGGTGTTTCTGGCATTCGCTGTGTCCTTTTTAATTCGGCAATTAAGAACTAGTCGCTGGGATACCCGGCGTCAACTCAATCAAGCTTGACTTCGATGTCGTCGCCGGACACCCGCACCGTATACACGCGCACCGAATCGATGCAGGGCGGCGCGGTAGCCTTGCCGGTCTTCACATCGAACCGGCCGGCATGCAGCGGGCACTCAATCTCGCCGTGATCGAGCCAGCCGTCCGACAATTTGGCGTAGGCGTGCGAACAGATGTCGTCCGTCGCGTAGACCGTGCCGTCCATTTCATAGAGTGCGATGTCATGGCCGCCGGCCACGACGCCAAGCACGTCGCCATCGCCAAGATCGCCGCGTGCCGCCACTCTGACCCAGCCGGTGTCATCCCCGCTCATCACGTCCTCCGATTGCCTTTGGCCGATGCCGCGCCACCAGCCTTCCCGCGCGTTCCCTATTGCCCTGGGGCGGGGCGAATTGACAAGCCGAATAGCGGCCGGTCAATCTCGCCCGCGTGGCAATGCCAAGCTGAGCAAGCAAAGGGGGAGACGGAAAATGGGCATGCTTGAGGGCAAGGTAGCGATCTGCACCGGCGCGGCGCGCGGCGTCGGCGCCGAAGTCGCCAAGCTGATGGCCCGCGAGGGCGCCAAGATTGTGGTCGTCGATCCCGGGGTCGGCGGCGCCGGGGAAGGCGGCGACACCCGGCCGGCGCAGGCGACGGCCGACGAGATCAAGGCCGAGGGCGGCGAAGCGGTCGCAAATTTCGGCTCGGTCGCCAGCTTTGACGATTGCCTTAAGATGGTGCAGCAGGCGCGCGACGAACTCGGCGGGCTGCACATCGTGTTCAATGCAGCGGGGATCCTGCGCGACAAGATGTTTCACAACATGTTCCCGGAAGACTGGCAGGCGGTCATCGACGTGCATCTGACCGGCCATTTCAACATCAACCGCGCCGCCATCGGCGTGTTGCGCGAGCAGAATTACGGCCGCCTGATCCTGGTATCGTCGACCTCGGGCCTGCTCGGCAATATCGGCCAGGTCAATTACGGTTCGGCCAAGCTCGGGGTGGTGGCGATGGCGCGCATCATCGCGATGGAAAACCAGTCGCGCGGCATTACCGCCAATGTTATTGCGCCCTCGGCCGACACGCGCATGACGCGCTCGGTGCCGACCCCGAAAGACCCGACCGCCGCCGCGGCCCGCGAGGAGCGGTTGCGTCGCAGCCGCGCCGACGCGATCGCACCGCTCTGCACGTTCCTCGCCTCGGAACAGGCCTCGTACGTCAACGGCCAGGTGTTTCACCAGCGCGCCGCGGAAATCTCCCTCTACAGCCATATGCGTCCGGTGCGGATGGTGCACCGCCACGGCGGCTGGACCCCGGAGACGATCGCCGAGGTGGCGATGCCGTCGCTTGCGAATGGCTTCACCTCGCTCGACTCGCGCAACACCCATTCCGGATTGCCGATGGAATAGAACCGAGGCGGCTCAGCTCCGGCCGGAGATTTCCGGGACGGATCGAAGATCCCGAGGCGTGCCGCCGCTATTGCACGATGGGCAATTTGCGGACGGCGGGGCCGAAAAATGCCTGCGGCAGCGATGGCCGCACCTCAAGCTCCTTCTCGTGCTGTCGCACGCAGGTCGAGTTGATCGCGTATTCCTGCTGCCAGCTTGTCGCCTGCGGCAAGGTGCCGAGCAGGCACTCGTCGAACACGGTGTAGTTGCGGTCGGCCTGACAGCCAAAGGATGGCCGGTCGCCCCGCGCGGCGGTCATGACGATGCGGTTCGGAGCCTGCATTACCGGGCCGCTGAACGAGCCGCTATAGCAGGCGGAGACGATCACCACCGTCGGCACCGCGCCGCAGCCAGCCGAGAGAGCGGTAGCAAGCGCCTGAGGTCGCAGAAATTCGCCGCTGTAAGCCAGCCACATGCCCTCGTCATGCTGGCCATGAGACGTCATAAACACGAAACAGCGCTCGCCTGGGCGCGCCCCCAGGGTGGCGATCTGATGCAGAATGCCGGTCGCGGAGGCGGGTTCGGCCCCCGGCATCGGCGTAGCGCTGAAGCGATGGATATCGGTGCCCGGCACACCCAGCTTGCCCAGCCACTGCGCCATGGCCGCGACGCCGTTGTCGAAGACGGGCTCGCCATTGTCGCCGGCCACCAGCACCACGCGCCATCCGGGCCTGGCCGGCACGGCGCCATAGGTCGGTACGATCAGCAGCCCGGCGATAACCGCGGCAAACGACAGAAGAAGACGCGACGTCAATCGAGGCATAGCAACGTTCGCTGCTTAGTGAGGCGGGCACTTCAGGGCGGGCCCACAGCGGGCGGGGCCCGTTGCAAACCCACCGTAATATGGCACTGTTCGCAACGCGGCGTCCAATGCGCCGCCGCGCCTCGGCCGCAGAGGAGCAATCACCATGGAAGCCGCGCTTGTCCAAAAGAGCTGCACCCCGTGCCGTGGCGGTGTCCCGCCGTTGAGCCGCGACGAAGCGGAGGCATTGCAGCGCCAGGCGCCGGAATGGTCGCTGTTCGACAACGCGACCCGCATCGAACGCACCTATCGCTTCAAGAACTTCGCCGGGGCATTGGGCTTTGTCGAACAGGCTGGAAAGCTGGCCGAAGCGGAAGCGCACCACCCCGATATCAGCTTTGGCTGGGGCTATGCGACGGTGTCATTGCGAACCAAGAAGATCAAAGGCCTGCACGAAAACGATTTCATCATGGCCACCAAGCTCGACCGGCTCCTCGCTTCTCCGACGGAGGCGCAGCATGGTTGACATCGCTGCCCTGCGCGGCCTGACCCGCCCCAAAGGCATACCGTTTCGCATCGGCAAGCTTGGACATGTCGTGCTGAATGTGCGCGACGTCGCGCGTTCGGTCAGATTTTACACGCAAGTGCTGGGCTTCGAGATATCCGACCTCTACCCGGATGAAATGGTGCCGGGCGGCATGGCGTTTCTACGCTGCAATCCCGACCATCATGGGGTGGCCCTGGTCGGCTCGCTCCACGGCGAATCGGAGAGCGTCGAGCTCAACCATATTGCCTTTGAGGTCGCGACCCTCGACGAGGTCTTGCGCGCGCGCGATCATCTGCGCCAGCAGGGGATCGATCTCGATTTCGAGGGCCGCCGCCGTGCCGGCTGCCAATTGGCGATCGAGTTTCGCGACCCCGACGGGCATCGGCTTGAGATCTACTGGGGGATCGACCAGGTCGGCAGCGACGGGCGCGCCCGACCGCCGGAAGAATGGAAGGGCGTACGCGGCCTCGAAAACGCCATCGCCGACCCGGTGCGGAGACAAGACACGACTGTCCAGGATCCGGCGCTGCTCAAGAAGCTTTCCGCCGGCTGAGGGTCCTCCCTCTCGCCGCGGCCGAATGCGGCGGCCTCAGCCCTTCGGCAGCCCCAGCACGCGTTCGCCCAGGATGTTGCGCTGAATTTCGCTGGTGCCGCCGGCGATCGTGTATTGCCGCGACCCGAGTACGCGGTTGGTCCAGCGCGCCGCGTCGGGCACCGTGTCGGTTGAGGTCTCGACCGTCGCGTATGGGCCGAGCAGCGTGCTCGAGAAATCCGCGATGCGGGTTGCCAGTTCCGAGCCGAACAATTTGAGTATCGAGCCTTCCGGCCCCGGCGGCTCGCCACGCAGTTGGCGGGTCAGCCCGCGCAACCGCGTTACCTTGAGCGCCTGCGCGTCGATCGCGAGCTGCGCGAGTTGCTGGCGGATATGGCTGTCGCGCCAGGCCGGCTCCTGTCGGCTGGGGAATTGTTTGGCGAGTTCGAGCAATCGGGCGATCTGGCTGGCATGGTCGCGTCCGCCGGCGCCGCCGCGCTCGAACATCAGAGTGGTGATCGCGACCTTCCAGCCTTCGTTGATCTTGCCGACGACATTCTCCTTCGGGACCTTGACGTCCTCGAAGAACACCTCGTTGAAATGCCGATGCTTGTTGAGCAATACCAGCGGCCGCACCGTGATGCCCGGCGTCTTCATATCGACGAGCAGATAAGTGATGCCGTGGTGCTTTGGTGCGTCCGGGTCGGTGCGCACCAGCAGAAAACACCAATCGGCGAAATGCGCGCCTGAGGTCCAGACCTTCTGGCCGTTGACGACAAAGTGGTCGCCCATATCGACGGCGCGGGTTCGCAGGCTGGCGAGGTCACCGCCAGCCCCTGGCTCGGAGAAGCCCTGGCACCAGCGTTCCTCACCAGCAAGGATGCGTTGCAGGTGCTTCTTTTTCTGCGCCTCGGTGCCGAGCTGGATCAGGGTCGGCCCCAGCAGATTGAGCGCGCTATGCCCCGGCAGGATCGGGGCATGGGCGTCGAAATATTCCTCGTCGAAAATGATCTTCTGGATAAAGCTGGCGCCGCGGCCGCCATATTCCTTGGGCCAGGAGATGCCGACCCAGCCGGCCGCATACATCTTCTTCTGCCAGGCGATGCGCTTTTCAAGCGTCTCGCGGTCTGGCGCAACCCGCGAGTCGGAGGCGTCCTCGACCTTGAGGTCGTCGGTCAGGTTGGCGTCGAGCCAGTCGCGGAATTCGCGGCGGAACGCGGCATGATCGGGTGCGTCGGCGAAATCCATGGCGTCACTCCCGGCACTTCGACTGGCAGCCCTCAGGCAGGCCGCCGCAACAAATCCTTGATACCGTCATACACGATTTGAGCGATGACCCGATACGATGCGGGGTGCAGATGCAGGATATCACGGAAATGCCGGCGGAAATCCGGCACCTGCGTGGTGTCAAGCGCGGCGTAAAGATCAACGAACCTGACACCACGCGCGGCGCAGATATCGCGCGTGATGGCGTTGCGTTCGAGAATGTGCGCAAGGGCCTGCCGCTGCGCACCGGGCTTGTACCCGACACGACCGAGAAACCTGAAGTCGGGATTGAAGGACGGCGACAGATCGATATCGGCGATCGCCGCATTGACGGCCGTCGGCATCGTCAGCACGACAGTGTTCGGCACCTCAATCAAAAAGGTGTCCAGCGCCTCGCCAAGCCCGCGATTGCCGCCGCGCCCGAGTTGGCGCTCGACCGTTGCCATGCCCCCGAAAAGCCGCGCCATCAGCCGCGGGCGCTGCACTGTCCGCTCCGGCAGAAACGGATGCCAGCCTAGCATCATCAGGTTCAGGGCGACGCGATGCTCGCTGTTGAACAGCCGGGCGCGCCGCAGGATATTGTCGTATGGGTCGCCATCGAGCCCGCCATTGAGGAATTGATAACCCGGCGCGAGTTCGTCGAGCAGACACGGCCAGCCGCGGCCGGTGCTGAAAGCGACCGAGTCGCCCCACACCACGGCAAGCTGCCGGTGCGGGTCGATCGGGTCGCCCTTGAACCCGACCTCATTGGTCTCGAACAGGATTTTGCCGGTATGATCGACGAACACCCGATTGGGCAATAGCCGCAACCCGGAGGCCTCGCGGAACATCGCATTGAAGATGTCTGCTTCGGCCGAGGCGAGATGGACGGTTCTTACCGCCGGCGCGTCAGCCCGCGGCGGCGGCACCATTCGCGCCGTCTTTTTCGATAAGGAAATCCTCGATCGCGAGGCAGTCGATGCCGGAATTGTAAAAGGTCTTCAGCGCATCCGACGGGCTCGAGACGATTGGCTCGCCGCGCAGGTTGAACGACGTATTGATCAGCACCGGTACGCCGGTGCGCCGCTCGAACGCGGCGAGGATGCGATAGAGATAGCCGTTCTGTTCGGCGGATACGGTCTGCACCCGGCTGGTGCCGTCGACATGCGCCACCGCCGCGGTCTGCTCCGGGTGCAATGCCTTATGCGTGTAGAGCATGTAGGGGCTTTCGGCCATATCAAGCGTCTCGAACCAGTCGCCGTAGGCCTCGCGCTTAACCACCGGCGCGAAGGGGCGGAATTCCTCGCGGAATTTGATCTTGGCATTGAGGTGATCTTTCATCACGGCATTCCGCGGGTCGGCCAGAATGGATCGCGCGCCGAGCGCCCGCGGTCCCCATTCGTCCCGTCCATGCAGAATCCCGACCACCTTGCCGGAAGCCAGCCAGTCCGCGATTTCGCCGGCGACGTCAGCACTTTGCCGGTAGCGTATTTGGTTCACCGATAGGGTCGCCCTGATCACCGGCTCGGGGTAGCGGATCCCGAGATA
>JAFAYW010000070.1 GCA_019240125.1 Alphaproteobacteria bacterium
CGAAGTACACGCCTCGCGCGCTCTTGGAACCAATTATCAGAATACGACCGGGCATACCCTTTTGGTAGTCGTGTCGGCATCGAACACACTAGCCAGCTTCGGCATTCAATCCTATATCGGATCGTCTAACCCTGCTTCGTCCCTGTACTCCGAGCAGACTTCATCAAGTTCGGGCGCGCCTATAAACAAGATTTGGGTCTTAGCAGTAGTCCCTAAGAGCTATTATTACCGTGTAGATTATATCAGCAGCTCCTCAACGAACATCGATGCATGGTGGGAGGCGCAGCTCCCGTTCTAAGACAGACATATGAATGCAAACCTCATTTACTTTTTCCTGACACTTCAGATCGTCCTACAGCTTCTGTCCATCTGGTATGCCTACAGAATAGCCCACGTTTGGGCCACTCCCACATTCGCTTGGTTACTCCTAGCGGCCTCGTTCCTGGCCTTGTTCGTAGTAAGAGTAGACAGCCTATGGTTATACCCTGCCGTTTTCGCGGTGTATAACCCGATTGTCTACTTTAACAATATCGTTGCCAACACGGGTCAGGCACTTTTAGAGTTAGCGGCGATCCTTTCCTTGTACGTCCTTATCAAGAAGAGATTTGAAGAATGACATGGACAGCATTATTTTAAACTATGGTGTGCAAATAGTAGCAGCAATCATAGCGAGCGGTGGGCTGGCAGCGCTCATTCGGTGGATAGTAAACCGGCCTGAGGTTGCCACTAGATACAAGATGCAGAAGTTCGACTACTCGCTAGCGCTTGAACGGCGCGTCGACAGCCTACAAAAGCTCATCGAAGATCTAAATACCCGGCACAATGATCTCTATGAGAAATACCAAGAGATCTCCCTTAAATACCGCGCCCTGGAGATTGAGAACGCGTCGCTAAAGGTCGAGAATACGACGCTGCGCAGCGAGGTTACCAAACTCAAAGAGCAAGTAACCCAGCAGCTTATCATTACCAAGCAAAATGCATGACGCGCCGACACGGCAATATGGCTCCGGGCGATCGTACTTCCGAATGGGTGTCGCGCCGCATCGGCTCGATGACCTCCATAGTCCTTCACACCGTGGCCTTCGCCCTATGCTTCGTTGCCGTATTCCTCGGCTGGATTGCCTTGGAAGCGATGCTCTTATGGCTCACCACCATTGTCTCCCTTGAGGCGATCTACATCGGCCTATTCCTTCAGAACAGCAGCAATCGACATGGGGATGCGGCCGAGGCAAATGCCAAGCTCGATGCGGAGACAAACATCAAAGCAGAAGAAGAGGTGGAAGAGCTCCAGCAAGCCTTGGTCATCGTCAATAACAAGCTGAACTTTCTGATATCCACACAGGCCCAGGGTATTGATTGGTAGGATGTTACCATTGAAATATGACGAACCTCAATATCTTCTGTAAAGCGCTCGCGACCTTTGAGGACGCCAACCCAGCCAATCATAATCCAGGGAACACGCGTTTTTCTCCCGTAGGCTATCTGCCGAAATACGGCACTGTAACTTGCAATGCCCACGGTTTCGCGGTGTTCCAGACCGACCAGCTCGGATGGGAGTACCTTGAGAACCTTGTCCATCAACGCGCTGTGCTTCACCCCACCTGGACCTTCTACGACTTTTTCTCGAACTACGCGCCCAGCGCGGATGGGAACGATCCGGAACATTATGCCGAAACAGTTGCAGCGGATTGCGGCGTTCCGGCGACCACGGCCTTGGGCGCGTATTTCCAAGCATGAACTCTCCCATCATCGGCGGCGCACTGGAAAGTACAATCGACTATCGCGACGGTATAGCAACCGTCTCGGCTCCTACCGTTCCACCAACGACGCTCCCGGCCTCGTATCAAACCGACTTCTCGCCGTTCGGTGTCTATAACCAGGTCAACGAGCCCTCTTGCGTGTCGCACGCATGGGCCGAGTTGATGAAGTTGTGGTGGTACCGAGAGCATGGCGAGATCGTCAACTTCTCACCGCGCTTCCTCGACATCCTCTCCGCCGAGCCCGACATCCCGCTTAATGGCGGCCGGCGCCCGCGCACCGTCGCGAAAATATCCGCCACCTTCGGCTGTGCCAGGACCGCAACGGTCCCGAACGACACCAGCTTGCCGATCGCGCAGTACCGCGATCCGTCAGTCATCACGCCAGCAGCGAAGGCCGAGGCGCTCAAATACCGCATCCCCGGCTATCTCGCGGCTCCGCTCGATCTCAAAGGGCTGCGGACCTATACGCAGCTTTATGGCGCCGTCTCCGTTCTCATGCAGATCGGCGCCGAGTGGTACACGCCCGACTGGGCTGACAAGGACATAGACCCGCTGCGCGTCCCCCAGACCGTGATCGGCGGGCACCAGACGCTTACCAAGGGCTGGGTAGATTTTGACAAAAATACCTTGAGAAATAGCTGGTCGGATCAGTGGGCTAATAAGGGGGAAGCGAATTACAGCTGGTCCGCCTGGCGGCCGTACATGCTTGAGGGCTGGACGATCGCCGAGCTACCGACCGATTTGAAAGACTTCCTAGCCAATCTCCCGGCTCCGAGCGCCTTCCACTACCAGTGGAACCACAACCTGGCCTACGGCGATGACAACGACGACGTGAAGTGGTTGCAGTGTGTTTTAATGATACTAGGCTTCCTCCCGCCAATCCCGGCCGATGAACTCGGGATATTTGGGAGCAAAACCGCCGCGGCAGTCGGGGAGTACCAGGTGTCGAAGGGAATATTCCCGGCACTAGATAGCGTGGGTCCTCAAACTCGCGCTAAACTCAACACAGAGTTCCCTATTAGCAATTAGTCACTTAAATTTATGGACACAACAAACGTCGCAACCACTACCGGGTTCATCTCTACGCTCTTCGCCATGCTGGGTTACACAGCCGTCACACCGGGCGTTTTGCAGAACTGCCTCGTCGTCATCGGCGTTCTGATTTCTATCGGAGCGCATGTCGTGGCGCATTTCGCGCACAAGAGCGACGTGCAGACGGCGCTGAACACCCCGGCGCCAATAGAACAGGCATAAACATCGAGGACGCGGTCCTGCTAAGGCGGATCTGGCAAATGGTTGCGTAAACGACACGGGCGCCACTCGGGCGCCCGCTCGATAATCAATGATGTGATCTTACGGCCGACGCGGAGCCGCTGGGGGCGACGCAGAAGTGCGATTGTCCTCCACCTCCACCTCGGTTCGGCGAACCGTGTCGCTAACGGTCTCCGTCCGCTCTTCTTCGTCCTTCCGAACGACGATTTCTTCCTTCACCCGCGCCTCTTTTGCGATCACGGCCTCTTCGGCCGTTGCGGTCACCTCGATCGTGCGTTCGCGGAACGCATCGGCACCGACATCGCTCACGGTCGCGGGGCGGTCGACCGGACGGCGCTCAACTTCAACCCGTTCCTCGCGCAACTGCACCTGCTCTTGCACCGGCGTTTCAACGACATAACTGTGAACCCTCACGCTGCCGCGCCCGACCTCGCGTTTCCCGACGCGAAGCTGCTCCTCGTAAACCGGGATGACTTCTTCACGCGCGCCACTTGCCGCCATGGTGGTGGGGCTCGGCGATGTCGCTGTCGGTAGAGGCGCTGGTGTCGTCGTCCCGGCACCCGCAAATGTCCCGGCGCCGGCATATGAGCCCGACCAGCCGCCGGTCCGCCACTCCGTTCCCTGGGCCTCGACATCCACCGGGTTGCGTGCCTCCAGTAAGCTGATGACCCGATCTTGCTCGCCGGGAGCGCAGCGCACCACGACTATTGCATGACCGCGATGCAGGCCTTCCGCATAAAGGTGGCCTTCTTCTTCCGGCACGAACAGATGCTTCAGTGCCGTCCAGAAGCCTTCCTCGTTCCTCTCATATTTGAAACTGGTATCGTCTTCAGTGGCTGTGCGGTCAAGTATCTCGATACGTGAACGATCGATCCCGGCAGCCACCAGAGCGTCGCGTGCGTCGAGGGCGCCACCGTACGTTGTGAACATTGCTGCGATCTGGTTAGACCCGCCCGCAGCAACTCCGGCCTGTGTGGTCAGATCACTCATAATTTGTCCTCCATGACGTGTTCAGTTGCAGTTGGTCGTTCAAACGATACCTCTTCGGAGCGAAGCACCACCGGTTCATGGACATGCTCCACCGTTACCGTGCGCCTGATATGAACCTCCTCTCTGAGCAGCAGCTTCTTCTCGGTGACCAGCACCTCCTCAAGCAGCGGCACAATGATGAGATCGCCTTCTTGTCGGATTGGCGGGGCTTCATCGACAAAGAGGTTTATGGCCACCCGTTCGATTACCGCTTCACCCGAACTGAGATCAATATCGACAAATTCTGTGCGCTCTTGAACGGACGTGTTTATTAGAATCCGGTCGGTCTCCCGCACAACCCTCTTTATATAGGCCGTTTCTTCAAGCACAGGGAAAGAGTCCGCCGCATGTTTATCGCCGGTCAACTTGGCATTTCCTTTGGTGATGATCCGCTTTAAGACCATAAACACACGAACGGCATTTACTGTTCCGCCGCGATTTTTTAATGCGCCTCGTTAACTTAAGATAATATTCGGTTCGCGCCTGCCGATCCTTTCTACCGTTTCAGTAGCCTGTAAACCCAACGTCACGGAAGCTCGTTTCCAGAGGGCTAGGCGTTCTGTATCTGCTTAAACAAACGGCCACCCGAAGGTGGCCGCTGCCGGGATGATTACGAAGTTACACCGGCGGGATCATCCAGTACTGGTCGATCCGGTCTCGATACCCGGGATCGGTCCAACTCGGCTCAGTGCCGGGCGCATAGCGGGGTGCCTGTTCGAGGCGCGCGCGGTTGGCATTGACGACATAACCCCCAAGCCCCGTGTCATATGTCAGTGACCGCCAGGGCAGCGGATTGTAGCTCTCGCCGATCCCGAGAAAGCCGCCGAACGACATGACCGCGTACTCGACGTTCCCCGCTTGCTTGTCGATCATCAAATGATGGACGGTGCCGAGCCGCTCGCCGCTGGCGTCATAGACGGCCGTGCCGCCGACCTTTTCCGACGAGATGAGACGGTCGGTCTCGTCCATTTCCAACGGCGCGCCGGCCGCCGCGGTTGTATAGGTGGGATTGCTCTGCATTCCGGTCCTCCTTGCGAGTGCCTGCTGACCGAACGCGTCATGCACGTCCGCGTTCCATTTAGTGACGGCGCGGAGGAGGGCCGAAACGCACTATTTTTTGTACTTTAAAACAAAAAAGATGCCTTTTGTCGCGACATATGCGCCCATCACAAAAACGGCCACCGAAATAAGAGCAGCGACAAAACCGATTACTCTAGTTCGATTACCCCAGCGCGACCATCTTTGCTGTTCGTCTGTTCCCAATTCTATCCGATTGCTTTCCGCGAAGAACAAGTTACTCAGGTACGCGCAAATGGCGATCGTCGTTGCACCAAGAACGCCGCCGCCGAACCAATATACGCTTCTTGCTACTCGTATGAGCAAAACATTCTCGATATCTGGCTTCCCAGCGATTGACCCAACAAAAGCTAAGACTCCTGCTACGCCTCCACCATTTATTGCAAGCAATACTTTCATTGCCTCTTGAGCATCTTTGGTCGCCGCCTCCAGTAACTTGAGGCGCATATCCTTCGCTATCCCATGCGCTCTGTCTTGAGCAGCAGCTTGCACGCGCGCTTCTCGTTCCCTGTCTGCCTCAGCCGACCGCTCTTTTCTGTCGAGCTCCCGATCAGAAACGAGGAGAGGATCGGGAGGCAGAACAATATGGTCTTTGTCCAACGGCTTTCTCCTACACCACTTTTCTTTCACCTATTGTTGTGCTTTCTTTCCTAAGCGCGCTTTAATTGCATCTAATCCGCCGGCCCTGAGCTCTGCGACTGAATTTGCCGCGTGCTTATCCGGTTTGTCCTCTTGGAACACGTATTCCATCGCTCTGAGTATGTCTGTATAGAAGCCGGCTTGGTGAGCTCCATTTTCCATGTACTTGCGGGTCGTGGGCCACACATTGCAGAGCCGATTACTGCCGGGCAGAGTTACATGCCAATGGTACTCGGTGAGGCTCCGCAATACGTAACCTTCATCACGTAGCCTTCGGGCATCCTGCGTGATGCGCTCCCAATCTATCTTCCTGGCCATACCCTAGAACGGGATATCATCGGGGTTGATATCCTCGGCCGGATAGTCACTCGCGGCCTCATCCGCCTCAGGCTCTGCGTTGCCCTCAGCCACGACCTCCGGCGTGGCTTTCATAGCCTTGATACGAGCACTGCGAGCCTGATCCTGGGCCACGATCTTGCCATGGATGTCGCGAAGCGCCGCGTCGGCGACGGCCTGCATATCGGCCGCAAGCTGCTCGCCACGGGTGAAATTGATGGTGAAATACGCCTTGCCGGTTTTGCCCTTTTCCTTCACTGCCGAGAGCACGGTCGCGAACTGGCGCAGATGCTCCTTTTCACCATCGGCGTTTTTGCCGAATGAGGAGACGTACTGATAGAACGTCGGCACGTCGTCAGCCTTGGCTTCCGAGCCGAGTGCTGCGCCCTTGATCTGGATTTTAACCGACTCCGGCTCTTTGGTGCCGTCGAGGAGTAATCCGTACACGTTCTGCACCGTGCGCAGGTTGCCGTACTTCTCCCGGAGCCGGCGGGCGGACCCGACCTCAACCTCCTTATCGTAGGCGCTGCGCAGCTCGACGATGTCATCCACCCCGTCATGCTCGCTGGTCCATCGGGCGAGGCGCTCGCCGTCGCGCTCCTGGAGAGCACGGCGGATTTTCAGCATGATGACCTTGATCGAGTTGCCGAGCTTTACCTCCTCCGGCTTCTCGCCTTTCTTCTGCTCAGCAGTCAGACGCTTGCGGAAGTATCCGCCGAGCGTGATGTATTCACCATCTCGCTCTTCAATATCGGCGTTCCCGTTTAGGGAGACTGTGTTTAGCGAGAGGCGCGATCCTTCGTAATTGCCCACTCCCGTCATTGCATCTAGGTCTTGTTCCATATTCTTATGCCGCTTTGGTGCGACGTTTCTTAGAGCCCTCGTTTAATTCCAACTCAGCTTGCTCGGATGTGACATGCTCCGAAATATCCACCGCCGTCTCAGCCACCCCAGTAGCCGCACTCGCTTGTTCTTTCTTACCGGGTGCAAGCACGATCGGGAATTCCCGCTTCGTGAAGCCCGGCGTCAGCAGCTCACCGTCTCTCTTGCTGGTGTTTTCCGCTTTCCAGATTGACTGCGCTATCTTGAATTCCGGAAATGCGTCGCCCACTTCAGTGAACTTGTAACCGTCCTTGTTGAGCGTGTAGCCGACTTGAAGGATAGCGGTCCTGAGACCGGACAAATTGGCCGGGTTCCCAAGCTGATCCAGGATGGGGTTCTCGCCATTGTCGACCGCCATTCGGTACGCGCTGACTTGCAGCTCGTATTCGCGCCAGACCTGCTTACTCGTCTTAAAATCTATCAGGTATGGCACGCCACCAATGCGGCAGATGTAGTCGATGGTACCCGCGTAGCCGTGGCTCTCTGAGAAGATGGTGCGCTCTGTCGCGATCGTCTCGGGCTGGACCGCTTTGAACCAGTCGAGGAAGGTCTGAACGCAGACGAGCTCTTCATACGTCAGCTCAGTCTCGATCGTGTTGCCTTCCGAGCTCCGTCCCTTATCGACCACTTTGGTATCGATCCGAAACTCTTCGCCCTTGAGGATGCGCTCGATCGCGAGGTGGACGCGGCTGCCCTTATCGCCTGCCGCTTGCTTGACGGCCTCTGCCTCATCCCATCCCTTGTCGGCGAGCCATTTGTAAAATCCAATGCCCTTTGGCCAATGCCCGGCGATCCAGGTGACGGACGGCACCGCAACGTATTCCGGTATACCCGTCTCATTGTTCGGCACCGGCTTCATATACCAGCGTTCGTCAGCCACCGTGATCTGGACTATGCCGCGCTTCTCATCAACCTCGCGGATGATCTTTTTCATACTCGTTGTTTATTAGGCTATTAATGTGCACCGCGTTCGCCCCGTGCAGCTCGCCGAACTCCTCTATGCCGATGTTCTCTACTCGATAATGCTGCATCATGCCATTACCACGCGTAATCCAGAGTAGGTTGCCATCCTCGTCGAAATGGCATAGGACTTTCTCCCAAAGAGCCTGCGGCATATTATTGCGTAACATAGGGATAATGGTTTCTGATCTGATCACGGCGGACATAGAAGTTGACGCCCGCCGCACCGATCACTTTGACAATGCCATCGAGCGCTTCGATCACCTGGACCGCTCGACCGTCATTAAGAATGAGCTTATCGCGGAACCCGATATTGAGATCGCGGAGTTCCTGGCTGGTTTCCGTACGTGTTTTTGGGTTTGTTGTATTTGACATAGAAGTTAATCCCCTGTTCCGTCCGCCGCTCCCTTTCGGGCACACCTCCTTGCCGGTAGTGTGTTTGTAACAACGGACGAAACGGGAGAGGCAAGGATAATTACTGAGTAATAACGAACTGAGGCTGCGTTCTCCAGACCTGATCGGCTACGAACGCGCCGATGACGGTGGCTATGAACACGATGCCAAAGATCAGGATGAGGACATTTTTTGTCGTCCATTCCGTCTCGTGGCGAACGCGTAGCCGGATCGGATCGCGCTTGAGGTAATCGGCGATCCGGTAGTCGTATTCTTCTTCCATATGAATGAGATTAAGCTGCTAATTCCTCCGACGTTGACCACACGACCGTGAGTTTGCGAACGCGACGGATGCCGTGGTTGATGCCGCCGCAAGCGCAGGTGCACTCGCCGCACCCGGCATGCTGGCAGGAACCCTCGACGCCTTTGCTGCACTTCACCGAGACGCGAGTGCCGTGGTTGAGACCACCACAGGCGCAGGTGCATTCGGTTGACCGCGCTTCAGCGCAGTGGCTGCCGAAACCGGGCGAGCAACGGGTGATTAATTCCATACGATTTGATAAAGCTGATAATGGTGAGCGTTCAGAAAAGGGCTGGCAGTGGAAGAAGGTACGCTCTGCATGGAGGTTGCTGCCTCGCCGCTGCCCTTCTCTTCGGGCTCGAAGGTCTAACTGACCTAATAACTATTATACTGCTACCGCGCTACCGCACAATAAGGCGCTTGTGGATAACCGCGCTACCGCGATTCCGCCTTATCTGCTAACGTATAAACATGAACAAGGAGAAGCCCCAAGGCACTAATTATCGGTTTTACAAAAAGCAGCTCAGGAAGATCAAATCGTCTGCAAAAATTCTAACCAAAGTCGAGCGCAAGCAGGTGTCCGAGGCCGAGGTGGTACGTCGCGCCGTTGATGCGTTTGACCCAATTAAAATATGAACATCAATATAGGGTCTATACAGTTACCCATCAACGCAGCAACCAAGACGTTCGCGATCCTTGCCAAACGTGGAGCGGGCAAAAGCTATACCGCGGCAGTGATGGCTGAGGAGTTTGCCCATGCAAATATCCCATTCGTTGTCTTTGACCCGATTGACGTATGGTGGGGCTTACGCGTTGCGGCAGACGGCAAGAGCAAAGGTTTGCCGGTGGTGGTGTTCGGTATCGAGCACGCTGACATCCCGCTTGATCGGGATATGGGGCGTCGCATCGCACAAGCGATTGTCAAAGAAAACATTTCCTGCGTCATCTCGACGTTCGGCATGCCCAAGACAGCGCAGCGTCACCTCATCGCCGAATTTGCCGACGAGCTGCTCAATATAAACGACACACCGCGCCACGTCTTCATAGAAGAGGCGCACGAGTTCGTGCCGCAGCGCGTCATGGGCGCTATGGCGAAAACCTTTGCTGCAGTCGAAGCACTGGTAGTCATGGGCCGGAACCGCGGCATCGGCGTCACCCTCATCAATCAACGCGCTGCGACGCTCAATAAGGACGTGCTTACACAGGTCGACACCTTGCTCGCGTTCCGCAACGTCGCGCCCCAGGATCGCAAAGCGCTCAAAGAATGGGTTGAAGCGCATTCCGCTGAGGGCGACTTCGATCAGTTTATGAAATCTCTCCCATCACTCCCGACCGGCGAGGGCTGGATATGGTCGCCAGAGTTCATGGGCGTCTTCGAGCGTATCCAAATCCGCAAGCGTGAGACCTTCCACCCCGACCGCGAGAAGCTCGGCAGTAAATTCGAGGTGCCAACTCTCGAGCAAGCTGACATTCAGAGCTTCATTCGGCGTTTCCGCACAGCGCCGGCGAAGACTAGTGATGAGCCGGAGGTTGCCGCGAAATCGCCCACTACAGTCCCTGATAGCCAAGCCATCATCGCTCTCCGCAATGAGTACGAGAGGAGATTGATGGAGAAAGATGCAGAAATCCGGCGACTCACCGCCATCGTGTCGACTGTTCGAACCGCCCTCGGCGACACCGAGAACGTTTCGGTGATGGCAAACACCGTTCCTCCGAGTGCTGTGCAGCTCTGGCGTTCAAAAATCGGCAACGGACTAGCCGGCAAGATCTTCGACCTTCTCGCGAGCAATCCTACCCGCGAGTTCACCAAGCAACAGATTGCCTTCGCCGTGGGAGCGTCACCGAACGCCGGTCACACAGCGAATGAGTTCGCCAAGCTCACCAAAACCAAACTGATGGTGCGGGATGGAAGCCTGTATCGGCTCAATCCCAATCTTTAGCTCAGATCGAAGGGGAGAAGAAATGAGCAGGTAGCCTAGACTTACATCACATTACATCTTCCCACTGTTAGGGATAAGGAGTCTTTTTGTGCGGCGTCGTCATCCAAAGTCTCATTCCAGTTGGTTTGCGTGAATGCTCCATCGGGTTTGAGGTGTATATACTCTTGGTCCCTGCAAGATATACTACGTAGACTCCATTTGCCGTCCAGTTTCTTCCATTCCTCTAGGCACACTTGCGCGAGCCGCGGATACGACACTCGCCCGAACACATGCACATTGTAGCACCCATCTACTAAACCGTAGCTATCGGTCCAAAGGGGTTTATTTCGGCCGATGCCTGCGGCACAGAAGGGTGTCGTCTTGTCATCAATGTTCATTTTTTCTATTAGATACCGCTCTGGCTTAAAACGAGTAGGTACCCACGTCTTATTTACCCAATCGAACCCTGAGGATTGATCGCCGATGCAAAGGATCTTAAAGACTCTCTCACGGTCATGTATTTGAGCAAAACTTAAGCCCGGCGCAATCAATGATAAAAAAGCTACTATTACTCCGAGTTGAAGGCGATTTGTCATATTCCGCACCTTACACTCACTACAACCGTCCCGGCAAATTGTCTCCGTGCATACAGGTACACGGTAGGTGTAACGATCCCTCGTTTGACACAGTGTCTGCTTCCGCCTATTGAAAGGATCGAAGTCTACCCCTTCGCGTTTACCAGGCGTCCGAAAAAATTCGGCACTTGTTAACATAGGATACAAACGATGGGCAGCAGATTAAAGACGCTCTCCGCGGCAGCGCTCCTGCTCGCGGCTTCGTCAGTTGGTGCTTTCGCGCAGAGCGGCGGAGGTGGTGGCGGCTCGGGAGCGTCGGGCCATGGCAGTGCCGGCGACTCAACCACCATGGGATCAAGCCCATCGACTGGGATGAGCCCCACGGGCGCGAGCGGCGCAATGACCGGACCGCCTCCAGGCGGCACCGCGGGGAACTCTGGCGGCAGCATGACCGGACCAGGGACGACGGGCGCCATGGGCGGCAGCGTACCAGCTCCCATGACAACGGCCCCCACCACGGGACGGTAATCGCGGAAACGGCGTCACTTAAAAAGCGGCGCCGTTCTCTTTTTTAGGCGCGGGGGTCAGGATGTCAGATATTCCTGCGGCCAGAACAGAAGCGGCGCAGCGTTACGTCGAGAACATTCTTGAGCAGATTGAGGAGCAGAAGCGCGTGATCGAGCGGCTCAGGACCGAAGACCATGTCAATCTACTCAAACCGGCAGAGGACTATCTGGACGTGCTGTTGCAGACGCTGGAAAGCGCCCGCGAGCATGTCACTACTGTCTCAGCAGCCGCGAAAACCGAAGAAGGCTAACCACTACGGCGCGGCATCTTTTTGAGGCGGCTAGAACGACTGACGAAATCGGTTCGCTTCGAAGTGATCACGAAACCGTATCAAAAAGCCGGTACCGGCATTGTCGGTAACCGGGCAAAAGTCGAGCGGCTCGATTTTCTGTGCGTCCAGCCAGATTCGAACCTCATTCATAATTGTCCCGAGAGGGGTTCCGGGCGGCGGCCGAAATATTATTGAAGCCGGCAGCGGCTCGTCGAGTGTTGTCATCATCAGCAGCCCCTATATAGCAATATGCTTAACCGCAGTATGCGTTTTTCTGCGTGCGTTACTTTAATCGACTGCGGCTGTTTTGTCATCAATAGCATAGTCATTTTTAATCGTTAATTTTTGCTTAACTGCCTCGCCGCGACCTCACGAACCCCGCCACTTCCTTGCCAGTCGAGCCTTGAGAGCAGCACGCGGTTCTTAGCGCGGGCCATCGTTGCAGGCTGACCTGTCAGCATTTCGCGCATCAGGGAACAACGCATCCTCGCAAGGGGTTATCACTTACGTTAAGAAACCGCCTGGAGCCTCACCATGGCCAAGGAATTCCGCCCCGGCGAGACCGTGCCCCTTTCTGGCATCTATCGGATCGACCATGATCCCACTCACCCGCTGATGCCGCGCGAGGTTACGGTCATCAAAGGCCGCCGATTCCCCACCTGCCCACAGTGCAGAGGCATCACGTTCGAGCTGGTGCACGCCGCCAAGCACGTCCGCGAAGTCCCACCGCTGTTCGACGATGCGGATCTAAAGCCGATCGGATCGCGGATCGACTGAAGCGCGTCTGCGCACTTTGGCGGCTACTCGGCACGTCTTGAATACGCCACAGCCCCAGGAACGGACCATATTGCGACCATGGCTCCGAGATGTTCTCTGTAGTCGCCAAAGGTCCACATGAGGCAAGAGGTTCGGCGTGGAGCACAGCTGGCTGTACGAGTTTGCTCATGACTTTGCTGGCCCATTCGCAACGTCCTTAGCGGCCATCGCTGCCGCGGGGATTACTCTCTATTTCAATCGGGCTCAAACTAGGATAGCAAGAGAGCAGGCAAATACCGCTAAACAGCAAGCGGAACTCGCGGTCGTTAGACTCCAACATGATCTTTTTGAGAGACGGATTGCAGTATTTGACGCAGCTCGCGATCTTCTCCTTGAGGTCTTTGAAAAAGCGAATATCTCCGACGCGGCGATGATAGCGTTTACTCGTGGAACCGAGAAAGCCGTGTTCCTCTTCAACAAAGACGTCACTGATTACATAACGAAGATGAGAAATACCGGAGGCGCGCTCCAATTAGCAGTGGCACGCCTGTCTGATGAATCGCTTCCTATTGGTCCGGAACGGACTGAGTTCGCTCTATTGCGCGCGCAATATTCGCAGTGGTTTGTTGATCAATTCGACGCGCTGATACCGATCTTCATGCCGGCTCTTGCTCTCGAAAAGCACATTGCTACACGCTTGGCGAAACCCAGTTCTGCTGCGCAGATCTGATGCCTCGTTCATCCATGCCTCATCTTTCCGCCCGCATACTGCCTAATCGACGCAGCACGGTACCTTATTGCCTGGAGGTGGAGCGCCCCCGTATACGTCCATTACTCGGCAGACCCATTCTTTGAAAGAATGATTGGCTGCTTGTTGATAACCTATCTTGCAACAATTATGAGATGAGATACACTTGAGCTATGACAGGCTTAATTGTACACTGCAAAGTGTTCGGGAACGGCAGCAATGTTGTTCGTGGACAATTTGCAATTAAGCCTGCCGCTTAAATCCCCTTCGGGGGATTTTTGCGTACATACCTTCACGGCAACCGAGTATCAGGGCGCTGCTCGTAAAATCAACTCTGTGCTGAAGACAGGTAGTTCTTTGAAGTGTGCAGAACAGTCGGCACCTCGGTTTGAACTGGAATTAACCAGTCATGAGTAGGCCCCGCAATAGTTGCTGTCGGTTAAGCTCGAAGTACAAGAGGCGTGAGCGAAGAGTATGGGGTAGCGCCCCAAAGGGTACGCACAACAGATAGCATCTAACCCGGATAAGAATGCGGCCGGGCGGTTGGAGGGCCTGCCGTTCTTCACATTTCAAATCTACCGAAAGGTCTTGCTCAGGCTCATACGGAAAAGCTGGAAAAAATAGTTGGCCCCTCTATCCAGCCGTTTGGTATGCGTCGGAGCAGGATACACTCCCAAGATCGTTCTCTAACCATATTCCCGACGCTAGGAAATTGGTCAGGAAAATGGTTCAGAGAAGTCTGATTGAGGAGACCCATGAAGCCCGCCACCCCGCGCATTGCAGTAACCAAATGCAAAAGGGGAGCCTGTTATCAGATCAGTTATCATTAAACGCATGGCAAAGAAGAGGGTTAAATCTGAAGTTCAAAGTGAGAAGAAAAGAATTCCTTATGAGTTTTGGGCACATTCGCAATTGTCCGTCGCCAAATATTACGGCGGTATAAACATCGATGGCAAAGGGTACCGACTTGATTATGATAATGCGCCAGTGAAGATAATTGATGGGGAGGAACGCTATTTCCCTGACCTTGTAGAGATATGAACCGCCAACAGACTGACAACCAAATCATAGAGAGCCAGGACTACTCTGCCCCCAAACAGATCGGCCTATTCGCAATGCCTGACTTCGCCGCCCGCCGCGCAGAAGCCCCTAAGAGTGATAAGCGTAAAGAACTCTACGATCACGAGTACCAGGAACTAGGCCAGCGATTAGAGAAGTTCTATGGTAAGCGTATCTGGGCAGTGTTCTCAACTCCGAAAGGCTCAGAGGAGAACGTCAAGAAAGCCCATGCTGCTTGCGTCCGGTACGGGAAGGTCGGGAACTTTTCTTATTTCCGGGGTGTACTCAACAATTTATGAGCCGAAGACGCACCGGAAATCGGCGCCGTAAAGTTTGGCGCAAAGAACTTAAGGTTTCATGGTCCCGCAAAGCACATCGGAGTACGAAACTTGCATGCTTATAAAGCAGTCATCTACCCAGCAGACAGAGAGCGCATCGATGCCCTCCGCTCCCTCCAGCCTAATCACTCACAATGACTTTCCTAGCTACCGCACATAACGGCCAGCTCGACTTCGGCAGCGACTTCAATCAGCAGCGCTTACGCCTGTATCTCTCCGATCACGAGGGCAAGCAGCTCCGGCTTGACGAGATCAAGACCGTTCGCAGCTTAAGTCAGAACCGATATTACTGGGTGTATTTGGGGATCATCGAGCGGGAGACTGGGAACAACGCAGACGATCTGCATGAATACCTGAAGCGTAAATTGCTGCCGCCGCGGTTTGTAGAGGTGCTCGGACAGGAGATTAGATTGCCCGCAAGTACGACAGGATTGAGCAAGGCGGATTTCGGCGATTACCTCGACAAAATCGCATCCCTCAGCGGAGTGCCGTTGCCTGATCCACAGCTCGCGGGCTATTTGCAACATTAATGCAATCGCGCTCTGACTTAACTAACATCTCGGCGTGGAGTCTCAGCTTCTCCGGTGCGGCGTCGACCGAACGCAACCATCCCAACACACCCACCAAGAATTCCGAGCGCAACTCCCGCGAGTTGTCCTTGTCCGAATATAGCCACTGCCGCTATTGCCGCGACCCACACGATAAACGCTAAAATCAATGTCGTCTCCTGAACCGAAGGCGACCTCCCTTATATGCAGTTTTTTGCATATTCCCATGGGCTATTAAATCCACAGGGCACCGCGCCACCACCCAGCGCCTAAGTACACGCACGGTAAGATGCCAGAGAAGTCCGGCTCAGCGTTTAAGAGCTTCGGCTACCAGCGGCACACAGGCGCTTTATATTGACGATACGCCGGGTTGCTCGGTGCTCCGGCCCAGACAATCGTCACGATCGCAGACCCCTTCATATCGCACTCCCCGGCATCGAAATCGATTTTCCACACTGGCTATCAGCGTGTCCGACGGCAACCGCATCCCCTGCACCATTCCAATCTGCGGAATGATGATCGAATGCAAGCACCGGCTGCACTGCACCTTAACCTGATCTTCCGGCCCAAGATCGCGCACTCGCGCTTCGTAGAGCATCTTCATCAGCGGTTATGTTCCCTGTATGTTTCCATCAGAGAACGCCGACACTGCCGATTCGTCAACCGCCGATTTGCCGACTATCTTACCTGCATGGAGACCCAGCTTTTCGGCCGAAGAGACCCAGATCCTTGTCGATTACGCTCGCCGCAAATTCGGCGAGGAACGCTGACCGCTGTCACCCGAGCTCAGGTCCGTTCGAGGGACGATAGAGAAGCTTCGGGGCATCCCGGCTTTCTCACCCATGCAGATCAAGCCGCACGTCCCGAGCCTCTATTCACAGCGGCAGAAGAAGCGACGCTGAGAGCGTGTGAAGCGACTGAGAATTTAGACTCCAGCCGCAGCAATTAGCCGCGACTCCACCAGACCCGCCAAGCGAGATGTTTTAGACCGCAAAAAACGCTGGTGAGATATACTTGCGCGCATGATGACATCTAGGCGACATCTAAAGCCATCCGTGAAAGCCCAGTAAGTTATTGAAGGCGGACGTGGCGAAACGGCAGACGCAGCAGACTTAAAATCTGTTTCCCGCATGGGAGTGGGGGTTCGATTCCCCCCGTCCGCACCACATAAGGGGCAATTGTTCGACCCTCGACCGGGCATTTGCCCACGCCTGAAAACTCCTCAACGACAAAGGACCCTATGAAACTACCCGATTTTTCAGATCGTATCAGCGCGGCCAGGGACGCGAAGAAGGCGCTGATTGAACGAGCTCGCGCCATCGCCGAAGACCCCGAGAGGCTTGAGCGGCAGAAGGCGCGCGAGCAGGTTATCACAGCCCGCAATGCCCGCGCGGCCGAGCGCAAGGCGGCGGAAGAAGCGCGTAGGGCGCATGAGGCGGCCGAGAAAGCGGCGCGCGAAGCGGCCGAAGCGGCCGCTCGCGAGGCCGCGCGTCTCGCCGAGGAAGAAGCTCGCGCCCAGCGGATGGCGCGGCGCGCGCAAAGCGCCGCCGAGGAAGAGGCCGAGCGGGAGGCGATCCTGGCGGCTCGACGCGCCGGCCGTAAAGCCCGCAAGCGCAAGGGCAAGCGGTAGCCTCTCAGCCTTGTAACTGCGGCGGGACCACGGGAGAAATCGATGGCGGGCGTTCCATGAAGGACATCCCGATCGGCGCGAAAGGCGAATTCACGCTTGTCGTGCAGCCGGAACACCTGGCCAATCGCTTCAAGGATTCTGCCTTGCCGCCGGTATTGGCGACGCCAGTGATGATCATGGTGATGGAAAATGCCGCGCTGAACGCGATCAAACCATTCCTCGACCATGGCCAAAGCGCGGTCGGGACGCGGGTCGACGTGCAGCACCTGGCGCCGACACCCGTTGGTGGGCGTGTGACCGGGCGGGCTGAGGTCATTCACTCGGACGGGCGGCATGTCGCGTTTACCGTCACAGCCCGCGACGAGCAGGAGGTTATTGGCACCGGGACGCACGAGCGCGCCGTTGTAGACTTGGCGCGGCTAGCCCGGCGTCTTGATGCAAAATCGCGCTGAACTGCGCATTCGTTTAACGTTTTGCGCATGTGATTTTACGATCCTCGACGCCAGCGCGCCGTTTTTACCGCTCGTAGTCCAGCGTCGAGATCGAGCACCGCAAGCTCGGTGAAATCGGCTTTGTTATTTTTTACGCACTTTCGATGTATTATTGTCTCCGCGATCTGGCATTGCGGAGGCTTCGATGGCAGTAGGGCTTGATCGCTTTCGGCATTTTCTCTGCACGGTGACAAAGCTGTGCGATTCCGGTGCAGGAGAGGGTGCAATCCGTAAACATGGCGGTGCAGCACTGCGTTCGCTCGTCGCGGAAGATGATTGGCTGCCCGAGGAATTCTGCGAGCCCGATCCCCGGCAATACACGCAATATCTTCTGTATTGCGATCCGCTCGAGCGCTTCTCGGTCGTCAGTTTCGTGTGGGGGCCGGGGCAGCGAACTCCGGTGCATGACCACACTGTCTGGGGGTTGATTGGCATGCTGCGCGGCTCCGAGATTTCGCGCAATTACGCCGTTGAACGATGCGGGCGGCTGGCGTCCGCCGGCGCCGATACGCTGCTGCCCGGAGATATCGCGGCGGTCTCGCCGGAAATCGGCGACATCCATCAGGTCGAGAATGCGCTGAGTGACCGACCATCGATCAGCATCCACTGCTATGGCGCCAACATCGGAGCGGTGGCGCGCCATGTGTTCGTACCCGATAGCGGCGAGGCCAAGGCGTTTGTCTCTGGCTACGCCAACCGCATGCTGCCGAATTTATGGGATCGCTCCGCCGCCACCCGCGCCCGGCTCGGTATCTGACGCCCATTTAAAGGCCGAGCGGGTTCGCCTGACAGCCACGGGCAGAATCCAGGTAGGATCGACAAGGATAACGGTCCATATAGGCGAAATGGACGCGGTTCATGTGATTGGCGGTGGCCTCGCCGGCAGCGAGGCGGCATGGCAGCTTGCGCGTGCCGGGGTCCCGGTGGTGCTACACGAGATGCGGCCGATCCGTAGTACCGAGGCGCATCGCGGCCCTGGGTTGGCCGAGCTGGTATGCTCGAATTCCTTCCGCTCCGATGATGCGGAAGGCAACGCGGTCGGCCTGCTGCACGAAGAGATGCGGCGATGTGGCTCGCTGATCCTGTGGCAGGCAGACGCTCACAAGGTGCCCGCGGGTGGCGCGCTCGCGGTCGATCGGGTTGGCTTTTCCGATGCCGTGGAGGCCGCCCTCGCCGCCGAGCCGCTGGTCGAGATCAGACGCGAGGAAATCGCCGGTTTACCGCCTGCGCAATGGGATGAGGTCATCATTGCCACCGGGCCTCTCACGTCGGCGGCGCTCGCCGAGCCGCTAGGCGCGCTGACTGGCGAGGCATCGCTGGCGTTTTTCGACGCGATCGCGCCGATCGTGCATCGCGACTCGATTGATTTCGACAAAGCGTGGTTCCAGTCGCGCTACGATAAGGGCGGCGGCGCCGATTACATCAATTGCCCGCTCGACCGTGACCAATACACCGCCTTTGTTGCCGCTCTGACATCCGGCGCAACGACCGATTTCCACGAGTGGGAAAAGGCGACCCCTTACTTCGAGGGCTGCCTCCCGATCGAGGTGATGGCGGGTCGCGGTATCGATACGTTGCGCTATGGGCCGATGAAGCCGGTCGGATTGCGCAACCCGCGCACCGGCCAGCGACCACACGCTGTCGTGCAATTGCGCCAGGATAATGCGCTGGCAACCCTCTACAACATGGTCGGTTTCCAGACCAAGCTGCGGCATGGCGAGCAGGTCGGCGTGTTCCGCACCATCCCCGGGCTCGAACGCGCGGAATTCGCCCGCCTCGGCGGATTGCACCGCAACACCTTTATCAACAGTCCGCGCCTGCTCGACGCGAGCTTGCGATTGCGCACTGAGCCGCGGCTGCGCTTTGCCGGCCAGATCACCGGTGTCGAGGGTTACGTCGAAAGCGCCGCGATCGGCCTTCTTGCCGGCCGCTTTGCCGCCGCGGCCCGCCTCGGGCGCACGATCGAGCCGCCGCCGCTTACGACGGCGCTCGGCGCCTTGTTGCGGCACATCACCGGCGGCGCGGATACCCGCACCTTTCAGCCGATGAACATCAATTTCGGGCTCTTTCCGCCGCTTTCACCCGATCCCGGACGGCACGCCGACCGCAAGCCGCTGATGTCGCGGCGGGCCCTCAATGATCTCGCCGCATGGCGCAGCGGCATCGCGGCGGCGCCCCATCCCCCCTGAGCGCGGACGGAGGGCGGCGCTGTTGGTTACGTGAAGCCGCGCGCCAGCTCGCTTACGTCCTGATCCGTCAAACGCAGCGACAATGCAGCCGCGTTCTCGCGGACATGGTTCGGCGACCCGGCTTCCGGGATAGAGATCGCGTGGCCGCTGCGCATCGTCCAGGCGAGGGCAACCGCCGCCGGGGTCACCTTATGCCGCGCGGCAACACCAGCCAACGCGGCATTGCGCAGCAACGCACCTCCCTGGCCAAGCGGCGAATAGGCCATGATCGGAACACCATGCCGCTCGCACCAGGGCAGCAGGTCGCGCTCGATACCGCGGTCGTCAAGGTTGTAACGCACCTGATTGGCCGCGCAGGCATCGCCGCCGCGGATGCGGAAGAGGTCTTCCATATCGCTGACGCCGAAATTCGATACGCCCCACCGCCGAGTGCGCCCCTCGGCCCGCAGCGCCTCGAAGCCAGCGACCACAGTGCCGAGATCGGGGGCGCCATTGCGCCAATGCAGCAGATACAGGTCGAGATGGTCCGTACCGAGACGCGACAGGCTAGCGGCGCACGCCTGTTGAATGCCGGATGCAGTGGCGTGGTCGGGCCGCACCTTGGAAACGAGGAACACCTTATCGCGCTGTCCGGCAATGACGCGGCCGATCATCTGCTCGGCACGGCCCCCGCCATAAATTTCGGCCGTGTCGATCAGCGTGAGCCCCAGCGAAATGCCGACCCGCAGAGCTTCTTCCTCCTCCGCCGCCGGGTGACGGCCCTGCGCCAGGTGCCATGAGCCTTGTCCAAGCGCCGGCACCTGGGCGCCATCCGGCAGTTTGACACTCGGCGCTGTGGTCTGTGCCATCGCCCTGCTCCCAAAAAGCCCGGCGGCGGCCGCACCGAGCCCCAATTGCCGGCGTGTCAGCTGCATCATCACGCCATCTCCCGATTTTCGCCGTTGCATACGCCCATGGCATCACGCTTCGGTTTGATGTCCCGCATCGGCCAACGCCGCTGCCCGTGCGAGGTTCGTTCGCGGCATTCGCCTGCGTCCAACTTACAGCGGCGAACCCTTTTATCGAATCGTCGGCGGAATGATCGCGACTATGCCCGGTCGACGCGAGCGGCGTAGCAGCCGGGCGCGGCATAATGCACGTGCAGATAAGCAGCGCGTGGATCGGCGAAGAGGCGGTTGATTGCCGCGTCCAGGTCGCGCCCGTCGATCAACTCCCAGCCGACCATCATCGCGTCCGTATCGAAGCCGCGCACCGCCAACGTGCGGATGCGCAACTGCTCCGGCACCTCATCGATCCGGTCGAACGTCTCCTCTCCCCGCCTGACAAACACCGCAAAGCGCATGCGGTACGGTGAACCCACCCGATGGTGCTCGTAATTGACCAGGATCAGCTCGTCGCCCGGCTGGGAGTCGGTGAGGCTTATGCGGCAGGGATAGCCGGGCGTGCGCTCGTCGGCGATCCTACGAACCGCACCGCGCGCCGCCAACTCCGTATCGCTCAGCGAAAACAGCGGGGCAAACTCCTCGGCCGGCAGGCCGGTTATGCGGAAACTCATTTCTTCCTCCATGGTTGGCTGAAGGAGAAACTGGGCTTTCGCGCTGGCTCGCTCTATCCGCTTCTTGCTGTTCGATTCCGCCGGTCAGGCCGTGGCAAAAGCGGGCATCACCTCGCGCGCGAACAGGTCGATCGAGCGTTGCGCCTCGTCCGGAGTGATCGTGCCGAAGACGAAATCGCAGACGTAGTAGGTGACACCGGTCTCGGCGATCTCACGCGCGATGAAGTCGCGCACCTGGGCGGGCGTGCCAGCCACCGCATCGCCATGCTCCAGCACGGTCGCAAAATCGGGCGGCAATGATGCCTCGAGCGGAAACGTCACCCCATATTCGTGCCACAGCAAGCCCATGTGGCGCCGCCATGCCGGATAGGCGCGGCGAGCTATATCGCGCGCCTCGGCTTCCGTTTCGGCGACGACGATGTGGCGGTTGACGCCCATCAGCGGCAATTCGGCCTCGGCACGCCCGAGATCGCGCCATTCGGCACGATAGCGATCGGTGATCTGGCGCACCGCCGGGATCGGCCGCCGCGCCACGATATTGGCGCCCTGCTCAGCCGCCCAGCGGATGCTTTCCGGCCGCCCGATGCCGTACCACAGCGACGGATAGGGTTGCTGCACCGGCTTCATCGGCACCGGCACGTTGTCAAAATCATAGAATTCGCCGTGGAAGGTCAGCCGGTCCTCGGTCATCCCGCGGCGGATGACCTCGAACGCCTCGCGGAACTGCGCCGCCCCCCTGGCGAAATCGACGCCGAAAAAGCCGACCTCGATCGGTGAGATGCCGCGCCCGACGCCGTAAAGGAAGCGCCCGCCGCTCATCTGGTCGAGCATGCAGATCTCGTCGAGCAGACGCAACGGATGGTAGAGCGGCAGCAGATACACCATCGGGCCGAATTTGAGCTGCCGCGTGCGCTGCGCCACCGCCGACAGGAACACGCTGGGCGACGGCGCATAGCCGAGCGGCGTATTGTGGTGCTCGGCTAGGTGATAGGCGTAGAAGCCGGCCTTGTCATAGGCCTCGATAAACTTGAGGCGCTGCTCGAAATGCGCGCCAAGCGGCAAACCGCTATCGTCGAGATGGTCGAAGACGCCGAATTGCATCGCCTGTTCTCCCCGCCGCCGATTTCTTATGCCAGCGGTGATACTATGTAGATGAGGTTGGCTCCAAGCGTGATCGGGCCGCGCGTTCGGCCCACAGGACGTCACCATGCCTGATCTCGGGTTGACCCACATCGCGTTCTCGGTGCGCGACCTTGAGGCGAGTGTCGCGTTTTACGAGAAATACGCGCGCATGCAGGTGGTGCATCGCCGCGCCGAAAACGGCGTTCGTGTTGCCTGGGTCACCGACCGCACCCGGCCCTTCGTCATCGTGCTGATCCAGGCGCCGGAGCGCAACGACACACCGCTCGGCCCGTTTGGCCATCTCGGTGTCGCCTGCGCCAGCCGCGAAGCGGTCGATACCGCCTGCAGCGAGGCCCGCTCCGCCGGCATCCTGCGCAGCGGCCCGACCGACTCGCCGCCGCCAGTCGGCTACTGGGCCTTCATCGCCGACCCCGACGGCAACACCCTGGAATTGTCCTACGGCCAGGACACCGAATTCACAATCGCCGAAGCAGCCACCTCGTAGCCACCTCGTAGGATGGGTTGAGCGAAGCGAAACCCATCCTCAACCGTCCGCCACGATGCGATGGGTTTCGCTACGCTCTACCCATCCTATGAAAGCGGGACTAGCCTGCCGACAGCATCGTGTCGCTGATCTTCTCGGCGGTCATCAGGGTCGGGAAATTGGTGTTGGCGCAGGGCACGACCGGAAACAGCGAGGCATCCACCACCCGCAACCCCGAGACGCCGCGCACCCGGCCATGATTGTCGGTGACGGCCACCGGGTCGTCATCGGCGCCCATGCGGCACGAACACGAGGCATGCCACACGCCGATCGCGGCGCCGCGAATGAACTCCTCGAGCGCGTCGTCGTCGCGCATCAGCTGGTCGAACTTGACGCCCTCGACGATAAAATTGTCGATCAGATAGCGGCGCAGAAAGGCCGGCCCATCGAGCAGGATGCTGAAGAATTTGGTCAGCCGGCGGTTCTTCTCATTGACGACGCCGATCGCGCGCACCTTGTCGGTATAGCTCGCCGGGAACGGTGTGTCGGTGACCGACCGCAGCGCGGCGCCGGCCTGCATCTCGCCCATGTGGCGGAAGCCGGTCATCAGCCGTTCGAGGTCGCGCCGGTCTGAAAGCAGATTGAACTCGACGATCGGCTCGGCCCGCCAATCCGCCGATTGCAGCCGCACCTGCCCGGTTTCCGAAAAGGTCTTGTTGACGAACAGCAGCATCGAGGCGATCTGCTCGCCGACCGCATGCCAGGCCGATTTGCTGACCCCGGCGACAAACATGTCGCCCTTCGGGATGCCCGGCACGCCCGA
>JAFAYW010000141.1 GCA_019240125.1 Alphaproteobacteria bacterium
CGATGCGAGCGACGCCGAACTCGACGCGCTGTTCGCCGTGCTCGGACTTTCCACCCATCGCAACAATTTTCCCGGCGAATTATCGCTCGGCCTGGCGCGCCGGGTGGCGCTCGCCCGCGCCTTTGCGGTCAAGCCCGATCTCCTGGTGCTGGACGAGCCTTTCGTGTCGCTCGACGCCGCGCTCGCCGCGAGCCTGCAGAGCGAGCTTGCCGCCCTCGTCAACAGCCGGGGAATCACGACGCTCCTCGTCACCCACGATATCGATGAGGCCATCGGGCTCGCCGACCGGCTGTTCCTGCTCTCGGCCAGCCCCGCCCACGTGATCGCCGACATGCCGGTCGCGCGCCCCCGCAAAGCCCGCGCCCCCGAGGAACTCGCCAAAATCCGCAGCGACATCGCCCGCGTGCTGGCGAAGGTGGGGGGGTGATGTTGCTATTCGGCTGCCATTGGCGCTTCTTTGGCGCCGAACAATCCACAGTCCACACTGCGAACTCTGGATCGCTTCGGCGCGAAGAGCGCCACTCGCCATGACGCACAACCCGATTGTTCCTCTTGTGTTCTTGAATATGTGATAATGTCCTTTATCAGACAGCCGTTGGTTGCCTTGCCCGGCGGTTCGCTCGCGCGGGATGCGACCAGGGAGTGGGTCGGATGACAGAGAGACGGACGGTTGGAATCGGCCAGGAACCAACTTCGGCCCGCCGCGCCATAATGCGGCGCTTTTGCGAGCTGAATGACTGCATGGATCCTTTATCCAGTAGTCGAGCCTGGCCGGCGGCAGTTGATTTTAATCGCGGTTAGCTAATCTATGCGCGGAATAACATTTTCCCTCGGGCTGCTCAGTGCTGTCTTGTCAGGCGTTTCAGCGTTTGCGCAGGAACTCGATGTTTGCGTAAAACTGGCGCAGTCCGGCTTGATGGACAGCAGGGATACCTCCCTCGCTAGTGAACAGGCGTCGCATGACTTTCATATGGTTTGCGACTCAAAACAGGGTCGCGTCTCGCGGGCAAGCGCTGTTTCGCAAGGTGGGTCAGTGGGAGTGGGGGGCTTCTCACTCGGCCTGCAAGATGCAAAGAGCGATGCAGAAGCCTCCGAGTATATAGATAATATCTGCAAACAGGGTGAGACGAATTACCTTATGAATTTCAACTATAATGATAGCGTGAGATCAGGACAGCACGTTATTGATATGGTTGATAATTGTATCAACACGCTAACCAGAAATAACATAGAAACCATCATTGGATACACTATTGAAAGTATCGCCTCGGATGAGGCATTCAATGTTGAATTTAAATACATAGCTGGCGTTGATATTTCACGAACCTACACGCTTGTCGATATAAAAACAGATAAAAATGCACAGGTAATGTGCGAAGAGGGTAAACAGAAGGTTAGCTTGTCGCCGGGATCATCACGATTTGCATCGGCTGCCTTGGCGTGTACAAAAGCCAAAAATGTACCTGTCAATGGTATTTTTGAGTTTAGGTCGGGCGACGGAATAACCAGAACGGTTCGTTTTATTGTTAACTCTCCGGCGGGCGAGGAGATTATTCGCGACAAACTACGCAACGAGTACAATGCGCGCTTTAATGAGTTGAAAAGCCAGATTGAGGAGCTAAAGAAGCGAGCGCTTTACCAAACTAAGAATGGGCTTGAGATTGGAGTGACGTTGCAAAATAGCTTTGATACCTTGGCAATTCTGATTGGGCACTGTGGTGGTTTTGCTCAACCGACGAGCGGTAGAGGGATTAGAATTCGAATTGGAAAGGACAGCGATAATCTCGAAGAAATGGGGACAACTACTACTGTGGAGCCTGCTGAGCATACACGGCACGGACTCGACGTTACTGAAAGGTTAAATGTTATGCGAGCTGGAGGATCTCGAGCAAGTAGTTGGGATCCCAACTGGCGCTTTTGCGCCGTGTTTTGACGCTTCCCTTGCGCTGGTTGGCGCGCACCAGGCCGAGGGCAAAGCGGCGGATGACGGCCATGTTCTTGGCGCCGTGGCCGCCGCGATAGCGCGCGTGGTCGTCGCCGAACGCGACATCGAGCAGCCAGTGCATGCTCTCGACGCCCCAATGGCCGCGGACGCCGTGGGCGAGGCGTTCGATGACGGGCGGTGCCGAGGAGATGAAATAGCGGGTATCGAAGGTGCAGCGGTCGTGGTGTTCGGTGCGCGAGAGTACTTTGACGAGGGTGTTGATGGTGGAAAAACCGGGCGCGCCCGGATAGCTGCGGTGAGAGACGATCCAGTCGACGTCGCCGGAGATCGTAACGATGCGGGTCTCGATCCGGCCATGCCCCTTCTCGACGGTGGTCTTGACCGTGAGCTCGGCGGCCGGCGCGGTGGCGAAATAGTCCGCCACTTCGGCTTTTAAGGTTCGGCTGGTTGCCCTTGAGGGCGAAGAGGTAATCGGCCTTGTGAGCGACGATCTTATCGGCGATTTCAACCTGGCAGCCGATGGCGTCGATGGTCAGCGCGCCTTCGAGCTGGCCGGCCTGAGCGAGTTCGTCGAGCACGTCCGGGATGGCGGTGATCTCGTTGGTCTTCTCCGGGACGCTGCGCTGGGCAAGGACCAGCCGCGCCGTGGTGGCGTAGGCGCTCAGCGTATGCAGCGCCTTGCGGCCGTGGCGGCGGTCATGGGTGCGCCGTGCGGTCTTGCCGTCGATGGCGATGAGGTCATGGCGGTGCGGCCACAGCTCCGCGACCCAACCCTTGAAGCAGTTGCCAAACATGATGGGATCGACCCGGTTGACGAGCTTGCGCATCCACCGCTCGCACGGAATGCCGAAATGAAACTCCGAGAAGCTGCGCAGAAAATCGAGGTGATGGCGGCCCCAGGCGCAGATGTCGTCGAAATCGTCGCAGGCCGCAATGGTCGCACAGGTGAGCAGCAGCAGCACCTCCTTGAGCGGGTACATCACCCGCCAGGGTTCGCGATCATCGCCGACATCGGCAAAATGCT
>JAFAYW010000148.1 GCA_019240125.1 Alphaproteobacteria bacterium
CAGCGACGGCAATGTCGGAACACTCGGCGGCAGGCCCATGTCGGGCTTGTCCCGGTCGGTCCAGCGCAATGGCTCGACGAGCCCGATCGGCAGCCGGTACTGATAGCGCCCGGTCATCAGGGCGACGCGCGTGTTGGTGCACAGCGAGGCATTGGCGTAGGCCTGGGTGAACCGCACACCCTCCGCCGCCAGCCGATCCAGCGCCGGGGTCGCATAATCATTCTGCCCGGTGCAGCCGAGATCGGCGTAACCGCAATCATCGACGACGATGAAGAGGATGTTGGGTTGAGCTTCGGTCAACGCGGCGCCCTCGCTGCATTTATCATAAGCTTATGGTTCTTCGAGCTGCGGGCGCAGTCGCTCACGTGTCGCGGCTTCGTTACCCGATCGTCGCTGCCGCTCGACATTTCGGCCGCGTGCCGCCGCTTGATCCAGGATGTAGTCGGCGGACTGAATCATCCTTGCCGTTTCAAGCTCACGCAGGAAGTCGCCAGTGCTGATCAGACCGACGCGTTGATCGACGATGGCCCGCCGTCGCTCAATATCGCTGTCCTCGAACAGCAGCAGAGCTTTGGCATCGGAGCTGCTCCTGACGAAGCGCTCGAGCACCTCGATTGCCGCACCCTCCCCCAAGCCACGGATCGATCTCCCCTCTTCCAGCCGGCGTTGCTGGTCGATGCCGACATCCGTCGGGACGATTTGAACGCGGTCGAGATGCAGGTTGATCCACTCGACAATCTGCTCCGCGCCCGGCGCTCCGTGCACGCGGGTGGCCTCGAAATACACCGCATCGGGTATCCGCACGGCCAGCCGCGGGCGGAGCAGAACGTCGAGCGACTCCGCGAGCACCAAAGTGATCAACGGCGACGTGTCGGTTACAATGAGGCTGAACGGTTGGCTCACGCGACTGGCTGCAAGGCGGCGCGCAGCATCGCCCGGCCGCGTCGCCGTGCCTCGATGTTCGGCCCCACGGCGCGGGCGATCGGCGGCCGCAGCCCCAGTTCGCCGAGCTGCCCCAAAACCTGAACGTAATCGTCGAACCCGCGCTCGCGCAGCTCATGCCAACTGATCTCGCCGGCAGCGTAACCGCGAATGAGATCCTGGCGCTCTTCGAGCGGGATCATCGAGAGCTCCTGTGGAGTTTTGCCCGCCATTATAGCGCGATATAGGCCGGCTGGCATCCGGCGCTGCGAGGGCCTATCTTCGCGCGGTGCAATCCTTGTTCGTCTGACGGTCGTGCCTGATGGATGAACTCTACGATCACGATTTTGTGCTGTGGACCGAAGAACAAGCGGCGGCTTTGCGGCACGCCGATGCGGCCCGCACGAATTTGCCGCTCGACTGGGAGAACCTCGCCGAGGAGATCGAGAGTTTGGGCAAATCGCAGCGTGCCGCGCTTCGCTCCCAACTCAGACGTATCCTGCGCCACCTCTTCAAACTCGCTGCTTCCCCGGCTGGCGCGCCGCGGCGCGGTTGGGAGACATCGATCCGAGACGCACGGGTCGAGATCGAGGATATTCTGCAGGACAGCCCGAGCCTGCGGCGCGATCTGGAGCGGTTCGTGGTGGCACAAACCCCCGTCGCGGCGGAGCTGGCGGCAGCGGATTTGCGGGAACATGCCGAATCGACCGACGCCGTGGAGGCGCGCCTGCAAGCGGGCGGGTTCACCACGGATCAGGTCATGGGTGACTGGTTCCCGGATGCACCGGACTGATCCTCTGGTGGCGTAACACCTCGGCACGGGACCGGCGCGCCCGCGCTGGCATCGGGCGCGGCGGGGTCTTATCTTCTCCCTATGCAGCCCCTATTCGTTGCCGAGCGCCCGCAGGGCGATATCGAGCGGCCTTTCAAGCTCAGCTCCGAGTTTATGCCGGCGGGGGATCAGCCGCAGGCGATCGAGGAATTGTGCGAGGGGCTGGAGCGTGGTGAGCGCGATCAGGTGCTGCTCGGGGTGACCGGCTCGGGCAAGACGTTTACGATGGCGCATGTCATCGCGCGCACCGGCCGGCCGGCCATCGTATTGGCGCCAAACAAGACACTGGCGGCGCAGCTTTACGGGGAAATGAAGAGCTTCTTCCCGGAAAACGCGGTCGAATACTTTGTCTCGTATTACGATTACTACCAGCCGGAAGCCTATGTTCCGCGCACCGACACCTATGTCGAGAAGGAATCGTCGCTGAACGAGCAGATCGACCGCATGCGCCATTCGGCGACGCGGGCGATCCTGGAGCGGCGCGATGTCGTCGTCGTGGCGTCGGTGTCGTGCATCTACGGTATCGGCTCGGTCGAGACCTATTCGAAAATGACCCAGACGGTCACCCAGGGCGACAAGATTAACCGCAACAAATTGCTGGCGGCGTTTGTCGAACTGCAATACCGGCGCAACGACCATAATTTCTTTCGCGGCAGCTTTCGCGTGCGCGGCGATACGATTGAAATCTTCCCGGCGCATTACGAAGACCGTGCCTGGCGCATCTCGTTGTTTGGCGACGAGGTCGAGGGCATTCACGAGATCGACCCGTTGACCGGCGAGAAAACCCAGGCGTTGCAGCAGATAAAGATCTACGCCAACAGCCATTACGTGACACCGCGCCCGACTCTGTTGCAGGCGATCGATCAGATCAAACGCGACCTCAAATTGCGCCTGAACGAGTTGCACGATGAGGGCAAATTGCTCGAGGCGCAGCGGCTGGAGCAGCGCACGACGTACGATGTCGAGATGATCGAGGCGACCGGCGCATGCGCCGGTATCGAGAACTACTCGCGCTATCTGACCGGCCGCGCGCCGGGCGAGCCGCCGCCGACCTTTTTCGAATACATGGCGCGTGACGCGCTGGTGTTTGTCGATGAGAGCCATGTCACCGTGCCGCAGCTCGGCGGCATGTTCGGCGGCGACTGGACGCGCAAGACCTGCCTCGCCGAATTCGGCTTCCGCCTGCCGTCGTGCACCGATAACCGGCCGCTCAAATTCGACGAATGGGACACGTTGCGCGGGCCGACCGTGTTCGTCTCGGCGACGCCGGGTCGCTGGGAGATGGAGCGGGCCGGCGGCGTCTTCACCGAGCAAATCGTGCGCCCCACCGGGCTGGTCGATCCGCCCTGCATCATCCGCCCGACCGAAAACCAGGTTGACGATCTGATGGCGGAATGCCGTGACTGTGCCGCCAGGGGACAGCGCGTGCTGGTCACGACGTTGACCAAGAAAATGGCCGAGGCGCTGACCGAATACCTGCACGAGGCCGGGTTGCGGGTGCGCTATATGCATTCCGATGTCGATACGCTGGAGCGCATCGAAATCATTCGCGATCTGCGGCTCGGCGTGTTCGACATTCTGATCGGCATCAACCTGCTGCGCGAAGGGCTCGACATCCCGGAATGCGCGCTGGTCGCGGTTCTCGATGCCGACAAGGAAGGCTATCTGCGGTCGCGCACCTCGCTGATCCAGACGATCGGGCGGGCGGCGCGACATGTCGATGGCCGCGCCATCCTCTATGCCGACCGCATGACCGACAGCCTCAAGGCGGCGATCGCGGAAACCGACCGCCGCCGCGAGAAGCAGCAGGCCTATAACGCGGCGAATGGCATCACACCGGAAAGCGTGCGGCGCGGCATCTCGGATATTCTGCACAGCATGTACGAGCGCGACCACGTCACCGTCGGGCTCGGCGAGAGCGACGCGATGCACTATCAGGGCAAGGACCTGAAGGCGGTCATCGCCGATCTCGAAAAGCGCATGCGCACTGCCGCCGCCGATCTCGAATTCGAGGAGGCGGCGCGACTGCGCGATGAAATCCGGCGCCTTGAGCAGTCCGATCTCGGCCTGCCGGTGCCTGGGGGCGCGGCAGAAGGCGGGCAGCGCGGGCGCTCGACGGCTGGTCGCGCCGGCATGTCGGCGCGCGAGATGGTGCGCGCCAAGGTTAAGGCGCGCGCCAAAAGCAAGAGCCGGGAACGCCGTGCCCGCGCCTGAGAATTCTTCTGCGCGGGCACCGGCCGGAATCACCGGCGCGCTGCCGACCCCGCCGGTGCCGAGGGCGGCGCTGGTGACCGGCGGCGCGCGCCGCATCGGCCGCGCATTGGCGCTGAGCTTGGCCGAGGCTGGATATGCGGTCGCGGTGCATCATCACCAGTCGCACGCCGAGGCGAATGATCTTGTCGGTCAGATCGTGCGCGGCGAAGGCAGGGCGGTGGCGCTTGCCGCCGATCTCGCCGACGAAAGCGCCGTCGGCGCGTTGCTGCCGCGGGCGGCCGAGGCGCTCGGCCCGATCGGGGTATTGGTCAACAACGCCTCGATTTTCGAACTCGATACGGTGACCACCGCGACGCGCGACAGCTGGGACTCGCATCTGGCAATCAACCTGCGGGCACCGTTCGTGCTGATCCAGCATTTCGCCAAACACCTGCCAACGGATGCCGGCGGCGTGGTGGTTAACCTGCTTGACGAGCGAGTGTGGAATCTGACGCCCTATTTCGTCTCCTACACGCTCAGCAAAGCGGGTTTGTGGACCTTGACGCAAACCATGGCGCTGTCCTTGGCCCCCCGCATCCGGGTCAACGGCATCGGTCCCGGCCCCACCTTGCCGAGTCCGCGCCAGAGCGCCGAGCAATTCCTCGGTCGCGTCGGCAACATGCCCTTGCATCGTGGCACCGGTCCGGAAGAGGTCGCGGCGGCGTTGCGGTTCATCCTGGACGCCCCCTCGATGACGGGGCAAATGATTGCCCTGGATGGCGGCGAACACCTCGGCTGGGCGCAACCCGGTCAGGGCCCGGTGCACGAATAGCTGCGCCCCGCCTGCGACAAGCTGTGCCGTAAGGCACGGAAAAGATTGGTGGACGAACGGACATTTTAATTCTGTACACAGGCGATGTGACCAGTGCGCGACACCCTTCCGAATCACTTTCGCATCCCGCCCATTATTCTCGGTTTAGGCTTGACTGGGTTTTTTGACCGCGAAATCAATATGTTATATAATTGCCTATATTATAGGCATTCCCTGATGCCGCGCGGAATGCCTCGGTTGACCGTACAGACTTGCAAGCTTATCGACAGGGTTATCCACAGGTTTGGTGGATATGCCTGAAAATCGGCAGCAACCCTTGGCTGAGGCCCTGGCGCCGCGCCTGCGGGTCAGGCGGCGTCCCGAAGCGGCGCCCCTCGATCCCAGACGCAGCCCGGAGGGGTTAGTCGAGGCACCACATGAACCCCCGCCGAGTGCGCTGCCCTCTGAGGGGCCGCCATCCGGCGCAGCGGCGGGGGAAGCGCGCAGCATCGCCGCCGGCGTCGCCGTATTGCGGAGCGCGTTGCGCAACGTGCCGGCGAGCCCCGGCGTTTATCGCATGCTCGATCGCAAGGGCGACGCGCTCTATGTCGGCAAGGCGCGCAATCTGAAGAGCCGGGTGCAGAATTATACGCATCCCGCCGGGCTGTCGAACCGGCTGCGCCGTATGGTGGCGGAGACTACCCAGTTCGAGATCGTCGTAACCACCACCGAGGCGGAAGCGCTGCTGCTCGAATGCAACATGATCAAGCGGCTGATGCCGCGCTACAATGTGTTGCTGCGCGACGACAAGTCGTTCCCGTTTATCCACCTGACCGCCGATCACGATTTTCCGCAGCTGACCAAGTTTCGTGGTGCGCGCAACAAGCCGGGCCTGTATTTCGGACCGTTTGCCTCGGCGGGCGCCGTGAACCGCACGCTGATCGCGCTACAGAAGGCTTTTCTGCTGCGCTCGTGCAGCGACAGCATCTTCAACAATCGCACGCGGCCGTGCCTGCTGTTTCAGATCAAGCGGTGCAGCGCCCCCTGCGTCGGCCGCATCACGCCCGAGGATTATGCCGGGCTGATTGAGCAGGCACAGTCGTTCCTCGCCGGGCGCAGCCACGACATTCAGCAGAGCCTCGCAACCGAGATGGAGACATTGTCCGAGGCGCTCGATTTCGAGGCCGCGGCGCTGATCCGTGACCGCATCCGCGCGCTGTCGCATGTGCAGGGGCACCAGGACATCCACGTGGCCGGGATCGCCGACGCCGATGTGATCGCGGCGCATCAGGCGGGTGGGCATACCTGCGTGCAGGTGTTCTTTTTCCGCGGCGGCCATAATTGGGGCAACCGGGCCTATTTTCCGAGCCACGATCGCCAGATGGGTGTGGAGGAGGTGCTGACCGCTTTTGTCGGGCAGTTCTACGATAACCGCGCAAAGCCGCCGTTAATCCTCCTCAGCCATCATCTGATCGAGGAAGAGCTGATCGCCGAGGCGCTGTCGCTTAGCGGCGGCAAGGTGACATTGGCGGTGCCACAGCGCGGCGACAAGAAGCGGCTGGTCGATCGCATCATCGCGGCGGCGCGCGAGGCGCTCGGGCGCCGTCTGGCGGAAAGCTCGACGCAGCGGGTGCTCTTGGATGGGGTGGCGACCGCGCTGGGCCTGGAAGCGCCGCTCAACCGCATCGAGGTCTACGACAACAGCCATATCCAGGGCAGCCACCCTGTCGGCGCGATGATCGTCGCCGGCCCCGAGGGGCTGATGAAAAACGCGTACCGCAAATTCAATATTCGGGGAGTGCGGGCTAATCGTGCGGCCCCAGCCCCCACCCCCACCCTCCCCCGCATGCAGGGGAGGGTTGGGGAGGGGGCTGAGGCGCCCCCGTCCGATAGAACCGAAATTACCGGCGGCGACGATTACGGCATGATGCGCGAGGTCTTCCGGCGCCGCTTTGGCCGCAGTCTCAAAGAGGATCCCGACCGGCAGGGCAGTTCGTGGCCCGATCTGGTGCTGATCGATGGCGGGCAGGGGCAGCTCACCGCAGCGCAGGAAGTCTTCGCCGAGCTCGGCATCGAGGACGTCCCCCTTGCCTCGATCGCCAAGGGGCCGGATCGCAATGCCGGACGCGAGCGGTTTTTTCTACCGGGCAAGCCGCCGTTCTCGCTCGAACCGCGCGATCCGGTGTTGTACTTCCTGCAACGCCTGCGTGACGAGGCACACCGGTTTGCGATCGGCGCCCACCGTACCCGGCGGGCGATGGCGATCGGGCAATCGCCGCTCGACGAGATTGCTGGTATCGGTTCGCGGCGCAAGCAGGCGTTGTTGCATCATTTCGGGTCGGCACGGGCGGTGGCGCGCGCCGGACTTGCCGAGATCGAGCGGGTTGCCGGCATCAGCAAGACCGTCGCAAAAAAGGTTTATGAGCACTTTCACGCGGACGGCTAAGATACGGAACTCCAATAACCGGGTGATTTTCCGCGCCACCCCGGCCGCCGGAGGGTTTTGTGCCGCTGACCAGCTTGCCTAATCTGCTGACGCTATCGCGTATTCTGGCGATCCCGCTGGTGATCGCGACCTTTTACGTCCAGGGCGATGCGGCACGCTGGTTCGGCTGCGCGCTATTCTCCGCTGCCGGGTTTACTGACTGGCTCGACGGCCACATGGCGCGCCGTTGGGAGCAGCAATCGGAAATCGGCCGCTTTCTCGACCCGATCGCCGATAAATTGCTGGTTGCCGCGACGCTGCTGATGCTGGCGGCGACCGGGCGTCTGCCGGGCGGCGCCTTATTGCCGGCGATCGTTATTCTGTGCCGCGAGATTCTGGTGTCTGGCTTGCGCGAATACCTCGCTGGGCTGCGCGTCGGGTTGCCGGTCTCGAAGCTGGCCAAGTGGAAGACGGCGATCCAGATGGTGGCGATCGGCTTTCTGATCGTCGGCACCGCCGGCCCCGCGTTTCTCCAGGTCGTGACCGTCGGCAACATGCTGCTGTGGGTTGCCGCCGGCCTCACTCTGGTGACCGGCTATGATTACCTGCGCGCCGGGGTGACGCATATGACAGCGCCCGCCCCCACCCCGCCGCGTCATGGCAAGCCCCAGCATCTTGCCTGACAGCATCGCGCTTAACCGCATCGCGCTTGAGAACGACTTGCAGCCCCTCGGCGAGGCCCCCAAGTGACACAGCACAAGCCGGGGATGCGCATCCTCGGGCTTGCCGGGTGGAGCGGCAGCGGCAAGACGACGCTGCTGACCGCGCTGATCCCGCAACTCCTCGCGCGCGGGCTGACAGTGTCGACCATCAAACATGCGCACCATGAGTTCGACGTGGATCGGCCCGGGAAGGATTCCTGGCGCCACCGCGAGGCCGGCGCTACCGAGGTGATGGTTGCCTCCTCGCGACGCTGGGCGCTGATGCACGAACTGCGTGGCGCCGCGGAACCGATGCTCGGGGAACTGCTGAGCCATATGAGCCCGGTCGATCTGCTGATCGTCGAGGGCTTCAAGCGGCATCCGCATCCGAAGATCGAGGTACACCGGCCGTCGGTCGGCAAGCCGCTGCTCTATCCCGAAGACCCCGACGTCATCGCGATCGCCTCGGACGCGGCGCTCGCGGCGCCGGTCCCGCTATTGCCCCTGGGCGATGCCCGCGCCGTCGCCGATTTTATCTCCAGCCATTTCGGATTCGCCTGATGGCCCAGCTCAGCGACGATTGCTTTGCCTTTGGCGGCGAATTGCTCAGCCTCGACATGGCATTGGCTCTGATCGCGGAACGCATCACGCCGGTCGTGACCGAGTTGCCGGTGACGCTGGCGCATGCCGGCGGCCGCATTCTGGCGCGCGACCTGATCGCCGGCATCAACGTGCCGCCCTACGCCAACAGCGCGGTTGATGGGTATGCCATCGCCTTTGCCGATCTCGCGGCGGAGGGCCAAACCGCCTTACCGATCGGTGGCCGCGCCGCGGCCGGCCACCCGCTTGGTCGCCCGATGCGGTCCGGCGAGGCGGTGCGCATTTTCACCGGCGCGCCGATGCCCGACGGCGCCGATACCGTCTTTATGCAGGAGGACTGCATCGTCGAGGGCGATCGGGTGATGCTGCCGCCTGGTATGCGCAAGGGGGCCAATCGCCGCCATGCGGGCGAGGACGTTGCGGTCGACAGCATCGCGCTCACCGCCGGCCGACGCCTCAAACCAGCCGATCTCGGGCTCGCGGCGGCGCTTGGCTTTGAAATTTTGCCGGTGTGCCGGCCCCTGCGGGTCGCGCTGATGTCGACCGGCGACGAAGTGCGCGAGCCGGGCAGCCGGCTCGAGCCGGGCATGATCTATGACGCCAACCGCATCATGCTCGCTGGTCTGTTGCGCGGCCTCGGCTGCGAGGTCGTCGATATGGGCATTCGTCCCGACAGCGCGGCGGCGCTCGCCGACACGCTGGCGATCGCCAGCGGCGAACACGATCTGATCGTGACCTCGGGCGGCGTTTCCACCGGCGAGGAAGACCATGTCCGCGCTGCAATCGAAAAGCTCGGCCGCCTCGATTTCTGGCGCCTTGCGATCAAGCCCGGGCGACCGGTCGCGCTAGGCCAGGTACGCGGCACGCCGCTGATCGGGTTGCCCGGCAACCCGGTGGCCGCAGGCCTGACATTCGCGATTCTGGCGCGGCCGTTGATCCTGCGGCTGGCCGGCGCCGTGATCGCCTCACCCCTCACCTTTCCGGTCACCTCGGGCTTCGCGCATCGCAAAAAGGCCGGGCGCCGCGAGTATCTGCGCGCCACTCTGGCCCGCGAAAACGGCTCCGCCCTAGCGCACAAGTTCACGCGCGACGGCGCAGGTATCCTCTCGTCGATCGTGCAATCCGACGGTTTCGCGATCCTTGGAGAAGAGCTCACCGACATACAGCCTGGCACCGGCATCGAGTTCCTCCCCTTCTCGGAGGTGTTCGGGTCGTGAAACTGCTGTATTTTGCCTGGCTGCGGGCGCGCATCGGGCATGCGGAGGAGGTGCTGTCGCTCCCCGAGGGGGTGCACGATGTGGCCGGACTGTTAGCATGGCTGCAGCGGCGCGGCGGACGCTATGGCGAGACGCTGCGTGATCTGAGTGTCGTCCGCGTGGCGGTGAACCAGGAATATGTCGGCCCCGATCACCCCGTTTGCGACGGTGATGAGATCGCGCTGTTTCCGCCCGTTACCGGAGGCTGATGATGATCCGGGTGCAGCGCGAGGATTTCGATGTGGGGCGCGAGTTGGAGCGCCTTACCGCCGGCGATCACACGATCGGCGGGGTGGCCAGTTTCACCGGGCTGGTGCGCGACATGGGCGGTCCCGAACGGGTCTCCGCCCTGACGCTGGAACATTACCCGGGGATGACCGAGAAAAAGCTGCGCGAGATCGAGGCCGAGGCCAATCGGCGTTGGCCGCTCTCGGCCTCGCTGGTCATTCACCGCTACGGGCGCTTGGAACCCGGTGACCGCATCGTCTTGGTCGCTACTGCCTCGCCGCATCGCGAGGCGGCGCTGGCCGCGTGTCACTTCCTGATCGATTGGCTGAAGACAGACGCCCCCTTCTGGAAGGCGGAGGAAACGCCGCAGGGCGAGCGCTGGGTCGAGGCCCGCTCCGAGGACAACGAGGCTACCCGCCGCTGGCGGGGCGAGTAGCGGCCTGCTCAGGAAGCGCTAAACGCGTGCCAATGCCGGCGTGACAGCCGGGGTCAGCGCCTTGCCGAGGTGGCTCAGCGCGAGCAGCCCGGCGAAAGCCGCTGAGTTGATCTCAAAAATGCGCAGCACGGTCACCGGGGTATAGATTTCGACGCCGCCCATCACTGTCGCCGAGATGATGTAGAGGCCGCCCTCATAGACGCCAAAGGCGGCCATGAACGCGAGCGCGGCAAGAAAAACCGGAGTGAGGCCTCGCCACTGATTGGCCAGATATAGCGGGGCCAGCGTCGTCAGTATCGAAACACCGCCGAAGATGGCGGCCCATGTCAGGCATTCGCCATTCCAAGGGTAGCCGAGGATGGCGAACCCGATCGCCTGGTTCGCCAACCATACCGCCAATGCCACCAATAGCGCACCGCGCCGCGGCAGGGTCAGAGCCGTCGCCGCGCCGAACGCCGCGAACGGCACGGCGCAGGCAAAGCCCAATGTGAACGCGGCGCTGGCGGCGACAAGCAGCGCGAGCCACGTCGCATAGCGCCAATCACCCGCCCTCTTCATCGTTTGCGAAGCCACAGTTGTTGTCCTCCGGCCGCTCGGCGATTTCGCGGCGATTTACTGCAGAGCGCGGCAGGCGCGGTCGATCCGCTCGCAGGCGTCGCGCAGTTGCTCGTTCGACGTCGCATACGAAATGCGGAAATGTGGCGCCAGTCCAAACGCGGAGCCATGCACCACCGCGACCCCCTCGGCCTCGAGCAGGTATTTCACGAAATCCTCGTCGGTCTCGATCACCTTGCCCTGCGGCGTGCGCTTGCCGAGCACGCCGGCACAGGACGGGTACACGTAAAAGGCTCCCTCCGGCTTGGGGCAGAACAGGCCGGGGACCTTGTTCAGCGCGTCGCACACCAGATCGCGCCGCTCCTGGAAGCGCTTGCTGTGCACCGGGATGAAATCCTGCGGGCCGTTCAATGCCTCGATCGCGGCCGCCTGGCTGATCGAGCACGGATTGGCCGTCGAGTTCGACTGGATTGACCCCATCGCCTTGATCAACTCGCGCGGACCGCCGGCATAGCCGATGCGCCAACCGGTCATGCAATACGCCTTCGAGACGCCGTTCACCGTCAAGGTGCGGTCGTAAAGCTTTGGCTCGACCTGCGCGATCGTCTTGTAGTCGAAATCGTCGTAGATCACGTGTTCGTACATGTCGTCGGTCATGACCCAGACATGCGGATGCTTGAGCAATACATCGGCGACAGCGCGCAGATCGGCCTCGGTATAGGCCGCGCCGGTCGGGTTGGATGGCGAGTTGAGGATCAGCCATTTGGTCTTGGGCGTGATCGCCGCTTCCAGATCCTCCGGCCGCAATTTGAAGCCGTTATTCTGCGAGCACGCGACCGGAATCGGCTCGCCGTCGCACAGCAATACCATCTCGGGGTACGACACCCAGTACGGCGCCGGGATGATGACCTCGTCGCCGGGGCTCAGCGTCGCGACCATCGCGTTGTACAATACCTGCTTGCCGCCGCTGCTGACGGTGATTTGCGAGGTGTCATAGGTCAGGCCGTTCTCGCGTTTGAACTTGTCGACGATGGCGCGTTTCAGCTCAATGCGGCCGTCAAACGTCGTGTAGCGCGTCTCGCCGGTCTGGATCGCCCGTATACCAGCCTCGCGCACGTTTTCCGGCGTGTCGAAATCGGGTTCGCCGACCGACAGGCTGATGATATCACGGCCCGTGGCTTTCAGCTCGGTAGCGAGGGCGGTGATACCCATGGTCGCGGACGGCTTTACACGCGCGAGACGGTCGGCAAGGAAGCTCATGGTCGGAAAATCGCCTGGGAAGTTAGAGCCGTAACCTAGTGATTCCGCCTGCGCCTGTGAAGCATTTCAGTCGAACGCCTCAGTCGAACTCAGCCGGCAATTCCGGCTGGCGGTAATGCGCGAACATGCGATCGAGGTAATGCGGCACGATGCGCTGCACCGAGATGTCGGCCGGCACCTCATGCTCGGCGAAAAACCCGATCTCGGTGGTCTCGATGCTGAGCCGGGGGGCGCCACCGGTGATGCGGCAGATGAAGAACATCTTGTAGATCGAGAACGGGCGCGGCGGCACGTGCGGGTGCCTGGCGCGATCGAACACCGCGGCGAGCTTGACCGGCTCGATGTCGAACCCGGATTCCTCGCTGACTTCGCGAATCACCGCGTCGCGCGCCGACTGATTGACTTCCGCCCAGCCGCCCGGCAACGACCATTTGCCGTCGGTCGACTCGCGCACCATCAGCAACGCGCCGTCTTCGCGAAACACGGCGGCGCGCACATCGATCTTGGGCGTGGCGTAGCCGCTCTGCTCGGTGAACAGCGCCTCGATGCGGGCCGCATCGAGGCTGGTATGCGCCGCCATCATCTGGGCCGCCAGCCCCCGGATCTTCTCGTAGCGCTCGCTGTCATACGGGTCTTTGGTAAAGGTCAGGCCGATCTGCGCCATCGCCTGTAATTCGCGCGCCCATAGCAGCCAATCCGGCTCACCCATCCAACCCTCTCATGCCGCACCAATTGGGGCTTGACCACGGCCTCTCAGATGCCGATGTATCCCGTACCAGATCGGTCCGAATTGCTGGTCACAGAAACGATCGACCCATGATCATCCTGAGCAAACTCGCCGATTACGGCGTCATTGTCGCGACCCATCTTGCGGTCGCCCCCGAGCGGCAGGAAAACGCCGCCGCGATTGCCGCGGCGACACATCTGCCGCCCGCGACGGTCGCCAAGGTGCTGAAGGCGCTGGCGCATGCCGGTCTGGCATTGGCGACCCGAGGCGCTGCTGGCGGTTACCGGCTGGCGCGCCAGCCTGCCGAAATCTCGGTTGCCGAAGTCATCGCCGCGATCGATGGCGATATCGGGCTGACGCAATGCTCGGTCCACACCGGCGATTGCGAGCGCACGACCTACTGCCCGACCCGCCCGCACTGGGGCGCGATCAACCGCGCCGTCGGCACCGCCCTGTCGGCGATTTCGCTGGCCGACATGATCACTCCCTTCACCTTCGCGCCGACCGTTGCGGTGCGCGACAACAATCGCGATAGGCAAGCCGCCCAATGAGCGCTTCTCTCGAAACCCGCGACACGATCCGTACGCTCTCGCAGGAGGGCTACAAATACGGCTTTGTCACCGATATCGAGGCCGATACCGCGCCTCCCGGTCTGAACGAAGACACGGTGCGGTTTATCTCGGCCAAAAAGGGCGAGCCGGAATGGCTGCTCGAATGGCGGCTCGAGGCGTTTCGCGCCTGGCAGGAAATGACACCGCCGCATTGGGCCAGGCTCAACGTCGCGCCGATCGATTATCAGGGCGCGACCTATTATTCAGCGCCAAAGCAGGGTGACGCGCCGAAATCGCTCGACGAGGTCGATCCCGAATTGCTGGCGATGTACGAAAAACTCGGCATTCCGCTGCGCGAGCGCGAGGCCTTGGCCGGTGTCGCGGTTGATGCCGTGTTCGACAGCGTCTCGGTGGTGGCGGCCTTAAAGAGAAAGCTAGCCGAACTTGGCATCATCTTCTGCTCGTTTGGCGAGGCGGTGCGCGAGCACCCGGATCTGGTGCGCAAGTATCTCGGCAGCGTCGTGCCGCAGGGCGACAATTTCTTCGCGGCCCTGAACTCGGCGGTGTTCAGCGACGGCTCCTTCGCCTACATCCCGGAAGGGGTGCGCTGCCCGATGGAGCTCAGCACCTATTTCCGCATCAATGCGGCCAAGACCGGCCAGTTCGAGCGTACCTTGCTGATCGCCGACAAGGGCGCCTATGTCAGCTATCTCGAAGGCTGCACCGCGCCGCAGCGCGACGAAAACCAGCTTCATGCGGCGGTCGTCGAACTGGTGGCGCATGAGGATGCGCAGATCAAATACTCGACGGTGCAGAACTGGTACCCGGGCGACGCCGAGGGCAAAGGCGGCATCTACAATTTTGTGACCAAGCGCGGCCACTGCCGCGGCGCCCGCGCGAAAATCTCGTGGACGCAGGTCGAGACCGGCTCGGCGATCACCTGGAAATATCCCAGCGTGATTCTGCAGGGAGACAATGCGGTCGGCGAGTTTTATTCGGTAGCGCTGACCAATAACAAGCAGCAGGCCGATACGGGCACCAAGATGATCCATATCGGCAAGAACACGAAGAGCACGATCGTGAGCAAGGGTA
>JAFAYW010000202.1 GCA_019240125.1 Alphaproteobacteria bacterium
GCGCTCGCTGGCCGACCCGGATGGGTTCTGGGGCGAGCACGGCAAGCGCGTCGATTGGATCAAGCCCTACACCAAGGTGCGCAACGCCTCGTTCGAGGGCGATGTGTCGATCCGCTGGTACGAGGATGGCACGCTCAACGCCTGCTACAATTGCGTCGACCGTCACCTCGCGACGCGCGGCGACCAGACCGCGATCCTGTGGGAAGGCGACGACCCGGCCGAGGCCTCTCACGTCACCTATCGCCAGTTGCACGAGAGCGTCTGCCGCTTTGCCAATGCGATGAAGGCGCGCGGCGTTAAGAAGGGCGACCGCGTCACGATCTATATGCCGATGATTCCCGAGGCGACCGTGGCGATGCTCGCCTGCGCCCGCATCGGCGCGGTGCATTCCGTGGTGTTTGGCGGGTTTTCGCCGGACAGTCTCGCCGGCCGCATCGAGGATTGCCAATCGACCGTCATCATCACCGCTGATGAGGGGCTGCGCGGCGGCCGCAAGGTGCCGCTGAAGCGCAACACCGACACCGCCTGCAAGCAGTGCAAGGATGTCAGCACTGTCTTTGTCGTGAAGCGCACCGGCGGCGCGATCGATTGGGTGGACGGCCGCGATGTCTGGTACGAGGAGGCCTGCGCCGCCGCCTCGGCCGACTGCCCGCCCGAGGAAATGTCGGCGGAAGACCCGTTGTTTATCCTTTACACGTCAGGCTCGACCGGCAAGCCCAAGGGCGTGCTGCACACGACCGGCGGCTATCTCGTCTACACCTCGATGACGCACGAATACGTCTTCGGCTACCAGCCCGGCGACGTCTACTGGTGCACCGCCGATGTCGGCTGGGTGACCGGGCACAGCTATATCGTCTACGGACCGCTTTCGAATGGCGCGACGACGCTGATGTTCGAGGGGGTGCCGAACTACCCCGACGCCTCGCGGTTCTGGCAGGTGGTCGACAAGCACAAGGTCAACATCTTCTACACCGCGCCGACCGCGATCCGCGCCCTGATGCGCGAGGGCGAGGAGTTCGTGCGCAAGACCAGCCGCAAATCCCTGAAATTGCTGGGGTCGGTCGGCGAGCCGATCAACCCCGAGGCATGGCTTTGGTATTACAATCATGTCGGCGATGAGCGCTGCCCGATCGTTGATACGTGGTGGCAGACCGAGACCGGCGGCATCCTGATCACGCCGCTGCCCGGCGCGACGCCGCTCAAGCCCGGCTCGGCGACGCGGCCGTTTTTCGGGGTCGAGCCGGTCATCGTCGATGGCGAGGGCAACAAGCTCGACGGCGCCTGTGAGGGCAATCTGTGCCTGGCGCGGTCGTGGCCGGGGCAGATGCGCACCGTGTTCGGCGACCATAAGCGTTTTGTCGAAACCTATTTTTCGACCTTCCCCGGCCATTATTTCACCGGTGATGGCGCGCGGCGAGACGAGGACGGGTTCTACTGGATCACCGGCCGCGTCGATGACGTGATCAATGTCGCCGGCCACCGGCTCGGCACCGCCGAGATCGAGAGCGCTCTCGTGGCGCACCCCAAGGTCGCCGAAGCGGCCGTCGTCGGCTACCCGCACGACATCAAGGGCCAGGGCATCTACGCCTATGTGACCCTGCGCGCGGACGAGGAGCCCAACGAGGAATTGCGCCGCGAGTTGGTGCAATGGGTGCGCACCGAGATCAGCCCGATCGCCTCGCCCGACCTCGTGCAATGGGCCCCTAACCTACCGAAAACCCGCTCCGGCAAGATCATGCGCCGCATCCTGCGCAAGATCGCCGAAGACCAGCCGAGCCAGCTCGGCGACACCTCGACCCTCGCCGACCCGGCGGTGGTCGATGATCTGGTCGGCAACCGCATGAACCGCGCCGGGTAGCGGCGCCCGAAGGGCCCGCCGCCATTGCCGATACGACCAGGACGTATTTGTGTCCACTGACGAGCTGTCGCCCGCCACGTTCGGCTCACGGTTCGCCGCCATTCGTTTGCTGATCGGCCTGGCTCAGGGCGCGATGCTATGGGTGCTATTCCACGCGGCTGAAACGCATAGCTGGCCGAGCACCAACCTCAATGTGTTCGGCCCCGCCTTGTTGATTGGGTTGTTCCTGCCGATCGCCGCGGTGACGACGATCGGATCGTTGCGGCCGTCGACCCTCGCCTGCTGGCTTATCGGCGCGGCGCTGTTTGTCGGTTTTCTGGGACTGCACGAGGTGGCGCGCGGCTCGATGCAGCTACATCAGGCCGCGGCCGGATCGGCTACGGCGAATGATTTCGATCCCAGGCCGCAGATTTTCCCAGCCGCCGCGCTGGCCTTGTTCATCGCGCAATCCCTGATTGTTGCCGCTGACGCCGAGCGGAGACTGATCGCGTCCTATCGCGCCTATTTCGATATCGCCTGGAAACAGGAGGTGCAGCTGCTGCTGGCAGTGCTGTTTCTCGGCTTGTTCTGGGGTGTTCTCTGGCTGGGCGCGGGATTGTTCGACCTGATCGGCATCGATGCGCTCAAAAAACTCCTGACACACAGCTCCTTTGCCATTCCGGCGAGCACCCTTGCGGTGGCTGTTGCGCTCCACCTGACCGATATCCGCGCCGGCCTGGTGCAGGGCATGCGCAACCTGCTGCACATGCTGCTTTCCTGGCTCCTGCCCTTGGCGGCGCTGCTGATCGTCGCGTTTATCGCAACGCTGCCGTTCACCGGACTGGCGCCCTTGTGGCGCACCAGCCACGGCGCCGAAATCGTCCTGGCAGCGGCAGCGGTCCTGATCGTCCTGATCAATACGGCTTACCGGGATGGCACCATAGCCATTCTCCCCTCGCCATTGCGTTGGGCCGGATCGGCCGCGGCGCTGTGCTTGCCGGTGCTTGTCGCGATCTCGGCCTATGGGCTTACCCTGCGGATCGGCCAGCGGGGCTGGACCGAGGCGCGCGTCATCGCGGTGGCCTGCACGGTCATCGGCGGCCTCTACGCCGTCGGCTATGCCTCGGGCACCGTGGCAAGCGTCCGCTGGCTGAAGCGGCTCGAAGCCACCAACATCGCCACCGCCGGCTTAATCGTCGCGGTGATCGTGGCGCTGACGACGATCGCCGATCCGGCGCGGCTTGCGGTCGCCGATCAGGTCGCCCGGCTCGCGGCAGGCCGCGTCACTCCCGCCGAGTTCGATTTCAAGTATTTGCGGTTCGATTCGGGCCGCTATGGCCGCGCTGCCCTCGAACAGCTGAAAGACGCGTCATGGACGAATCCCGACGTGAAGCGTGAGGCAGCGCGCGCCCTGGCCCTTGCCAACCGGTACGAGACGCAGCCACCGGATCAGGCGCAGCTCGCGCGCATCCCTGTCTATCCAACTGGCCATACATTGCCGCAGCATTTCCTCGACCAGAACTGGGCAACGGTTGAACGCCCATACGATCTACCCCGATGCCTGACCAACTCCAGCGAGCCTTGCGAGGCATACATCACCGGCGCGCGCGATGGCACGGCGATGATTATCGTCGCCGGCACCGCGAAGTGGAGCTCCGGTGTGGCGTTTACGGCGAATGCCGACGGCGTGTGGCAGCCGATCGGCTCAATTAGCAATGTGTTCACCTGCGATAGCGTACGGCAGGCAATGCGCCGCGGCGAATACCGATGGGTCGCGCCGCGGCAGATGGATCTCGAAGTGGCTGGCCAGCGCCTGACGCTCAGTCCGACCCAGCGCGGTTTCGATTGCCGTTAGGCGGACGCGGCGCGCCGTAAGGTCAGGAGCCAGCGACCGTCAGATCATCGATGCGGATGGTAGGGGCGTCGGCGCCGACGCGGAATTCGAGGTCGTTAGCGGCGACCATGCGAGCGAACATGTCATTGAGGTTGCTGGCGACGGTCATCTCGCTGACCGGAAAGGCGATCGCGCCATCCTCGATCCAGAATCCGGCGGCGCCGCGGCTGTAATCGCCGGTGATGCCGTTGACCCCCATCCCCATCAACTCGGTGACGTAGAACCCGCTCTTGATGTCGGCCATTAATTCGGCGGGGGTCATGCTGCCGGGTTCGAGCCAGATATTGGTGGCGGAGGGACCGGGCGGCGAGCCGGTGCCGCGCGCCGCATGTCCGGTCGATTGCAGGCCAAGCTGTCGCGCCGAGCGCAGATCGAGCAGCCAGGTGGTCAACACACCCTTGTCAATCAAGGCGCGGCGGTGGTTCGGCAAGCCCTCGGCATCGAACGGCTTGGAGCGCTGGCCGCGCTGGCGATGCGGGTCTTCGACAATGGTGATCGCCTCGGGGAAGATGCGCTGGTTGAGCTTGTCCTTGAGGAAAGAGGTGCCGCGCGCGATCGACGGGCCGGAGATGCCACCCAGCAGGTGCGACAGGAAGCTGCGCGAAACGCGCGGGTCGAACACCACGGTTACCTTACCGGTGGGCATCTTGCGGGCATTGAGGCGCAGGACGGCGCGTTCGCCGGCGCTGCGGCCGATCTCGGCCGGGTCGCGCAGATCGGCGGCGTAGACCGCGTTGCCGAAATCGTAATCGCGCTCCATGCCGTTGCCGGTGCCGGCGATCACCGAGGCGCTAACTCCATGGTGCGACCCGCCATAGCCGCCGGCAAAGCCGTTGCTCGCGGCCAAAGCGACCCGCGAACGGCCCCACCCGGCCTCGGCGCCTTCGGAATTGGTGACACCCTTGACCGCCATCGCGGTCTCTTCGGCGGCACGGGCGCGCTCGATCAGCGTTTCCGCCGCGGGCTCCTCGGGGTCGAGCATGTCGAGCATCGGCCAGTCCTGTGCCAGTTGGCCAGGATCGGCGAGACCGCAGAACGGGTCTTCCGGCACCGCCTTGGCCATCGCGACGGTGCGTTCGACCAATTCCGCAAGCATCTTGGGCGACCGGTCGCTGGTCGACACCATCGCCTGCTGCTTGCCGACCAGAACCCGCAACCCGAGATCCTGCCCCTCGCTGCGCTCCAGCTTCTCGACCTTGCCGAGCCGGCGGGCATGCGACAGCGAGATGCCCTCGACGAGGATCGCATCGGCCGCGTCGGCGCCGGCCCGCAGCGCCCGGCCGATCACGTCGTGCAGCAAATCGATGTCATTGGCGGTTTCTTGCGTGAGCTTCTGATCTGCCATCTATTTTCTTCCAAGAGCCTCAACCGGGAGATACTGCGTCGGTTAGCCCGCAATCGTCTCTCCCCAGCGCAACTGGGGCTGCGGCACAGTCTAGACAAGGACAAGGGCTGCCAAGCGCCACGTGCTGCCGCAGCCCGCATTCCGTGTATTGCACAGCCCGGGCAGTGCGCAGCCTGGGCAATGCGCAGCCTGGGCAGTGCGCAGCCTGGGCAGTGCGCAGCCGCGCGCCAAGCCGATCGCCGGATGGCAGCGTGGTCCGCTTTGGGCAGAGCCGACTACGCGCGGGGAGAATTATGCCACCACCTCGCGGTCCAGCTTGTCCCCTCGGAACTGAAGCTCGCCTTCGTCGTCGCGCGGCCCTCGAAAAAAGGATCAAGCCGATCGGCGTGGTGATTGAAGTAGGTGACGAGGCATGCGGCTCCGAGCAAACACATCCGATCCAATACGAGGTCGATATCCCGCAAGTAATAGAGGACCTCGGCGGCGACCACGAGATCGAAGTACCGCACCGGCACGAAGCTAAGCGCATTTCCCACGACAAAATGTCCTGTGGGGCACCGCCGCCGCGCTCGTCCAACTGCTCGGCTGCTTATATCAACCCCGTACAGGCAATCGCCCAGACGCGCGAAGTAGCTCGATTGATGCCCCTCTCCGCAACCGATCTCGAGAATGCTCTTCTGTGAGGGAAACTCGCGCTGGATCAGCTCATTCGCCCAGAGAAATCGCTGCTTCTCACGCTCGGATGATCCCAGTTTCCAGGGGTCGTTCAGGAGATATAGCAGTTTAAGCCGACTCTCGGCGCTGGTGTAATGGACACCGCGCAGCATCAGCCGGCGCCACAACCGTTGCACGATCAAGCGCGCCCCGGAACAGCACATTCATCTTCAGGATGATCTTGAAAGTGCCGAAGCGTTGAGCCGAGCAGCATCTCCGGTCACCCATGATGTGTCGAAGGATAGACCTTCTCGACCTGTCATAGGCACCCTCAGGTGCGTGTATCCCCAAACTAAGGGGGGTGATAAAAGCCTATAGGGATAGGACTACCCAACGCCCCTCAGCGCAATGCGCTCACCAGCACCCATTCATTCATTAGCTGTATTGAATCTAAATCCATAATCTATTGTAAATAATTATGCAGGAGCAGATTAGAATAAGGATGCCGACTGCTTGAAATAACACAGAAAATGAATATTTCAGCAGCTCACCCATCTCCGTCCGCCACCGCCTACACCGTTTCTCCGCTTAGGTAGGCAAGTAACCGCCAGAACATCCCCAGCTCCGCCTCGGCCAGACCACCCTTATCAGCCGAACGAAACATGAATGTCACACCCGGCGCGCATTCCTTGATAGACGGCTGGGAACGGCTCTCCGACTACGAAGCTGCCGGGATTGGCACCAGGCCGGAAGCGGACGCCGAAGGTCCCGCTCCCCAGGCGGCCTCAACGATCTCCGCGGTGCGGCGGATATGTGTTTGAGTCAGGGTGACGGCCTGATCGGCATCGCGGGCGAGGACCGCGTCGAGGATCGCCCGGTGCTCGGCGGAGGCATCGCGCGGCCGGCGCGCCGCCGCATCGACCCCGAGATACATGTAGCGATCGTAGCGGTCGAGCAGTGTCGTGAAGAAGTCGTTGAGACGAGGCGCTCCGCTCGCGGCGATGAGCCGTATATGGAAATCGCGGTGCCGCCGCTCCCATTCCGGGTCCATGCCGATCTCCCGCGTCGGGGCCCGGTCATCGAGGCGGTGCAGCCGGTGAGCGGCAAGAATGACGGCCTCCTCCCAGGCATCGTCGCCGCCGGCGATCGAACGGCGGAGCGTCACTTCGGTGACCCAGCACAACGTCATCGCGAGATCGGCAAGGTCGGCAAGGCTGACCGGCGCGACGCGAAACCCCCGTTTACCTTCGCGCAACACCAGTTCCTCGGCGGAGAGCCGGTTGAGCGCCTCGCGCAGCGGCGTCAGCCCCACGCCATATCGATCGCCCAGCGCGTCGAGCGGCAGCCGGGCACCGGGCTCAAAGAGGCCGGTCAGAATGTCGCGGCGCAACCGGCCATAGGCCGACATGGCGAGAGTGCCTTCGCCCTGCATGAGTTGACTTCGTTCTCCAACACGCATGCCGCACTCTACAGGATCACTGTTCTCCCGGCAGATAATATATTATCAGTGGACTGAGCGGGAGAAATATGCGGTGATCCAGTAGCGAAACAGTAAGCCCGTCGCACTTCCCGCAGGAAGGCGAAGGAGCGGGGAAACGGCGATGATCGAGACGCTGCAGCACGCCGAGCGGCTGAGAATCCGCGACATCGATCTCGAAGTCGTGCGTAGCGGCAACGGTCCGCCGCTGGTTTTTCTGCACGGCTTCCACCCGCTCGACCGCGACTCGCGCTTTCTCCAGCTGATGTCGCGCCGCGCCGCCATTCTGGCGCCCTCGCATCCCGGGTTCGGGGCCTCGACGCGGCCCGCCGATTTCGAGACGGTCTATGATCTCGTTCACCTTTATCAGGATCTGCTCGAGCGTCTGCCGGATGGCAAAGTGACGCTCGTCGGTGCATCGTTCGGCGGCTGGCTTGCCGCCGAGATTGCCGCGTCCTGCGCGCACCGCATCGAGCGCCTGGTGCTGGTCGACCCACTCGGCATCAAGCTGAGCGATCGCGAAACGCCCGACATTCTCGACATCTTCAACACGCACCCCGCGACGGTGCGCCAGCGCAGCTGGCATGACCCCGATCGCATGGCCCCGGATTTTGACGCAATGCCGGATGAGGCGCTCACCCGGCACGCGCGCGATCAGGAGGCGCTCTGCCTCTACGGGTGGGAGCCTTACATGTACAACCCGCGGCTGAAGCGCTGGCTTGGCAGGATCGAGGTCCCGACGCTGGTGCTGTGGGGCGCCTCGGACGGTGTGGTCTCGCCGGCATACGGGCGCGGCTATTCGGCGCTGATCCCGAAGGCGCGTTTCGCCCTGATCGACGCGGCCGGGCATCACCCCGAGATCGAGCAGCCGGACGCGCTGGCCGATCGCGTTATCGAAATTCCTCGGCCACTGACGGCCGGACAACCCTTAGGAGGCGCGGCTCATGGACGCTTGGTGGACCTGCGAAGTGCCGTATCCCTACGTGCCGCAGGCGGTGCTCGACGCCACCGACTCGGTGCGCGCCAGCCTGCCCAACCGCTGGTGCGATCCACGCGTCGCCGCCGACCTGTTCGAGGAGGTCATCGACGAATATCTGCTGTGCGACGATGTCGGTCTCAACCTCTGCGCCACGGAACATCACGCTGGCATCAATTCTCTGCTCGGCGCCCACCCGATGCTGATCAGCATCCTGGCGCGGCAGACGAGCAAGGCGCGCATCCTCAGCCTTGGCACCCTCGTCTCATTGCGCCGCGAACCGGTCCGCATTGCCGAGGAATACGCGACCGCCGATGTCGTGTCGCGCGGCCGGCTCGAACTTGGCTTTGTCAAATCCGGCGGCACCGAGCACGCCTCGGCCAATGCCAGCCCAGTCAACAATATCGAGCGGTACTGGGAAGCGATCGACCTGATCGCCAAGGCGCTTACCTATCAGGACGGCCCGTTCTCCTGGGAGGGCAAGCATTTCACGCATCGCCACGTCAATATCTGGCCGCGTCCCTGGCAGGATCGGCTCCGGATGTGGGCGGCGACCGGCGACCCGCATACCGCCGCCGAAGTCGGACGCCGCGGCATGGTGCACACCCTCGTGTTGCGCGGCCACGAAGGAACCCGGCGCGCCTATGCCGCCTACCGCAACGCACGCAGCGAGGCGGGCTTGCCGCCGGTTTCTACCGATAATTTCGCCTACAGCGCCTTTGTCTATGTTGGCGACACCGACGAAGAGGGCATGCGGATCGGCGAAAAGCTGTTGTGGTTTCTGCACACCAGCCTCAAATCGGCGCCGCAATACGCGCAACTGCTGCCCGGCACAGCGCCGCCGGAGATCGCCGGCCAGGCCTGGCGCAGCCGCGCCAAGGCATCGCCCGCCGGCCCCGAGAAGGGGGTCGCCACGGCGCAGCAGAACGCGCAAAAACTGTTTTCGATCACCGTCGAGCAGGCAATGGCGCAAGGCATCATGTTTGCCGGCAGCCCCGACAGCGTCTATGCGCAGATCAAGAAATTCAATGACGATGTCGGCGGCTTTGGCCATCTGACGATGATCGGACGCACCGGTTTCATGACACACGCGGAGGCGCAAAAGAGTATCCGGCTCTTTGGCAGGGAGGTGTTGCCACGCCTCAAGGAGATCACTCCGACCGCGCCGATGCTGGAGGCGGCGAAATGATTGACCTTCGCGTCAGGGGAGGTCTTTAGCCTTCGGATTCGACCTACTTCCAGATCGGCTTGCCGCTGCCGGGCAGCCCGTACTCGCCCCATTTGCGCGTGACATCGGCGATCATCTCGTCGGTCATGCGGATCGGGCGGCCCCATTCCCGGTGCGTTTCGGGCGCCATCTTGTTGGTGGCGTCGAGGCCGATCTTGCCGCCGAGGCTCGATTCCGGCGAGGCGAAGTCGAGGTAATCGATCGGCGTGTTCTCGATCATCAGCGTGTCGCGCACCGGGTCCATGCGGGTCGAGATCGCCCACATCACGTCCTTCCAGTCGCGCGTATTGATGTCGTCATCCACGACGATGACGAATTTCGTGTACATGAACTGCCGCAGGAACGACCACACGCCCATCATCACGCGCTTGGCGTGGCCGGGATACGCCTTCTTCATCGACACAACGGCGATGCGGTAGGAGCAGCCTTCGGGCGGCAGCCAGAAATCGACGATCTCGGGGAATTGCTGCTGCAATAGCGGCACAAACACCTCGTTGAGCGCCTCGCCGAGCACCGAGGGTTCGTCGGGCGGCCGGCCGGTGAAGGTCGAGAGGTAGATCGGATCGCGCCGCATCGTGATCGCCGAGACGCGGAACACCGGAAACGGCTCGACCGCGTTGTAATAACCGGTGTGGTCGCCATACGGCCCCTCATCGCCGTACTCGTCGAGCGAGACGTGCCCCTCGATGACGATCTCCGCTTCGGCCGGCACCTTGAGCGGCACGGTGCGGCAATCGACGAGGTCGACCCGCTTGCCGCGTAACAGCCCGGCGAACTGGTACTCCGACAGCGTATCCGGCACCGGCGTCACCGCCGCGATGATCGTGCCGGGGTCGGCGCCGATCACCACGGCGGCGGGCAGCGGCTCGCGTTTGGTGGCGCGCCAGCGCTGGTGATGCTGCGCGCCGCCACGGTGCCGCAGCCAGCGCATCAGCGTCGTGTCGCGGCCGGTCACCTGCATGCGGTAGATGCCGAGGTTGAACCCGTCCTGCCGCGCCCCGCTGGGCCCCTTGGTGACGACCAGGGGCCAGGTGATCAGCGGTGCCGGCTCACCCGGCCAGCAGGTCTGGATCGGCAACGCGCTGAGGTCGATGTCATTGCCCTGCAGGATGATATCCTGGCAGGTGGCCGAATTGATCGTGCGCGGCCGCATCGCCATCACCGTCTTTAACAGCGGTAGCATATCGAGCGCCTCGCGCCAGCCGCCCGGCGGCTCCGGCTGTTTCAGAAAGGCGAGCGTCTCGCCGACTTCGCGCAATTGTGCGGGCTCGCGATCCATCCCCCAGGCGACCCGCTCGACCGTGCCGAACAGGTTGACCAAGACCGGCATGGCGTAGCGGCCGCCGAGGCCGACGACATTCTCGAACAAGACAGCGGGGCCGCCCTCGGCGAGGAGGCGCGTCTGGATCTCGGTCATCTCAAGCATCGGTGACACCGGCGCCGCGACGCGCACCAGGCGCCCCTCCCTCTCGAGCCGGGCCATGAAATCGCGCAAGCTGGCATAAGGCATGACCGCTATATACGCGAGCCGACCGCGATGCGCGATTACTCGCCTGCCGCCGCAACGATCCGCGCGGGGCGGCGGCGGAGGAAGAGCAGGGAGGCGCAGGCGGCGAGGCTGAGGACAGCGGAGAGGATTACCGCCGCGATGCCGATGCG
>JAFAYW010000247.1 GCA_019240125.1 Alphaproteobacteria bacterium
ATATTGCGCGCCGTCAAAAACCGCTTTGGCGCGACCGACGAGATCGGCGTGTTCGAGATGAGCGATTGCGGCCTCGTCGAGGTGCCGAACCCATCGGCGCTATTTCTCGCCGAGCGCTCGCAGCCCGACCCGGAGACCGGCGAGGAGATGGCCGGCAAGACTGCCGGCGCCGCCGTATTCGCTGGGATCGAGGGCACGCGGCCGGTCCTGGTCGAGGTGCAGGCCCTGGTCGCACCGTCATTGCTCGGCACGCCACGTCGCGCCGTTGTCGGCTGGGATGCGACCCGGCTGGCGATGATCACCGCGGTGCTCGATGCGCGCTGTGGCCTGTCGGTCGGTGCTAACGACATTTACCTCAACATCGCCGGCGGATTGCGCATCGTTGAGCCCGCCGCGGATCTCGCGGTGGCGGCGGCGCTGGTATCGGCATTGACCGAGATGCCGGTACCCGCCGAGACGGTTGTGTTCGGCGAGATCGGGTTGTCCGGCCGGGTGCGCCCCGTGTCGCATGCCGATGCGCGTCTCAAGGAAGCCGCCAAGCTCGGCTTTGCCGAGGCCTGGACGCCGATCCGGGGCGGCCGCAAGACGCGGACCAGCGAAGGCCTCGCGGTGACACCAATCAGTCATCTCAGCGAGTTGGTGGCGCGATTGTCGCCGCCGCGCCGACGCATCGCGGCCGGCGCGCAACAACGGCTGGCCACAGCGCCGTGAACCCCCTCGATCTCGGCGTCATCGGCGTCATCGTGCTGTCGGCGATTTTTGCCTTCGCACGCGGCTTTGTGCGTGAGGCGCTGTCGATCGTGGCGTGGATCGGCGCCGCCGCGATCACGCTCTACAGCTTCAGCTGGGCTTTCGCCCAAATCGATCAGCACGTCCATAACCTGCTGCTGTCGCAGGTCATTGCCGGGTTCGGCCTGTTCGTGATTGCGCTGATCATCCTGACGATCCTGACGGGGATGGTCGCGCGTGTGGTGCACATCGCCGGATTGACGCCAATCGACCGCACGCTCGGCTTCATCTTCGGCCTGGCCCGCGGCATGTTTCTCGTCTGCCTCGCCTATCTGCTGCTCGATCTCAGCCTGCCGCAGCAAAACGACCGGCCGCCGTGGATCCGCGAAGCGAAAAGTGCCCCTTACCTGCATGAGGGCGCCGACGTGCTGCGCGGCTTCCTGCCGGAGTCTCTGAAGGTGAAGAGCGCCGAGGCACTCGATGACGCGGTCAAGACGTTGAGCCCCGCGGCGCAAGCGAGGCAGGCAGCCGAAGCCTATATGCACCCGAAACCGGCCGCGCCGCTTGCCGATGCGCCGATCCCGCCGGCACCGCCGCCGGTACCGGCATACAAGCCCGGTGACCAGAAGCAGCTCGATCGTCTGATCGGTTCGCAACACTGATGCGGCGGCACGATCTCGAAATCTTCGCTGTTAAGTCTTATATCTGTACGACTTCCCCACGGGGCTGGATTGAGGTGAGCGGATGCTGAAGGCCGGCGACGCTGAAGCTGATCGATTCCATGAGGAATGTGGCGTCTTCGGCGTCTACGGGCACCCCGATGCCGCGGCTCTGACTGCGCTCGGCCTGCATGCATTGCAGCATCGTGGGCAGGAATCCGCCGGGATCGTCGCTTATGACGGCGAGCAGTTCACCGCACATCGCGGGCCCGGTCTCGTCAGCGACAATTTCAGCTCGAAGGAAGTCATCGCCCGGTTGCCGGGCGCGATGGCGATTGGCCACGTGCGCTATGCCACGACCGGCGAGGTCGCGCTGCGCAACATCCAGCCGCTCTTCGCCGATTTCGAATTCGGCGGGCTGGCGATCTGCCACAACGGTAATCTGACGAATTCTTATCAACTACGGCGCCAACTGGTGCGCCGCGGCAGCCTTTTCCAATCGACCAGCGACACCGAGGTCATTGTCCACCTGATCGCGACGAGCCTGAAGCCGACCGTGGTCGAGCGCATGGTCGATGCCCTGCAGCAGATCGAGGGGGCTTATTCGCTGGTCGCCCTGTCGCAGAATGCGGTGATCGGAGTGCGCGACCCCCTCGGGGTGCGCCCCCTGGTGCTGGGCAAACTCGGCGATTCGTGGATATTAGCGTCGGAAACCTGCGCCTTCGACATCATCGGTGCCGAGTTCGTGCGCGATGTCGAGCCCGGCGAGATTGTCATCATCGACGCCACCGGGGTGCACAGCGACAAGCCCTTCGTGCACCAGTCAAAGCGCGTCTGCGTCTTCGAGTACATCTATTTCGCCCGTCCCGACAGTGTCATGGACGGGCGCAGCGTCTACGAGGCGCGCAAGCGGATCGGCCGCGAACTGGCCCGCGAGTCACCGGTGGCGGCGGACATTGTCGTGCCGGTTCCGGATTCGGGGGTGCCCGCGGCGCTTGGCTATTCGGCGGAATCCGGTGTGCCGTTCGAGCTTGGCATCATTCGCAACCACTATGTCGGCCGGACCTTTATCGAGCCGACCGATCAGATCCGCCATCTCGGCGTGCGGCTCAAGCACAACGCCAATCGGGCCGATCTCGAAGGCAAGCGGGTCGTTCTGGTCGACGATTCGATCGTGCGCGGCACGACCTCGACCAAGATCGTCGATATGGTCCGCAATGCCGGCGCCCGCGAGGTGCACATGCGCATCTCCAGCCCACCCACCAGCTTTCCGTGTTTTTACGGCATCGCCACACCATCGCGCGATCAGCTCCTCGCCGCGAAATACGATGTCGAGGAGATGGCACGGCTGATCGGCGTGGACAGCCTCGCCTTTATCTCGATCAACGGGCTCTACCGCGCCATGGGCGAAGCAGGACGTAACGAAGTCGCTCCGCGCTTTTGCGATGCCTGCTTCACCGGCGACTATCCGATCCCCCTGGCGGATGCGGATAACGGCAAGGTTTCGGTGCAATTGTCGCTCCTCGCGGAGCCTGTCTGACCATCGCGCCTCCGGCGATGCCTCTGGAGGGGTGATGACGACCGATACGATCAACCGGCGCCTCTCGGCGGAACCGCTGCGCCCCGGCGTGCCGCGCATCATCGTGGCCGCCTCGATCGGCAACGCCCTGGAGTGGTTCGACTTCCTCGCCTACGGCTACTTCGCCGTGACGATCTCCAAGCTGTTCTTCCCGAGCAGCAACGAGACGGTATCGCTGCTCAACACGTTCGGGGTCTTCGCGCTGTCCTATCTGGTGCGACCGCTCGGAGCGATCGCCATCGGTGCTTATACCGATCGGTTTGGGCGGCGCGGCGGCATGACGCTTTCGATCATGCTGATGATGGTCGGCACGACAATCATGGCGGTGTCGCCGACCTATGACGCCATCGGCATCGCCGCGCCCCTGCTAGTCCTGCTGGCGCGCTTGCTCCAGGGGTTTTCGGTCGGCGGGGAATTTGGCACCTCGACCGCTTTCCTGGTCGAGCATTCCGAGACCCGCAAGGGCTTCCTCGCCAGCTGGCAATGGGCCAGCCAGGGCATCACCGCAGTCATTGCCTCGCTGCTGGGCGTTATCCTGACCGGCTGGCTGAGCGCCGATCAATTGCTTGCCTGGGGCTGGCGGGTACCATTCCTGTTCGGGCTGCTGATCGGACCGGTCGGCCTCTATATCCGCAGCCACATGGCCGAGACGCCGGAATTCGCCGCCTCCGCACCGAGCCGCACCCCGTTGCGCGGATTATTGCGGCGGTACCCGGTGCAGGTGCTGATCGCGGTCGGCGCCTCGGTCATCTCGAACAGCTCGAACTACCTGATCCTCTACATCCCGACTTATGCGGCCAAGGAACTGCACCTGCCGCAATACATTGGCTTTATCGCGACGATGGTCGGCGCCATCATCCTCAGCACCGTGGCGCCGATTGCCGGCCATGTGTCGGACAAGGTCGGCCGGCCGCGCATCATGATCGCGATGTGCGTCCTGTTTCTGGTCACCGCCTATCCGGTGTTCTGGATCATGGTGACGTGGCCGTCGCTAACCACCGCGATCATCGCCGCCGGCTGGTTGAGCCTCGTCAAGGCTGGTTATAGCGGCATCCTGCCGGCGCTCCTCTCGGAGCTGTTTCCCACCGAGACGCGCGCTATCGGCATGTCGCTCGGCTACAGTGTCTCGGTGACGATCTTTGGCGGCTCGGCCCTGTACATCGCCACCCAATTGATCCACCTGACCGGCGACCCGCTGGCGCCGAGCTATTACCTCATGGGGACCGCCGTACTCAGTATCATCGCCATCGTCTGCGCCGCCCGGTTTCGGCCAAGCACCGCGCCGTGACCCCAGCAGATGGCGGCGGCGGCCGGCTCGTGGGCAGGATCGCCCTGGTCACCGGCGCATCGCGCGGCATCGGCGCCGCCGTCGCCGAGCGTTTCGCCGCCGAGGGCGCGCATGTCGTGGCCACCGCCCGCACCGTCGGCGGCCTCGAGGAACTCGACGACCGCATCCGGGCGTTCGGCGGCAGCGCGACCCTGGTGCCGCTGGATTTACGAGACTTCATCAAGATCGACGAATTGGCAGCGGTACTCTATCAGCGCTATGGCCACCTCGATGTTCTGGTCGGCAACGCAGCGCTGTTCGGCACCTTCTCGCCGCTCGGCCATATCGACCCGAAACTCTGGGGCGAGGTGATCGACCTCAACCTGACCGCGAACTGGCGCTTGATACGGGCCATGGACCCGCTGCTGCGCGCCGCCACGGCCGGCCGGGCCATCTTTGTCACCAGCCGTCTCGGCAGCGACGCGCCGCCCTATTATGGGCCGTATGCGGTCAGTAAGGCGGGCCTGGAAACACTGGTGCGCATCTATGCCGGCGAAATCGCACTAACCCAGGTACGCGCCAATCTGATCGAGCCAGGCATCGTGCGCACTCGCCTGCGCGCCCGTATCTTCCCCGGCGAAGACGCCACCGCCCTGCCCGGCCCCGCCAGCGTCACCGACGCCTTCGTCGACCTGGCCTGCGCGGAATGCCCGCTCAACGGCGACATCATCGCCCTGTAACCCCCTCTCGCCGCCGTCGGGAAGGGATTCTAACTCCTCATGAAGCCTTCGATCTCCTGCTCGGCCCAGGCGATCGCCTGGTCGATACTCTGCCCCTGCTGGGTGCAATGGGCGATCATCTTGGTCATCGTCGCCTGCGAGTAGATCTGGTTTGCGATCTTTTTCGGGGCGGGGGCGCAGGCGATCGAGACGATCTGGTCGGGATAGCGCGGCGGGTAGCTGTAGAGCGTGCCCTTGGGCGGCCCCTCCTCGGCCCAGGTCTTGAAGTCGAGCAGGTTGGCCCAGGGCGGCAGATCATAGCCGTGGCTGGCGGCGACGAATTTCTCGGCAGACTCGCGCGACGACAGATGCGTCAGCAGGCTCTTCGCCGCCGCTTTGTTCGGTGAGAAGCTCCAGGTGCCCCAGAACCACGGCTGGCTCGGCTCATAGCGGCCCTTTGGCCCCTTGGGCGAGGCAAAGGTCCAGAGCTGCTCGGCGATTTTCGGCATGTCGCGCACCGCTACGGCCCAGGCCGAGGGCGGGTTCATGATCAATGCGCCCTTGCCCGAAACCAGCCATTTGTTGTTGCCGGCATCGTCCCAGGCAAAGGTGTCGGCGGGGAACAGCGGCACCGCCTTTTTGAACCACTCCAGCACCTGTTTCACCTGGTCGGTCTTGACGGTGATGTTGCCGTCCTTGTCCATCAGAAAGGCGCCATGGCTGGCGAATACCGCGCCGACCCAATCGGTCGCGTCGGTCGCGACCTGCCCCATCGGCATGCCGAACGGCGAGCCGCCTTTGGCCGCCTTGCCGGCCGCATCGAGAAAGGTATCCCAGGTCCAGTTGTCGGCCAGCTCCTTATCGGGCGGGCCGCCGGCCGGGTACATCTTCTGCACATCGATGCCGCAGAGCTGCTTCATCAGGTCGATGCGCGCGCAGGGCGGCTTGGTCTGGCAGCCCACATTGGCCGGCACCGCGACCCAGTGGCCGTCATTGGTGCCGAGATATTCGGCGCCGGCGGTCACCTTGCCGTTCTGCTGTTCGAGCTGCTTGACGAGATCGTCCATCGGTTCGAGCACGTCGGCGTGGCCGACCGCATACCAGGTCTGGATCGCCAGAATGTCGTGCCCGGAGCGGGCCTGCGCCTCGGCCGCGGCGGTCAGGATCAATTTGTCGCCGACCGTAGTGATGAAGTCGATCTGGATATCGACTTTTTCCTTCTCGGCCCATTCGTGGCAGATCTTGCTCATCACATCGTTGGCGCCGGGCACCCAATGATCCCAGAACCCGACCTTCAGCGAACCGGCGGCATGCGCTCCATGCACAAAAGGCATCGCAAGCGCCGTCGTGGTCGCCGCTGCTGTCTTCAACACGGTGCGCCGGGTAAGTGTCCTGGTCATCTGGTTTCCTCCCGAAATATTTTACGTCTGGTCGGGGGAGAATAGCGGGCGGGCGAACGTGACGGAAGGCTGCCCTGCCCTCAAACGGTGGCGGTTTCGCGCGTTTCCTGATGCCAGACCAGGAGGCGCCGGCGCAGCATCGTCATGCCCCGGACAAGGCAGAGGCCGGCGATCGCGATCTCGACGATGCCGGCGAAGACGCCCGTCGAGTCGGCAAATCGCGACGAACTGATCATCGCCCCGCCCAGCCCCTCGCCGCCCATCATCATCTCGGTCACGATCGTCACGATCAGCGAGATCGGCAATGCAACCTGCAACCCGGTCATTATCTGCGGCAGGGCAGCGGGCAATATGATCTCGCGCAGCAATTGCCGCTCACTGGCGCCGAGGCTGCGTGCCGACCACAACAATTGCCGTTCCACGCCCTCGGCCGCCGCCATCGTCGCGGTGATGACCGGAAAAATCGCGTTGAACACGACCATCGAGATCTTCGAGACATCATAGAGCCCAAGCCACAACATGAAGATCGGCAAAAACGCGATCTTCGGCATCGGGAAGCCTACCGAGACAATCGGGTCGAAAAACCAGCGTACCAGGCGCTGCCGTGTCATCAGGATGCCGAGCACCACGCCGGCCACTGCGGCAATCGCAAACCCGGTCAATGCGCGATACAGCGTCAGCCCAAGATTGACCGCAAGGTCGCCGCTCTGCGCGTCATCGAACACCCGCCCCAGCACCTCGGATAGCGGGGGCAACAGGAAGGGCGTGACGACGCCGCTGCGTGACGCGGCCTCCCAGGCGGCGACCAGCACCAGCAGCGAGGCAATCGCCCCGGCGCGCTGCGCGAGGGCCGCCGCCACCGCGTCGAACCGGAACCGCGCGGGTGCCGGCCGAGCCAGTATGGAGGTATCGGCCTCGCTCATTCGCGCCATGCCAGGATGCGCCGCATGAACATCAGATACAGACGGTCGGCGGCAAACCCGAGCGCCGCCACCGTAAGCACCACCGCGAACATCGCGTCGTAAGCGCCGCCATCGCCGAGCCAACCGATCATGTAGCCAAGCCCGGCGCGCGCGACGATCAGCTCGGAGCTCACCAGTAAGACAAAGGACAGCGCGAGCGCAGTACGGATGCCGCTGAGGATTTCCGGCAGGGCACTCGGCAATACCACCTCCCACAAGACGCGGGCGCGGCTGGCACCAAGGCTGCGGGCCGACCAGATCAGCACCTCCTCGGTGCCGCGCGCGCCGTTAAAAGCGCTGAGCGTCACCGGCAGCAGGCAACCAACAAAGATCAATGTGACCTTCGATGCGTCGCCGAACCCCAGCCACAACACCATGACCGGGATCAGCGCCGATTTCGGCATCGGGTAGAAGAACTGGACGATCGGATTGACCACGATGCGAACCGGCTTGTACCAGGCCATCGAGACGCCGATGAGGCTGCCGCACAGCACCGCGAGACCCAACCCCAGCGCAGCGCGCGAGATCGACGACTCGCCGTTGGTCCACAGATCGCCGCCCTCGGCCAGCTTGACCCAGGCGGTCGCGACCGTATCGAGCGGCGGCAATGCCGCGGTCGGCACAAGCCCCGCGCGGGTCACCAGCTCCCACGCGATCGCGAGCAACAGCAGCGGCAGATAACGCTGCAGGTTCTGCGCGACTGTGGTCATGCCGCCGCACCGCCGCGCTCGGCGCGGATCGCCTCGCCGCGTACCAGATTCCAGACGTGATCGACCATTTCGAGAAAGGCCGGGCGGCGCTGCAGTTCCGGATCGTTTTTGTCGAAGGCGACCTCGACGATCTCCTTGATGTGCCCGGGTCGCGCCGACATCACCGCGATGCGTTCCGACAGGTACACCGCCTCCTGCACATCGTGCGTCACGAACACGACCGTCTTGCGCGACGCCTGCCACAAGCGCAGCAATTCCGCCTGCATCAAGCTACGGGTTTGGGCGTCGAGCGCGCCAAACGGCTCATCCATCAGCAGCACACGAGGATCGACCGCCAGGGTGCGAGCGATCGCGGCGCGCTGCTTCATGCCACCCGACAATTGGCTGGGATAGCTGTCCTCGAACCCGGCAAGGCCGACCATCTCGATATATTGCTGTGCCCGCTGCTCGCGGCTATCGCGCGGCAAGCCCTGTTTTTCGAGCCCATAGAGCACGTTCTGCCGCACTGTTTTCCACGGGAACAGCGCAAAGTGCTGAAACACGATGCCGCGATCGGGGCCAGGCCCACTGACCGTCTTGTCCTCGACGCGTATCGCGCCCTGCTCGACCGGCAGAAAGCCGCCGATCAGGTACAGCAAAGTGCTCTTGCCGCAGCCGCTCGGTCCCAGCAGTGAGACGAACTCGCGGTCGCCGATCGCCAGCGAGACATTATCGAGCGCCAGCACCGGCCTGCCGCGCGCCGGCTTATAGGTGTGGCAGACCCGGTCAATCTCGATCTGCGCCTGCATCTAACCCGGTGCCTATCTTAAGCAATTGGTACTTAAAACATTGTCCTCCCTGCGAAAGCAGGGGCCCACCGGGCAACCACTTGATCGCTGTAAACATGGGTCGCTGCTTTCGCAGGGACGACAATCTAGAGAATGCAGCATGGCCTCACGACCTGCCAATTACTTGCCATCGACCCGGTTCTTAGCCTCTTCGATCAATGACATATCGACGTATTCCGGGCTCAGCGTCACCTTTTTCGGTAACACGCCGAGCGAGACGCTTTCATCAATCTCCTTTTGCGCCAGCGGTATCTCCGGGCGCAAATCGGGCGAGCGGTAGAAATCCTCCTTGGTGAAGGCGTATTCGAGGTCCTCGGCCGGAAGTTTCGTGACGTCCGCGGCCAGCGCCACCGCCTCCTTGTGATTGGCGGGGTCCAGAAACCAGCGTGTCGCCCGGATGTAATCCTCGAAGAAATCGACGTAGGCGGGCCGGTTGGCGGCAATCACATCGGCGCGCATACCCCACATCACCGACTCGCTGGGGCCGACCGCGTCGCGCGCCGTGAACAGCACCTTGTAATCCTTGTTGCCGATGATGCCCTTGCCAAATTGCGGCAATACGCCGATCAGGTCGACCTTGCCGCCCTCTATCATCGCCGGCATCGTCGCGAAATTGGTCTCGACGGTCGTAAAGTCACTGTCTTTGATGCCATGGCGATGCAGCATGGTGCGCATCGCCGAGTCACTGGCCGAGCCGATCGTGTTGGTCGCGATGCGCTTGCCCTTAATGTCCTCGATCTTCGAGATCGGGCCATCGGCTTTGACCATGTACAATTCGCTGAAGTACCCCTCATTGCCGTCCTGCAAGACATCGGCGACGGCGCGCTCGGGCAGGTGCGCGTTGGTGATCGACAGCGCCAGGGCGCTCGACGCCTGCGAAGCGATCTCCAACTCCTTGATAGCCTGCGCCTGGATCTGCGGCGTGGTGCCGTTGAACCGCACCGCCTGCATTACATAGCTCTGGCCGAGATGCTTGAAGATCTCGGGGTGCTTCTTGCCGAGCGCCTCGACCAGAGGCGCCAGATGTCCCGGAGTCTGAACCCAGCCGACGCGGATGGTGAGCGGCTCGGCGTTTGCAGACGCTGCCAGCTCGAGCAGCCCGGCGCCCAGCACGACAAGCGCCAGCGACTTTGCCCTCATCAACGTCCCCGCCCATTCATCGTCGTTACGCAATCGCGTTCTAACAGAGTATCGAGGGGCGCGCACGATGCCGCTTGCCGCATTAGGGGGGAGCCACCACTCGACGTCACGTTAACCAAAACTCCACTTAGCCGTGTAATGGTCTGCGCAGCCGCGGGTTCCAATGCCGGACAAAGCGAGCCACGCCGCCGTTATCTGCATCAATGGCTGTCCAGGCGCATGAATCTCTCAGCCCCCCTCGCCTCCTCCCGACCGTATGCCTGCAGCACCCGCGCGCGCTTGCAGATCGCGGTCGGTCTCGGTGTCCTCTCAATCATCATCGGGCTCACCGCTGCGATCCTGTCGTGGTGCGGCGGGCACCTCGTCTACAGCCTCGACGATCCGCTGATTGCCTTGGCAATGGGTTGGCATCTCGCCCAGGGTGATTTCGGGATCAATGCCGGGGAAGCCGCCTCGCCGGCCTCTTCCATCCTGTTCCCCTTTGTCCTTGCCGGGTTTGCCTGGACACGCTGGCAGATATGGGCGCCGCTCGTCCTCAATGCGGCGGCCGCGATCGTCACAAGTGCGGCGTTCGCGGCGGCGCTCTGCCGCTATGGCATCGTGCAACGGCGCGAACAGATCGGCCGGGCGAGCGTGTTGCTGATCGTTTTCTGCGTCGCGACCAACCTGATCGGGGTAGTGTTCTGCGGCCTGGAACACTCGTTGCACACCCTCACCTGCGTCATCGTCGTGTTCGGCCTGGCACGGGCCTTCGATACCGGCAGGGCCAACGCGGTGCTGGTGGTCGCGATCATCCTGATGCCGTTGTGGCGCTTTGAGGGGGTCGCCTTCGCCATCCTGGCGATCGGCGCATTGGCGGCGACCCGGCACTGGCGACACGCGGCAGCCGCTCTGCTCGGGGTCGTGCTGACATTGGCTCTCTACATGGGCGCGATGCACATCCTCGGATTGCCGCTCCTGCCCAGCTCGGTACTGGCGAAGTCGGCGGTGGCAAATGATTTTGTCGGGCCGTCCTCGGCATTCACGCCGCTGTTTGGCCTGATCGCCCACAACGCCTCGGAAAATTTCAATCGCGAAGAACTGCCTCTCGCCGTGCTGATGGCGCTTGCCCTCGCGCATACCGGTTGGCGGCTTGTGTCGCGGCGGCGGGCAAGTCCAGGGCGTGTCGCGGAATGGAGCTTGTGGCAGGAAAGCGTGTTCGCGGCCGCGATTGTCGGCGCTATGCTGGCGCAGCTGCTGTTCGGGCGCGGCGGCGGTTTTCTGCGGTATGGCGTCTATTCCGTGGCGATCGGGTCCGCCGGCAATCTCGTGCTTTGGCGCGGTGCCATGGAGCGCTTCTTTGCCCGGTCCAACCTGATAGGCGACCTGCTCGCCGCAATCGCTCTGATTTCCGTCGGCTTACTGTACGTCGTCGAAACGGCGGCCACCCCTCTCGCGGCACGCGGCATTTACGAGCAGCAATATCAGATGCGGCGGCTGGCGGTGGATTACTACGCCGGACCGGTGGCCGTGAATGACCTCGGCTGGGTCAGCTACCGCAATCCCAATTACGTGCTGGACCTCTACGGGTTGGGATCGGAGGCGGCGCGGCAAGCGCGGCTGCTTGAAGATCAGGACAAGACCTGGATGGGACGCCTCGTCCGCGCGCAGGATATCGGAATGGTGATGCTATACGCCGATAAGTTCAGCAGTGTTATTCCGCGCGAATGGACGCCGGTCGCAATGCTGCGCGCGCCCCACTATATCGCGCCGGAAATTGATACCGTGACGATCTACGCGACGTCCGACGCCGCGACTGCCGCCGTCCGGCAGGCCGTAATGCGGCTCCAGGCCGGCGGCTCGCCGGGCCACATCACACTGGCCGTGTCGCGCTTCGCGGGTGCCGCCGCTCGCTAGCCCGTAAGCGCACCCTCAGGCGGCGAGTTCGGGGTGGCGCTGACGACTGGCCTCGATCAGCGTCGCCTCGTGCTCCAGATCTTCCGCCATACGCAAGCGCGCCTCCCAGATCGAGGGGTTCGCAGTCTTCTCGGCGAACTCACGATACCAAGCGGCCAATTCGCGAAGCTTCTGCGGGTCTTCCATCACGTTCCCTCGTCATGACCAGTGACTTAGTCTTGGACCGCAAACGCTGCCGTCATTGCGCTGTTCCCTAATCGTCCACTTTCTGCTTCACGGAGTATCAAAAGACTGAATGGCGATTAATCGCCGCCACCACCGAACCGTCAGCGCCAGTGCCACCAACCCCATGCCGCCGGTAATCGCCGTGGCGAGTGAGGCACCGATCCCATCTGCCAGTAATCCGAGCCAGAAGAAGCCGATCGGGCCTGACCCGATACACACCGACAGCACGCCGTAAAGCCGACCGCGCATTTCCGGCGGGGCCGCGAGGTAGACCAGTGTCGCCTGCATCACACTGAACGCGGAGCTCGTGAGCCCGGTCAGCAGCAACGCCAGCCCGGCAAGCGGGATGTTCGGCACCAGCGCGAACACGATCAACATCACGAGGTAGGCCGTGACTCCACCGATGTAGAGGCGGGTGTAATGTGCCGCTTTGGCATACATCGCCAGCGCGACCGCGCCGCAAAATGAGCCGATACCGTCCATGCTGGCCAGGAGGCCGATGCCGCTGGGGCCAAGATGCAGATTGTCCTGGCCGATCACCGGGACCATCGCGGTGAAGGGCCAGCCAAATACGTTGTAGATCACCGTAATGATCAAGGTCGCGATCAGACGGGGATCGCGCCGCACGATCATCAGCCCTTCCAGGATGCGCGAGAGTACCGCGCCGTTGCCCGGGTGCGGCTGAACGTTGCGGTGTCCAATGCGCCAGGCAGTGAGCACCGCGGCAGCGTAGCAAACCACGCTGACGGCGAATGCCCCCGAGATCCCTGCCCCAGCGAGCAGCAAACCGCCAATCGTCGGGCCCAGCATGCGGCTTGCATTGTTGGCGCCGACATCGATCGACATCGCCGACCCCATCTGCTCGGGGCCGACCACCTCGCCGATCATGACCCGGCGCACCGGATTATCGGCCGCCCAGGCAATCCCGTTGACAAAGCTCGCGAGCGCCAGATGCCAGACCGCGAGCGCCCCGCTGCTGGCCAGGACGGCGAGGCACAGTGACGTCGTCAACATCGACAGCAGGACCGCGATCAAGGAGGTCCGCCGCTCGACCCGGTCCGCCAGGGCACCGATGACGGCGCCGAATAGCGCCATCGGCAACAGCCGCAACAGCGTCATCGAGGCGACGGTGAAGGCGGACCCGGTCTCGCGATAAACAAAGACGCCGATAACCAGCATCTCCAGCCAGCGGACCCCGAAGACCACCAGCCCCACCAGCCACAGTCGCCGGAAATCGCCGTTGGCGAACAGCCCCCACCGCGTCGTGCGCGGCAGAGGCGACACGATGGCGGCCGGCATCGGCGGACGACCTCGCCCGGCGCCCCGAATGGCGAGGCGCTGCAAATCAAAACGCATGGTGCGAGGCGTGTCCCTGGGCGACGGTCGGTTGTTGTTGCCGGCAGACCGAGCGGCGTAGTCTACAGGGACAAAGGCGGGAACTGCCGAACATTTAACCTCAAGCGGCGCGCATATCCCCAATGCAGCGTGGCCGCAGTGTCGTGAGGATCATGAGCGATGGATCTGGGTTTGCGCGGCAAAAGAGCGATCATAACCGGTGGGACGCGCGGGATCGGTCTCGCGATCTCCAAACTGCTCGCCGGCGAGGGCTGTGATGTCGCGATCTGTGCTCGCAATCACACGGCCGTCGATGAGACCGTCGCATACCTCGCGCGCTCGGGGGTGCGAGCCACGGGCGGCACGGTCGATGTCGCGGATCTGGCCTCCCTGCGCGGCTGGATCGACGAGGCAGCAGGCGCGCTCGGCGGCCTCGACATCTTCGTCGCCAATGTCAGCGCTATAGCGCAGGGTATGGATGAAGCGGCGTGGCGGCGCGGCTTTGAGATCGACGTTATGGGAACCGTGTTCGGCACCGAGGCCGCCTTGCCGCATCTTGAACAGTCGGAAGCCGGTTCGATCGTCATCATCGGCAGCACGGCAATGGCGGAGATCAATGGCCCGACGCGCTCCTACGCGGCGGTCAAGGCCGCGCTGCTGCCCTACGTTAAAGGCTTGGCGCGCAATCTCGCCGCCAAAAATGTCCGCGCCAACATGGTGTCGCCCGGCAACGTCTATTTCACCGGCGGGGTCTGGGACAATGTGCGGCAGCAGAACCCGGATATGTTCGCGACGATGCTCGGCCGCAACCCGATGGGGCGCATGGGCACGCCCGAGGAGGTTGCTAACGCCGTCGTGTTCCTCGCCAGTCCGCGCGCCAGCTTTATCACCGGCACGAACCTGATCATCGACGGCGCGTTGACTCAACGGGTGCAGTTCTAGGGTTCACCGTCGCCATGCGCCTCACCGAGGAGCAGCGCCTGCTGCGCAACACCGCCCGAGAGGTTGCCCGTGATCTGCTGGCGCCGGGCGCCGCCGAGCGCGACCGCGAGAGTCGCTTTCCGAAAGAGGAGCTCGCCGAACTGGCGCCGCTCGGCTTTCTGGGCATGCTCGTGCCGGAAGAGCACGGGGGTGCCGGCGCTGATCATGTCGGGTACGCGCTGGCGCTAGAAGAGATCGCGGCTGGCGATGGGGCGATCTCGACGATCCTCAGCGTGCACAACTCCGTCGGCTGCGTACCGGTGTTGCGGTATGGCTCCGACGAGCAGAAGCGGCGCTTTCTCGCGCCGATGGCTCGCGGCGAGATGCTGGCCTGCTTCTGCCTGACCGAACCGCAGGCCGGCTCCGACGCGGCGGCGATCAAGACCAGTGCGCGGCGCCACGGCAATCGCTGGGTCCTGAACGGCACCAAGCAGTTCATTACCTCAGGCAAGCATGCGGATGTCGCGATCGTCTTCGCCGTGACCGATCCGCAAGCCGGCCGCAAGGGCATCAGCGCCTTTGTCGTGCCGACCGACACGCCGGGCTATCGCGTCGCCCGGCTCGAACACAAACTCGGCCAGCGCGCCTCCGACACCGCCCAGCTGGTGTTTGAGGAGATGGAACTCACGCCCGACCTGATGCTTGGCAATGAAGGCGACGGGTATCGCATCGCGCTCTCCAATCTGGAGGGCGGCCGGATCGGCATTGCCGCGCAATCGCTGGGCATGGCGCGCGCCGCCTATCAGGCCGCGCTTTCCTATGCGCAGGAGCGTGAATCGTTCGGGCAGACGCTGATCGGGCACCAGGCCGTTGCCTTCCGCCTCGCCGACATGGCAACACAGCTCTCCGCGGCGCGCGGGCTTATCCTCGACGCCGCCTCACTGCGTGACGCGGGCGAGCCCTGCCTGCAGCAAGCCGCGATGGCCAAGCTCTTCGCCAGCGAAATGGCTGAACGTGTCGCCTCGGACGCGATCCAGATCCACGGCGGCTACGGCTATCTTGGCGATTTCCCGGTTGAACGAATCTATCGCGATGTCCGGGTCTGCCAGATTTATGAAGGCACCAGCGACATCCAGCGCCTCGTTATCGCGAGGGAGATCGCAAAAGGATAGGGATCGCTCCGGGCGCTTCTCTTGTTCCTGTTCTCGGAACGGAGGACATCATGCCCGAATTGCGCATCAGCGCCGACAAAGTCTGTGCCTTGATCGAAGCGGCCCGCGAATTGGCGGGCAAGGTGCCGTCGACCACCGGGGACAGCACCACCACCGGCGATGACAGCCGCCTCGTAACGCTGGAGGAATACCCCGGCTACGACGATCGGCGCCATCAGGCGGTCGAGTTCATCGCCGGGCTCAATGTCGATGAGCAGATCGACTTGCTGGCGCTGATCTGGCTGGGGCGCGGCGATTATGACATTGAAGAGTGGGACGATGCGATCGCCGAGGCCGAAGCGCGCATTGCCGCGCGCGATCCGGATTACATGCTCGGCGACGCTACCTTGCCGGAGTATCTCGGCAACGGCCTCAGTGCCTTCGACATGACCTGCGACTGATCAGCGGCCGAGGCTGGGAACCCCTCTGTAAGCGTCGCCAAGTGCCATATAGAGCCCGATAATGTCGAGGCGCAAGCGCGCCTCCACACCCCCGATCTCACTCTGAACCCAGCCACTACGTGAGCGCGCCCCTTGGTAGGCCGGCAGTTTCGCGAATAAATCGTCCCGCTCGGTCAAGGGCGAGAGGATCTCGATGATAAGCAGCGGCTCAGCAGGATGCCGCGCTCTACCGGTCCGCAGCTGAACCCGATATCCGGCTCGAAATGATCTCGGCCCGATAGTCCAAACGGAGTGATGCCGGGTGCCCCATGCAATGGGCTGTCGGGATGGTTCGCGCGTAAGGCGCTATCTAGCTCAAACGGCAGGTTCATCATGATGATCTGATGCGCGCCTCCCTGCGGCGCCATCGCGACGACAACACCGTCGATCAGCTGGTAGTGGCGCTGATCGCTCGGACAGCTGTCGAGGAATTCCTCAACAATCAGCGGTTTGCAGGCCGGTTCCGTGCCAGACCATAAGCCTGCACACGGTCCTATTCCATATCGGGCTCGGCCAAGACTTCGGCAAAGACGCTGCGGTCGACATTGCCACCGCTCAGCACTACGGCCACTTTCCTGCCGGCAAGGCGGTGGCGCTCCTTACAGGCTGCGGCGAATGCGGCCGCCCCCGCGCCCTCCGCGACATTGTGGGTGTCGCTGTAGAGGGTGCGCATCGCCTGCCGTATCTCGGCTTCCGACACCGTCGTGATATGTGCCACGCCCTTGCGGACGATCGCCAATGCAGCCTCGTCCGGCACACGGCAGGCGAGACCGTCGGCGATCGTGTCGGCCGTGTTGGTGCTGACCGCATGGCCCGCCGCCAGCGACAGCGCATAGCAAGCGGCGTTTTCGGCCACGACACCGACGATCTCCGCCTTGGCTCCGGTTGCGTCCCGCGCCGCGATCATCCCGCAGATGCCGCTGCCTTGGCCAATCGGCACATAAACGACATCGAGGTCCGGCACCGCCTCGAACAGTTCGACCCCATACGTGCCGACACCCTGCACCAGCTTCGGGTGAAAGGTTGGCACGAGGTGCAGCCGCTCCGCCTCGGCGCGGCCAATGGCATATTCATAGGCGGCCTGGAAATCGTGTCCCACCTCAACCAGCTCGGCGCCATAGGCCCGCATCGAGCGGTTCTTCTCGGTGCTGTTGCCATGCGGGACAACCAGCGTCGCCGTCATGCCGAGCCGCGCGGCGGCGCACGCGATGCTCTGCCCGTGATTGCCGCGGGTCGCGCTGATCACCCCCATCACTTCAGGTTGCGTGCGCCTGACATGGTCGAGATAGACGAGGCCCCCGCGCAATTTGAAGGCGCCGATCGGCGTATGGTTTTCGTGCTTGACCCAAAGCTCGGTGCCGAGCCGCCGCGCCAGCAAGGGCCAGCAATATTGCGGCGTCGGCGGCACGACCGAACGCACCACCGCTGTCGCGGCATCGAATTCGGTCCGTGAGATCATGCCCCGCTCTGCAGGGCGCCGAGATACTCGAGAGCGGCGGCAACGCCGCCAGCGCGATGCGGGATGCCGGCACGATGCAGGCCCATTTCGACGCCGCACAGGGTGCCGCACAGCATCAGATCATTGAAATAGCCGAGGTGCCCGATCCGGAAGATCTTGCCCTTCATCTTGCCGAGCCCAGTGCCGAGCGACATGTCGAAGCCGTCGAGAATGATCTCGCGCACCCGATCGGCATCGTAGCCATCGGGCACCACCACCGCTGTCAATGCGCTCGAATACTCGCGCGGATCGGCGCATAGCACTTCGAGCCCCCAGCCGTTGACCGCCCGCCGCGTCGCCTCGGCATGCCGCTCATGGCGACGGAACACCGCCGGCAAGCCCTCCTCCTCGAGCAGCATCTTGAGCGCCTCGCGCAGCCCATAGAGCAGGTTGGTGGCCGGCGTGTAGGGGAAGAACCCGGTATGGCCGCTTTCCGCCATGGCCTGCCAGTCCCAGTAAGACCGCGTCATCTTGGCTGTCTTCGAGGCCGCCATCGCCTTTTTCGACACCGCATTGAAGCCGAGCCCCGGCGGCAGCATCAGCCCCTTCTGCGACCCGCCCACGGTGACATCGACGCCCCATTCATCGTGCCGGTAGTCGATCGAGCCGAGAGAAGAGATGGTATCGACCATCAGGAGAGCGGGATGCCGCGCCTCGTCGATCGCGGCCCGGATCGCCGGGACACGCGTGGTAACGCCGGTCGAGGTTTCGTTATGCACGACGCACACCGCCTTGATGCGATGCTCCCGGTCGGCGGCAAGCTTTTCGATAACCTTCGCCGGATCGACCCCGTGCCGCCAATCGCCCGGCACGAAATCGATCTCGATTCCCAGCCGCCCCGCCATCTGCCGCCACAGGGTGGCAAACTGGCCGGTTTCGAACATGACGACCCGATCGCCCGGCGACAGCGTATTGACCAGGGCTGCCTCCCACGCACCGGTCCCCGAGGACGGGTACATCACAACGGTGCCTTCCGTCTGAAACACCCGCTGCATCCCGGCGATGACCTCTTTGCCGAGATCGCTGAATTCCGGCCCGCGATGATCGATGGTCGGAAACGCAATCGCATGCAACACGCGGTCGGGCACATTGGTCGGGCCGGGGATTTGCAGGAAATGACGTCCGGTGTGAACGGGCGGCTGATTCTTCATGTCGGCAAGGCTCCACAATTCGACCGGCAGTGTGACGAGTTCGGGTCGGGCGGACAAGGAGGGGGACCGCGGCAGCCGATTCCGGCCGGCGACGCCCCGACAAGCGGCGGCGCGGAATTATCGCCGTACACCGGGCGTTGGGAATTACAGCGGCCCTTTATTCAGAAGGGTTCACCCTGCCATTCCAGGAGATCGATGCGATGCGAATCTCATTTGCCGCCATTCCGGTCATTCTCGGCGTGCTCGGAGTCGCCGCGCCATCATTCGCGGATAGCGTCGCCGTGACAACGGGACCGAACGGCACCATGGTCTCAAGCGGCAAGCCCTGCCGGGTCGTTACCCGCGACAGCCACGACTCCAATAACCACGCCACCAACTCCACGTCGATAACGACAGGGCCGAATGGGATGAGCGGCACCACCACGGTCTCTCCAGGCGGCGCTGCCGGGAGCTCGGTAACGGTCGGCAGCGGCTCGAGCAGCGATGGCTCGCAGGCGTCGAGCGCGGCCGGTTCCGATTGCGTGATATACAAGGACAAGGATCAATAAGCCGCTCATAAGTCCTCAGGAAAAAAGGCGTGCCCACGGGACGCGCCTTTTTTGACGAGATGGACCTACTGGTTGAGGTTCGTTGACGAAGTCGTGGTCGACTTGACCGGCGGCCCACCGGGTTCGTGGGCCATCGATTTGGTCCGGCTGGTCAGATCATCGCCGTTGACCTTTGTCTGGGTGTGCGACTTGCTCCAGACGCCGCCTTGCTCGTGCGCCTGATCCATCGACTGGCCGTGCAGCTTGCCGCCGCCACTGCCGTGTACGGCGCTGTGGCTCATGTCATTCCCACCATTGGCCGAACTTGCGCTGCCGCCGGTGCCAAGCGTCGATGAACTCTGCCCGGGGATCGAGGACGTAGCACCGAGCCCCATTGATGACGCCGAGGTCCCGCCCGCTGCCGCGCTCCCGCCAGTACCAATCGTGCCGCTGGCGGCGCCGGGCGTGGTCGAACCGGAACCGGCTCCGATCGTCGATGCTGACGCCCCTGCCTGGCCATGATCCGCCGCATGGCTCGCGCCGACAAAGGCAAAAATTAGGAGCGCGGACAGCGCGGTTGCCGCTGAGTGCTGAGATTTCATCGTGCCCTCTCTAGAGAAAAATGCCTTCTAGGACTCAGCAACACGAGGCCATGGTTGGCGTGCGACAAATCAACCGATAGGCGATCCTATTAACTTCCGTAAGGCAATTGCGCGAACGTGAGGCCCAAATCTCGGTGACAGCGTTCTATGTCACGAACGCGCTGTTCAGCGGCTCATGGAGTCCTTAGCGACGATCAGACTCAGCAGCAACTTCAAGTCACGACGCCCGATCTTCTGAAGGACGGGCAGGCCAGAACAAACGCAGGAGAGGATGTGATGTGGAATAAGGTCAAAGCCAGCGCGCTGGCGGTTGCGCTACTCGCCGGCACGGCTGCGATCGGTTATGCGCAATCGAGTTCCACCGTCGGCATGGGCGGCAGTTCGGCCGGCGGCGGCTCCAGCAGCACGACGCTCGGTACCGGCGGCAGCTCAGCCGGCGGCGGCTCCGGAACCGGCTCGGCGAGCACGCTTGGCCTCGGCGGCGCGACCGCGGGCAATGGCAGCAGCAGTGTAAGCATGGGTACCGGCGGTAGCGCGGCGGGCAGTGGATCGGGCAGCGGCTCCGCCAGCACGCTCGGCTTGGGCGGCGCCAGTGCCGGTAATGGCAGCAGCAGCACCAGCATGGGCACCGGCGGCAGTGCCGCTGGCACGGGCCATAGCGGCAGCGGCTCGGCGAGCACGGTGGGCATGGGCGGATCAACCGCCGGTTCAGGCACCTCTGGTACGACGATGGGCACCGGCGGCAGCTCGGCGGGCGCCAGTGACGAGCATCGTGGGCGCGGCCCGGAGCGCGGCCCCGGGAATGAGCGGCACGGCGAACGCGGCGACCGTTAAGCAGGGTGGACCGGGTGCCCGCCTTGGGCACCCGGTCGTGCCAGGCTGAACGCTACCGCCTCCCATCAGTCGGCACTATTGCGGCTGGCGCAGCGGCACTTCGATCGGGAGGCAATTTCCCCGCCCGGCCATCAGGCAATCCTCGATGTTACCGGTGCGCCGCAGCTCGCGGAACAGCACGATCCCGGCGATCGCCAAAAGCAGAATAACGATCAAGCCCATCAAGGCGGCGGTCCTGCGTGCCTCTTCGCTGGCTTCCTGATCGCGGTTGCGCATGCATCGGCTGCCGAGGTTTCGCCACGAGACGGCCACGAGACGGCCACGAGACGGCGGCAGTTCGATACTAGCGCCGAACAGACATCACCGCTTCCGCGACACCAAGGCAAGCGCTAGGTTCACACGCGTTGACGTTGAGGACACGCGATGCCGGACCTTACAATGCTGTCTGCCCGCGAAGCCGCCGAAGCTATCGCGGGCCGGCGCCTGACCGTCGAGGCACTGGTTGCCGCCTACCTCGATCGCATTGACCGCGTCGAGCCCGAGATCGGAGCCTGGCAGTACCTCGATCGCGACAGCGCGATCAGCGCCGCGCGTCGGGCAGACGCGGGTCCCCTGAGTGGTCCGCTGCATGGTCTCCCTATCGCGGTCAAAGACCTGATCGACACGGTCGACATGCCGACGACGTACGGTTCGGGCATCTATGCGCATCACCGCCCCGCCTCGAATGCCGCCTGCGTGGCTCTGGCGCGAGCCTCCGGAGCCATTGTGCTCGGCAAAACCGTCACCACCGAGTTTGCGTGCTTTACACCCGGTAAGACCGCTAACCCGCACAACGCGGCGCATACGCCCGGTGGCTCATCGAGCGGATCGGCCGCTGCCGTCGCCGCGGGAATGATACCGCTGGCATTCGCGACGCAAACCGCCGGATCGGTGATACGTCCGGCATCGTTTTGCGGGTGTGTCGGGTTCAAGCCGAGCTTCGGGGTCATCCCGCGCGCCGGCGCCAAGCTGCTGTGCGACAGCTTGGATACAATCGGGACGATGGCCCGCAATGTCGGCGATGCGGCGTTTTTTGCCGGCGTGCTCGCCGCGCGACCGGGCCTGCGCGACGTGACTCTGCCCACCCGGTTGCCACGTTTTGGTCTCTACCGCACCCCGATGTGGGAGGCCGCCGACGCCTGCGTGGCAACCGCACTGGATCATGCGCGGGCGGCGCTCGAGAAGGCCGGCGCGGTGGTGGTCGAGCTTGAAGTTCCGAATGACCATCGCGGGATAACGTCCGCGCAGGAGGCCGTTATGGGCTTCGAGTTAGTCCGTGCCCTGGCCTATGAGCGCCTCGACCGTGCCGCGGAGATATCGCCACGCCTGGCTCAGCAATTCGAGGAGGGGCTGGCGGTCGACGCCGAGGCATATGACCGGGCGCGAACCGCAACCGCCACCGCCAGGGATCGTTTGCCGGCATTCTTCGGTGAGTGCGACGCATTGCTGACACCGGCCGCCCCCGGTGAGGCGCCGGCCGGGTTGGCCTACACCGGCAATCCGGTCTTCAACCGGATGTGGACGCTACTGGGCACGCCCTGTGTGACGCTTCCGGCGATCCGGGGACCGCAAGGCCTTCCCATCGGGATACAACTCGTCGGCCGCAACAATGACGATATCGGGTTGATGGCATGCGGACTGTTTGCCGAACAGGCGCTGAGAGAGATCGCATGAAGCGCTTAGCCCTGACCGCCGGTATCGTCTCAGTGCTGGGTATTGCGACCATCCTGGGGTCGTGCAGCGCGCTCGACCCTTACCCAACGACGCCGCGCGCACCGGCAACCCCGCCCGCCGGCATCCCTGCCGCCGCACTCAAAGCATCACCGCCGCTGCCGCGAGTCGGGATCTGCTACAACACGTTGACAACAACTCTCGCCGAGGTCCAGGCGCAGGCGCAGCAGGAATGCGGCCCGAAGACGCAGCCCGAACCCGCCAGCACTGATTGGTATCTGCAATACTGTCCGGTGCTGCTACCGGCGCGGGCAACTTTCGTCTGCAAGGCCACCCCTTGATGACGCCTGCGGGCGCTCGCGTGATCTGAATCAATGCTGCAATTGTCGAGCTTTGTGATTTTCCTGACGTTGATCTTGCCGTCGGACGAGGAGACGACTATTGCGTGAGCACCGCGACACCGCGCCCGCAGACGCGCAACCCAGTGGTGTGCTAGTCTACGATTTCTCCCGCATTGGCTGCCCGATGGATTACGAAGGTTTTTTCAAACAGCGACTAGATGCTCTCCGGGCCGAAGGACGGTACCGCGTATTCGCGGACCTGGAACGTCGGCGTGGCCGGTTCCCACGGGCCTTTGATCATCGCAGCGGCGCCGAGGTCACGGTATGGTGCTCCAACGATTATCTCGGCATGGGGCAGCACCCGATCGTGACCGAGGCGATGATCGCCGCGATCGATGCGACCGGCGCCGGAGCCGGCGGCACGCGCAACATTTCGGGCAACGCACACACCCACGTGCTGCTGGAGCGCGAGCTTGCCGATCTGCACGGGCGCGACGCCGCTCTGGTATTCACCTCCGGCTATGTGGCTAACGAAGCCACGTTGTCGACCTTGGCGTCGAGCGTGCCGGGCATGGTGGTGTTCTCGGATGCGCTGAACCACGCCTCGATGATTGCCGGCATTCGCAACAGCCGCGCCGAAAAGCACATCTTCCGGCACAATGATCCCACCGATCTGGCACGTCGGCTCGCCGCGTTGCCACGCGAGCAGCCCAAGCTGGTTTGCTTCGAATCGGTGTATTCGATGGATGGCGACATCGCGCCGATCGCCGAGTTGTGCGATGTCGCCGATCGCTATGGTGCGATGACCTATCTCGACGAGGTGCACGCGGTCGGGCTTTACGGCGAACGCGGCGCCGGGATCGCCGAGCGCGATGGCGTCCTGCATCGGCCGACGATCATCCAGGGAACGCTGGCCAAGGCGTTCGGGGTGATGGGCGGGTACACCGTCGGCTCAAGCGCCTTGATCGATTTCCTGCGCAGCCATGCGCCGGGTTTCATCTTCACCACCTCCCTGCCGCCGGCCTTGGCGGCCGGTGCGCTCGCAGCCGTGCGGCATCTGAAGGAAAGCCAAGCCGAACGGCAGCGGCATCAGGAACGCGTCGCGCTGGTCAAGCATTGCTTGATCGAGGCCGGTTTGCCAGTCATGCCGAGCGAAAGTCATATCGTGCCGGTGCTGATTGGCGACGCCGCGCTGTGCAAGGAGGCCTCCGACGCCTTGTTGCACGACCACCAGATTTATGTGCAGCCGATCAACTACCCGACGGTCCCGCGCGGTACGGAGCGACTGCGCCTGACCCCAAGCCCGCTGCACAGCGACGAGGATGTCGAGGCGCTGGTGCGGGCATTATCGCAGGTCTGGCAGAGCCTCACCCTGCGCAAGGTCGCCTGACAAGGGGTCCTCGCTCCGTTCCGGGCCAGGGAACATGACCGTTTCTTCGATTCCGGCGGGGTCCTCGTGAATGATGATCTCGGCGTGAGGGAACGCGCGCCGCAGGTCGGCCTCGACGCTGTCCGAGATTTCGTGCGCGCGCAGCAGCTTCATATCGCCATCCATCTCGATGTGCAGCTGGATGAACGCGGTTGGCCCGGCGGCACGCGTGCGGATGTCATGCACCGACTGAACCTCTGGATGGCCCTCAGCAATCTTGCGCACCAGTGCCCGCTCGGCATCTGGCAACTCTCGATCCATCAGCTGAGTCAGCGACAGCCGGGCGATCTTTGCCGCGCCATAAATGATCCAGATCCCGACTGCGGCGCCAACCAGCGGATCAAGGATTGGCGCCGATAGCCAGCTCCCGAGCAGGAGTGTCGCGATGACGCTGCCATTGAGTACAAGATCACTCCTGTAATGCAATTCGTCGGCCCCGATCGCCAGCGAACCCGTCAGCCGCACGACATGCCGCTGATAGGTGACCAGAGCGATGGTCAACACGATCGCGCACGCCATCACCGCGATACCGCTCACGGCATGAACCACCGGCGTCGGAGACACCAGCCGGCGTATCGCCTCCGCCATCAGCAGGAGAGCACTGCCGCCCAGGAAGGCTGACTGTGCCAGGGCGGCAAGCGGTTCGGCCTTCCCGTGCCCGAAGCGATGCTCGCGGTCGGCCGGCACGGCGGCTTGCTGAATGGCGAAGAGATTGAGCAGCGACGCTCCGACATCGACAAACGAGTCAACGAGGCTCGACAGCAATGCAACTGAGCCAGTTCCGATCCAGGCCGCCAGCTTGACGGCGATCAGCAGCGTCCCAACGACAACAGCCGCATACGAGGCACGCTTGCGCAACCGTTGGCCGGCGGCGCCGGAAATCATGGCCCGGAAATCATGGATATAGACGCTGCTTTTGCCATGCGCGGCCGCTCCGGCGGAACACCACACGGTCGTGCAGGCGGTGCGGCCGGTCCTGCCAGAATTCGACGGCCTCGGGGATTAGCCGGAACCCCGACCAGTTCGGCGGGCGTGGCACCTCGGCCGGTTCCGGATATTGGTGGGAGACGGTCGCGAAGGCTCTGGCGAGCTCGTCACGGCTGTCCAGCGGCCGTGATTGCGCCGATGCCCAGGCGCCGAGGCGGCTTTCGCGTGGCCGACTGGCGAAGTACGCATCGGCTTCCTCCGGCGTGACGATCTCGGTGGTCCCTTCGATCCGCACCTGCCGGCCAAGCGATTTCCAGTGGAAGCACAACGCGGCCTGCGGATTGCCGAGCAGTTCTTCCGCCTTGCGGCTCTCGAAGTTCGTGTAGAAGACAAACCCGCGTGGATCGACCCCTTTGAGCAGTAGAGCCCGCGCCGACGGCCGGCCTTCCGGCGTAGTTGTCGCCACGATCATCGCCTCGGCCAGCGGCTCACTCGCATTGGCCAGCTCGAACCAGCGGGCGAATGGAACAAAGGGCTCGGTTTCAGGAACCGTGTCGTCGCTCATCCGTACTTATGTTCCCCCGGTATCGTTGCGCTCCACTACTCCGACGCCTTGGCCTCGGCAACCACCCTGATCGGAGTTGGCGGCGAGCGGTATACCTCTTTAAGAACCGTAGCCAAACTCACGCGCATCACCCCGGCTTCCGCCGAGACGATGCGTTCCATCGCCGGCGCGACCTGCCGCTGCCAGGGCGCCAGCGGTCGCGCCAACCAATTCCCCGCTAACGGCAATCCGAGACCAATATATAGGTCGTGCAGCGTGGCTGTATCGAGACTCCACGCCAACACCCATGCGCCGCCTTGCGTTGGCGCGACAAAGCCGGCTCGCGCCAGACGTTGCAGATGATCGTCGATCACCGATGTCGCGACACCGAGTTCATCCGCCAGGTCCTTGACCCGGGACACCGCGCCAGCTTGCTGGGCCCGCGCCAAGGCAGCGATTAATGCAAGACTGAAGCCGAGACGGACGCCACCGCTGCCGATATGAACCAGGCGCTCGTCGACCCGCCATGTCGGCAAATTCGCAGCAACCACCGCTCCCAGCAAGACCGCCGACCAAGTCACATACATCCACAGCAGAAAAATCGGGATTCCAGCGATGGCGCCGTAGACGATCTGGTACGACGACATCGCGCCGATATAGATCGAAAATCCGACTTTAAGGATCTCGATCGCCACCGCCGCGACCGCCGCTCCACGGACCCCGTCGCGCCAGCGGATGGCGCAGTTGGGGATGACGCAATACAGCAGCGTGCAGGCGACCAGCTCGAGCAGAAACGGGATCAGCCGCGCCAGATAATGCGGCCAGCCACTGGCGAACTGGGTGAGCGTCTCGGGGTTGAGCCCGGCCCGGCGCGCCGCTGTGTCGAGATAGGTCGAGAGCGTCATGCTCATCCCGATCAACAGCGGTCCAAGCGTCATCAAGGTCCAATAGGCAAGCACCCGCTGCGACCACGGCCGGGCGGCACCAACGCGCCATAGCGCGTTCAACTGATCCTCGACCGTCACCAATAGCAGGATGCCGGTACCGGCGATCCCGATGATGCCGATAGCGGTTGCCTGTGCCGCGGACCCGGCGAAATACTGAAACCAGTACGCTGCCTGCTCGCTTATTGCGGGCACGAAATTCTGAAAGGCGAGCCCCAGCATGTCCTGGCGTACACCAGCGAACTTCGGAAAGGCCGACAGGATGCCAAACCCGATAACGCCAAGCGGCACCAGCGAGACAAGAGTCGTATAGCTGAGCGCGCCCGAGGCGGCAAAACAGCCATCGCGATTAAAGCGGTGCAGCGCATAGCCGCAGAACGTCCGCAAATCGGCTAAGTGAACTCGTAACCGGCTGCTGGGGACCTCCGCCGCGGTCCCCGCGGCCCTGCTTCGCTCCATTCGCTGCATGCGTCCTATATGACCGGCTGTGCCCCGTTAACAAGCAAGCCTGGCAATCGGCGCGTTTGTCGTGCCGCGTCTCCTGCCAGGCCTCCTACCAGAAAGTGTCGCAGTGTGGGGGAGGCAGCGCGATTGACAGTCTGCGGCACCACCGCTACCACGGCGCAAACCATACGCAAACCGTACAAGGGAGGATAAAAGATTTGCCGTCTCTGCTCGAGGTAAGTGATCTGCATACCGAGTTTCGCACCGGGCTTGGAGTCCTGCGCGCGGTTGACGGCATTTCATACACGGTTGAAGCGGGCGAGACGGTCGCCGTCGTGGGCGAGAGCGGCTCGGGAAAATCGGTCGGCGCCCTCTCCCTGTTGCGGCTGATCCCCAACCCACCAGGGCGGATCACTGGCGGCCAGGTGCTGTTGGACGGCCGCGATCTGATGACGCTCTCCGAGGAGGAGATGCGCCGGGTCCGTGGCGGCGATATCGGCATGGTATTCCAGGAACCGATGACCTCGCTGAACCCGGTGCTGACAATCGGCCGGCAAATCACCGAAACCATCGAGCAGCACCGTGGCGCCGATCCGAAGGCGGCGCAGCGCCGCGCGGTCGAGCTTCTCGGCCTGGTCGGGATCAGCGATGCCGAACGACGGTTGCGGCAATACCCGCATCAATTGTCGGGCGGGATGCGGCAGCGCGTGATGATCGCGATCGCGCTGGCCTGCGAACCGAAGCTGATCATCGCCGACGAACCGACCACCGCGCTCGACGTCACGATCCAGGCGCAGATCCTTGAGCTGATGCAGCAATTGACGCACCGCCTGGGCGTCGCGCTGATCATCATCACACACAATCTCGGTGTCGTGGCGCGGTACGCCAACAGGGTCAATGTGATGTATGCCGGGCGTATTGTCGAAAGCGGCAGCGCCGCGGCGCTGTATCACGATCCGCGTCATCCCTACACGATGGCGCTCTTGCGCTCAGTGCCTCGGCTCGACCGGCCGAGGCAGGCACGGCTCGATCCGATTGAGGGGCAACCGCCAGACCTGACGCGGCTCGGCCGCGGTTGCTCCTTTCAGCCGCGCTGCCGGTTCGCGATCCCGTCGTGCGGCGACGCCCCGCCGCCGCTGTCGCCGGTCGATAATGCCGGGCATTACGCCGCCTGCTACCGCAGCCGCGAGCTCAGCGAAATCTCCGGCGCCGCGGCGTGAACACGATGGCCGCGGCGGAGACCGCGCCGCTGCTCCAGGTGCGCGGGCTGCGGATGCATTTCCCGGTCAGCGAGGGCATGCTGGCGCGCCGTCACATCGGCCACGTCAAGGCGGTGGACGGTGTTGATCTGGCGATTGGCCGCGGCGAGACGCTCGGCCTCGTCGGCGAGAGCGGTTGCGGCAAGACTACGATGGGCCGCTGCATCCTGCGGCTGGAAACGCCGACTGAAGGCGAAATCATCTATGACGGGCGGGACATCGCCCATTTCAACCGCAAGCAGATGGTCGCCCTGCGGCGACGCATTCAGGTTATCTTCCAAGATCCGTACAGTTCGTTGAACCCGCGCATGAAGGTCGGCTCGATCATCGCCGAGCCGATGCATGTGCACGGCGTCGAGCCGGACGCGACAAAGCGTAATGCCCGGGTGCGAGAATTATTAACCCTCTGCGGCCTCAATCCCGGGTTCGCCGACCGCTATCCGCATGAAATGTCCGGCGGCCAGCGGCAGCGTGTGGGCATCGCGCGGGCGCTGGCGCTCAACCCTGAATTCATCGTCTGCGACGAGGCGGTCTCGGCGCTCGATGTCTCGATCCAGGCACAGATCATCAACCTGCTCGAAGACCTGCGCGAGAAGCTGAATCTCACCTATCTGTTCATCGCGCATGACTTGTCTGTCGTGCGGCATATCTGCCACCGCGTCGCCGTGATGTATCTCGGCCGCATCGTCGAACTCGCGGGCAGTGACGAGTTGTTCGACAATCCGCTGCATCCCTATACCCGCGCCCTGCTGGCGGCGGTGCCGATACCCGATCCCACGATCGAGGCGAGTCGCACGTTTCAGCCAGTGGCAGGCGAGGTGCCAAGTCCGATCAACCCGCCGCCAGGCTGCGTGTTTCATCCGCGCTGCAGCCTGGCGGTTGCCGAATGTCGCCAGACCCGGCCGGAATTGCGCGAATTGCGGCCCGGCCACTGGGTCGCCTGCAGCCAGGTGCAATGATGCTGAAGTCGCTCAGAGCCGTTCTCGCCTGCGTGCTGCTTGGGCTCGCGGCGCCGGCTGTCGCGGATGAGACGCCCAAGCACGGGGGCACCCTGACCTATCTGATCCCGGCCGACGCGCCGCCGAGCTTTGATGCCCATCGCGAGGGGACGTACGCGACACTGCACGCAACAGCGCCCTTCTATAGCGTGCTGATCCGCATCAACCCCGACAATCCGGCATCGACCAGCGATTTCGTCTGCGACCTCTGCACCGAGATGCCGCAGCCGACCGAGGACGGCAAGACCTACACCTTCAAGATCCGTGACGGCGTGAAATTCCACGACGGGTCACCGCTGACATCCGCCGACGTCGCAGCAAGCTGGCAGGAGATCATCAAGCCGCCGCCGGGCAAGACCAGCGCGCGCGAGTCTTTCTATGTGATGGTCGACAGCGTCACGGCACCCGATCCGCACACCGTGGTGTTTCGCCTTAAATTCGCCACAGCGGCTTTCGTCCCAGCCCTCGCCGATCCATTCGCCTACATTTACGAAAAGGCGATCCTCGACAGGGAACCGCACTGGTACGAAAAGAACATCATGGGCTCCGGCCCGTTCAAGTTCGTCAGCTACGACGCGGGGCAATCGATCAAGGGCGAGCGCAACCCCGACTACTACCAGCAGGGTGAGCCGTACCTTGACGGGTTTGTCGGGGTGTTCGCACCAAAACTGGCGACCCGCGTCGATGCTATCCGCGCCGATCGCGCCGCGATGGAATTCCGCAGCATGCCACCTTCCGCCCGCGATCAGCTGGTGAAGGAACTCGGCGATAAGATCTCGGTGCAGGAAAGCGATTGGAATTGCGGCAATGTCCTGACCTACAACCATAAGAAAAAGCCGTTCGACGATCCGCGCGTGCGCCGCGCGCTGTCGCTGGCGATCGATCAGTGGAAGGGTGCGCCCGCGCTGTCGAAGATCGCGATTGTGCGCACTGTTTCGGGAATCGTGTTCCCGGGCTCGCCGCTTGCCGCCACTAAGGAGGAATTGCAGCAGCTCCCAGGTTTCTGGCCGGATATCGACAAATCGCGCGCCGAGGCCAGGCGGCTTCTGAAAGAGGCCGGTGCGGAAAATCTCAGCTTTGAGCTGCTCAATCGGGATGTCGACCAGCCGTTCAAATATGTCGGCACGTTCGTGGTTGATGAATGGAGCAAGATCGGCCTCAAGGTGACTCAGAAAGTAGTGCCAACGGGCCCATGGCTTGAAAATATGCGCGCCGGCACCTTTGACGTCACGCTCGAGGCCAATTGCCAGAGCGTCGTTAACCCGCTGCTCGACACGGGCAAATACCTGCCGCACACGATGTTCACCGAAAACTACGGCAACTACGAAGACCCGCAGGAAATCGACATCTACAACAAGATGCTGCGCGAGACCGACCCGCAGAAGCAGCGGGCTCAGATGCGCGAGTTTGAGAAATACGTGCTCGACACGCAGGCACACATGCTGCCGATTACGTTCTGGTACCGCATCGTGCCATATCGCTCCTATGTGAAGGGGTTCCATAACAGTCCCAGCCACTTCCTCAATCAGGATTTGGCGACGATTTGGCTCGATCGTTGAGGCATACAGCTTCAAGCAAGCATCCGAAAGGATGGGTTCCACCCTACCAGAAGATTGGAAAACAGCGCCGGTTCCGGCTTCTCGGGTCTGCGCGCGAAGCCGTACTGATACGACGATAATAACGGTGCGTGCGCGGACCTGCGCGCGCGGAATGGGAGAGAGACGTGACGGCAAGGTACTTGTGTGTCGCGGCCGGTATTGCCGCCGCCGCGCTCTTCACCACAACGGCGAAGGCCGATGAGACGCCAAAGCGCGGCGGCATCCTCACCTACCTGATCCCGGCTGACGCGCCGCCGAGTTTCGATGGTCACCGCGAGCAGACATTTGCCACCGTACAGGCGGTGGCGCCCTACTACAGTGTGCTGATTCGTGTAGACCCGGACAATCCCGCCTCGACCACCGATTTCGTGTGCGATCTGTGCACCGCGATGCCGAAACCGACCGACAACGGCACCACCTACACCTTCAAGATCCGCGATGGGATCAAGTTCCACGACGGCACGCCGCTGACCGCCGACGATGTCGCCGCGAGCTGGAACGAGATCGCCTTCCCACCCGAGGGAGTTTTCAGCGCGCGCAAGTCCTTCTTTGAAATGGTCGACAAGATCACCGCGCCCGACCCGCAAACGGTCGTCTTCCATCTCAAATTCGCGAGCAGCGCCTTCATCCCGGCGCTCGCTGACCCCTTTGCGTTTATCTACAAGAAGGTGCAGATCGACAAAGACCCGCATTGGTACGAGAAGAACATTATGGGCTCGGGCCCCTTCAAGCTAGCCAGCTATGATATCGGGCAGTCGATCAAGGGTGTGCGTAATCCGGACTACTATCACCAGGGCAAGCCATACCTCGATGGTGTCGAAGGCATCTTCGCGCCGAAGCAGGCAACCCGCATCGATGCCATCCGCAGCGACCGCGCCGCGATCGAATTCCGCGGCTTCTCGCCCTCCGCCGTTGACGAATTGAAGCAACAGCTCGGCGACAAGCTCGACGTGCAGGAAAGCGTGTGGAACTGCGGCAGCGATCTGTTCTTCAACCACAAGAAGAAGCCGTTCGACGATGTGCGGGTGCGGCGCGCGCTGACCCTGGCGCTCGACCGCTGGGGCAGCGCGCCATCGCTGTCGAAGATCGCCATCGTCAAGGCGGTCGGCGGCATCGTCTTTCCGGAATCGCCGCTGGCGATGAGCCTTGATCAGTTGCACCAGGTGGCCGGCTTCTGGCCCGATATCGAGAAATCGCGCGCCGAAGCCAAGCGGCTGCTGAAGGAGGCGGGTCAGGAGAATCTTAGCTTCGAACTGCTCAACCGCGATGTCGATCAGCCCTACA
>JAFAYW010000258.1 GCA_019240125.1 Alphaproteobacteria bacterium
GAAAACGGTAACCTACAACACCGCTGCGGAGGCGTGGTGCAAGTGTATGGCCTGATGGCCAGCGACGAGAGGGTGGAGTTTAGAGAAAAACCTGGATCGCCGATTACCTGGCAAGAGCTCAAAGAGCGAGCCGCCAAAGAAGCGAATTAAACGCAAGTTGCTGCTCCCCCGTTTTGGTGAGCAGTTCGGCAGTGGCCTTGGTTCCCCAATATCGGGGAATTACCCTTGACGGGTCTGCTCCGATATTGGGGCGGGATACCGGCCCGGTGGTGGCCAGGCCAGTGGTAAGTCTGCAGGTTTCCAGACTTATCCAGAAAATGCCCCGCCGAAGCGGGGCAAGTTCCGGATAAAACGCCGACAGGCAGGGAAGCCATCAGCGCGAGTATTTATGCAACGCTGATGCCGAAAATCCCCGCGCTCGCCGGATTGGGCGAGTCTCAATGGGCCACTTCGCGCGCAGTGCTTATTGCGCGGCCTCGTCGCAGCCGACGTTTATCCGATCCCGCGCGTGGCCGTCTTGCCCGCTATAGATCCAGCAAAGACCGCCGTCGATGGCAATGCGACCAACCCTGAACTGATAGCCCTTAGGATTACTGCCGTACTCCACGTGAAACGTGTCGCCTACCGCAATCGCTGGCGGAAGCCGTACATGATGATATTTGTGGCACTTCCTGCTGGCCATAATGCCCCAGTCCCAACAGACGCGGATTACACCTTCACCCGTCGGGTGGATCGGGCTATCGGCCCGCGCGGCTGCCGGCCAGATCATCATTAATGCCAAGATGGCCAGGGCAAGAGGCCTCATCCCGGCTGAGTGTAGCACGCAGAATCCGGTCTATGCGCCTCGACGTGCACAAAAAAGCGCCGCCGGTATGTGGAACCGGCAGCGCTGCGGGGGATGATGACGAAAGGGTGTCGGTTTAGCCGACATCCCTCGGGGAAATTTAGAACCGGGCAGTTGCTGACATACCAACACCGCTTAGTCCGCGAGGTTGCACCCCTTCGTGGGGCGCCGTATGCCTCTAAGCCCTTGTGAAAACGTGTCGCACTCATCCGTCTTCTTCTGAGCCCACGCGATCCATTCTGTCAGAGACCTATTGCCAACGCGTGTATCACCATCAACTTCAAGACGCCGCTCTAGCTCGGCGACGAAAGCAACAAGTCGCCCATGCTCTTCCCATCCGGCTGCTTTTTGCCGAAATCGCGTCCAATTGCGATTATCAATTCCTTTCAAGCGTTCGCGCTCTGCTGTTTTGGCCTTCCTTTAGGCGTCGCGACGAGCGCTCTCCTCGCGATCGCGTTCCGATTCGACCAGACGAGCTTCAGCGGCGAAAATGCCGCCAATGATCTCTGGCAAGATATCGCCGAGCCTTTTTGCTTCGGTTTCGACCCACTGCGGTTGTTTCATCGGCAGAGGGGTTGTTATTGTCACTCGGAGGTAACCGGATGAAAGTAATCCTGTTTGGTGATGTTCTGGATAAGCCGTCCATGAGCAATCCTGCTCATCCCACCTACCAACCGGTTTGATCATCTTCTCTACGATCGAACAATTGATGGACTTGTCGCCGATGCGAAAAGCGACCTTACCGCTTAGTAACGCCTCCTCCACTTTGCCACCGGCTCTCTCGACGGCCGACAAGATGCCACTCGTTACTCTGAATCGATAGAGATCACGTTCCGTGAGATCGCCCAGCAGTGAGCGTCGCATCCCATTCCCAAAGCGAACTGCCTCCTCGTTTATTGTGTTCCCGTTGGCGCTCCGCTTGCCCGAGCTTATGCTCGCGGAACGTTTCCCGCGATCACGACGCGATCGGCGGCATATACGTGTGGTGGGCTGTAACGGCCCCGACCGACCGGTTCTGCGTCGTAAAATTTAACCTCTTGGCCGTAATCGATATCTGCGCCGAACGCTTGTTCAGTAGCTTCGACATAAGCCGCAAGCGCATCGCTCGATAGCTGCACCCGGTTCGCCAGGCGCCCCGCTAGATCGGTCATGAACGCGGTCGCGGTCACCAGATCGCGCTTGCCGATCCGATATACCGGAACCAGCTTCGACACAGGATCGATGGCAACGAAGGTGTATTGGTCGCCAACGCGGCTAGGGTCGTCGGTGGGCAGCATGTGCCGCTGCTTCTTTGCGACATAGGCCCAAATCTCGTCTACCTCGATACGGCGGCAAGGCAGCTCGCGCTTCTGCTCATCCATCAGCTTCGCGCA
>JAFAYW010000128.1 GCA_019240125.1 Alphaproteobacteria bacterium
CGAACAACCGAAGGATCATGGGCGATCAGGTGAATGGCCGGGCCATCAACGTGCTGGGCGCTATGACGACCTTGGCAATCTTCGCGGCGAGCGCCGGCTTGGTGGTGAGCTGGTTCTGGTAGCCCGATTTTCGATAGTCGCTTGAGCAAGCGGGCGGGGAATTGGGCTCACGTAAGAGCGCAGCGATGGCGCGCCGCACGCCGTGATCCGATCTCTCAACGCGGCTGAAGCGGCTCCAATTGCCGCGCAAGCTCGGCCATCTGATAAGGTTTGGTTATAAACGGCAGGTCCTCGTGGGTCTCCATCGGATCCCGTGAATACCCGGATGCCAGGAGGATGCGGAGCTCCGGCCGTAGCTTGCGCGCTTCCCCGGGCCAGGGCAATGCCGTTCATCCCGTTGGGCATCACAATGTCGGTGAACAGGATATTGATCGCAGTATCCTGCTTCAGGATCGCGAGGGCTTCCGTCGCATTCGGCGCGGTCAGGACCTCATAGCCGAGCAGACGCAAGGTTTCGGTGGCTATGGTGAGAACATCGTGGTCGTCCTCCGCGAGTAGTACGGTTCGCCTTTCGCTTCCCGCGCCCCGTCCTTCCGGAGGGAGTCCGGCAGGAAAATCCGCATGGTCGTGCCGCGGCCGACGGCGCTGTCGATCTCAAGCTGACCGCCCGACTGCCGGGCAAATCCGTAGACCTGGCTCAGCCCCAGCCCGGAGCCGCGGCCAATTTCATTGGTCGTGAAGAACGGCTCGATTGCCCGTGCCCTCGTCTCGAGCGACATGCCGGCCCCGTTATCGGAGACCGCCAGCATGATGAAGGGTCCCGGCGCGAGGTCGCCGAGAGATGTGGCGCCCGTTGCATCGACCTCATAATTCCGCGTTTCGATCGTGATGATGGCCAGGCCGGGCGCCGATCGCATCGCGGGCGTTGACCACCAGATTGAGAAGCGCTGACTGCAGCTGCGTGCGGTCGATGTCGCAGGGCCACAGCAGCGGCGACAGATTGAGCCGGATTTCGGCGTGCTCTCCCGTCGCGTGACGCAGCAGGGACGCCAAGGAAGCGATCAATTCGCTCAGGTTCGATCGTTCCGGCTGGGCGGATGTTGGCGCGAAAACGCCAGCAGCTGCTGCGTCAGCCTTGACCCGCGAAGCACCGCGCTTTCCGCCGTGTCCAGCAAACGGATCGCGCGCTGATCCGCGATCATGTGTTTGAGCAGGGAGAGGCTGCCGCCGACCGCGGTCAGCAGGTTGTTGAAGTCGTGTGCCACGTCGCCAGTCAGCTGGCCGACGCTCTCCATCTTCTGCGCCTGGTACAGCTGATCGCGGGCCTGCTCCAGTGCGCGGCGCTCGGTGATGTCGCGCGTTATCTTCGTAAACCGATCAGGGAGCCGGTCTCGTCCCGTATCGGATCGATGACCACATTCGCCCAGAAGCGTGTGCCGTCCTTGCGGACGCGCCAGCCCTCGCTCTCACCGTCCCTCGCTCCGGGCTGCGGAAAGGACCCGTTCCGGTTCCCCGGCTTCGCGAGCTTCCGGTGTATAGAAAATCGAGAACTGTTTTCCGATGACGTCATCGGCGGCGTAGCCCTTAACCCGCTCGGCCCCCGGGTTCCAGCTCTGGATGATGCCTTCCAAGTCCAGGGTCAACAGGGCGGAATCGATCACGCTGCTGACCAGCAGACGAAATCGCCTTTCGCTCTCGGCGAGCGCCTGCTGGGCCATTCGGCGCTCGGTCATGTCGCGGGTGATCTTGGCAAAGCCGATCAGCTCGCCGCTTTCATCCCGGGTGGCGTCGAGCCCCGCCAGCGCCCAGAAACGCGTGCCGTCCTTGCGGACGCGCCAGCCCTCGTCTTCCCAGCGGCCGGCTTCAGCGGCGGTTTTCAGGGCGAAGGCGGGCCTGCCGGCATCGCGCTCCTCGGGGGTGAAGAAATTCGAGAAATGCTGGCCGACGATTTCAGTCTCGGCATAGCCCTTCAGCCGCTCGGCACCTGCGTTCCAGCTCAGCACCTTGCCGTCCAGATCGATCATGTAGATGGCGTAAGAGGTAACCGCCCGGACCAGCAGCTCGTAGCGGGCGGCGGGCACGGCCGGTTGCGGATCCCTGTTCTCCGGATCGTCAGGCAAGGTTGCTTCCTCTCGTCCAGCGGAGACTGGCAAAGCGGGCGTAAAACGAATGTAGCGTCAGGTGGGTTCCGGACGGCCTCCCTGCGCATACCCAAAGATCGTTCGGGAAAAGAGCCCTCGCCGACCTGCGTACCATCGGGAAATCATGCGGGCTGGATGGGAAGTCCGCTCGTCCTGGGTGTTGTCTGCATGACACCATCAAGCGGAGCGCGTTGAGATGGGGCTTCTTGACAGCATCGTGGGACAGGTACTGGGACAGGGGCAGCAGCCGAACGCGGGCCAGGGCGGCATTGCCGGCGCGCTGATGCAGGTCCTGGCAAACCAGGCAGGTCCAGGGAGCGGCGGCCTGGCCGGACTGCTGGACCAGCTGCGGGGCGCGGGACTCGGTCAGCTCGTGAATTCTTGGGTTGGGCCGGGCGCCAACCAGCCCATTTCACCGCAGCAGCTGCAATCCGCCCTCGGCCAGGATCAGGTGCAAAACATCGCGCAACAGTCGGGGATGGAGCCGCAGGATTTTCTCACTCAGCTCAGTCAGCACCTACCACGGATTGTCGATCAGGCGACCCCCGACGGGCGAGTGCCCGACGAGGGGACCATGTCCGTCTAGCGCGCGGCGGTCGCGATGTTGACGTGGTTGAAACGGCCGTTCGCTGGAGTGCTGGTGCTCGTTGTCGGGATGACACCTGTGGTGCCGCGCGCCGTTCATGCCGAAAACCAGATGGGCTACCAGCTGTTGAGCACCGAGGACGCACGCGCGCTGACGCGCAACGGCGGTTCGCTGGGCATGGATATCGAAGCGGGCCAGCGGATTACCAGCGACGGGATGCAATTCGAGCTCATCCGCGTGAAGCAGGTCCGCCGGGGCTCTGCCGGCGCACAGGCGGGCTTTCACGCCGATGACCAGATCATTGCGGTGGACAGCAGGGTGTTTCCCGATCTGGCAGCCTTCGCCTCTTACATCCGCTCCGTCAGGCCGGGCGACCGGATCACCGTCGACTATCTGCCGGCCGGGGGCGGACCGCAGAGCGCCGAGCGCGCGGTGGTCACCCTGAATGGCGCGGGCGCCATGGCGGGTAATCGCCCGGAGCAGGCCGGGCCTGAAGGCGGCATGTCGACCCGCACGAAGATCGGCATCGCGGCGGTAGCCCTTTTCGGCTGCTACGAGCTGGGCTGCTTCAAACGGCACCCGCCGGTGCAGGCCCAGCCGAACGGGGTGCGATGACCTACGGATCCTACCCAGCCAGGACATACTGGAGCTAGTTCATGAGTGTTTTCGGTTCGATCATGTCGAAGATTTTCGGTCACCATGCGGCGGCTGCATCGGGCATCGCGCCGACCGAGGCAGCGTCATCACCCGCCGCCCCGGCGGCGGCTGCGCCAAGCGCGGCAAGCGCGAGCCCGCAGCCCGCGGCATCGCAACCTGCGGCGGGAGCACCGGCACCGCAAAACGTCGATGTGGAGGCCGTGCTGACCGACCTGGCCGACAAGAGCGGTCAGCCGTCCAACTGGCGCACCTCGATCGTCGATCTCATGAAGCTCCTCGACCTGGATAGCAGCCTGGCGAACCGCAAAGAGCTGGCAAAGGAGCTGAATTACTCGGGGGACACGGGGGATTCCGCAACGATGAACGTGTGGCTGCACAAGCAGGTCATGCAGAAGCTGGCAGAGAATGGCGGGAAAGTGCCGGCCGATCTCGTCACCTAAACCCGCGTCACAGCTTTAGGCCTTCCGCCGTCGGCGGGGCGCCTCCGTTTCCACGTTTGCGGGCTTGCGCCTTTTGCCGGCGACCGGCAGGAGCAGGTTCGCCTGCCGGCGGTCGGTCGCCTTCGCCGGCTTGGGTCGGACCGGCTTCTCCACTGCGCCATCCTCTTCGGCCAGGCTGCGCTTGAGCGCGGCCATCAGGTCGATGACCGGCGAGGGGGAAGGAGCGGGGGCAGGCGCAAGGACGCGGCCCTTGAGCTTGGCTTCGATGAGCTCGCGCAATCCTTCCTGATAGCGGTCGCGGAAGGTCGAAGGGTCGAAGCGGGCGGTGCGCCGCTCGATGATCGCCTGCGCGACGGCCACCATATCGGCGTCGAGCTCGTCCGGCGCATCGGCGAAGTCAGCGGCGCGGACTTCCTCCGCGGAGCGGAGCGTGATGAGCACCATGCCGCCCCCGCGCGGCTCGACCAGCACCTGGCGCTCGCGCCGCGCCATGGTCACCTGACCGATGCCGGCGACGCCTGCCTCCGCCATGGCGGCACCGATTACGCCGAAAGGTTCCTCAGCTATCTTGCCGTCCGGATGGATGTAATAGGGCGCGTTGAAATAGACGGGATCGATTTCGGCACGCGGCACGAAGCTAGTGAGGTCGATCGTGTGCGAGCTCTCCAGATCAAGTGACTTCAGCTCCTGGGGAGTAAGCGTCACGAAGTGGCCGCGGTCGTATTCGTAGCCACGCGTGACTTCGCTGTTGTCCAGCATCTCGCCTGTGTTCCGGTCGACCGGCTGCAGCGCGATGCGCGTCGCCGGGCTGGGCTGCGGGGCCTGCTGAGGAGAGGGCGCGGCAGGTGACTCGGCTTCCGGCACACGCGCGGCCGGGAGCGGGAGGGGAACCGGCGCGGGCGCGGCCGGTCGGCGGCATCGCTCTGCCAAAAAATTGGGCATGGTCTAGCGCCGGTTCGCCAGTAGCGGATCGATGATAGCCGGATCATCGTCGCCTTCGCCGGCGCGGTTCACGCGCTTTGAAACCAGCCATTCCTGGGAATGTACTTGGGTCATTTTGTAGGTCTGCGACGTTGCCTGGTTATAAGTCAAAGACGTATAATCCCATTCTAAGGCCCAGCGCTGGCAGCCTCAAAAGGGGAGAAACACCATTTCACGCGCGCCGGTTTTGCGGCTCGGTTTGGCGCTGGCCGTCGCCGCGGCCGTTGGCACGGGTTCGGCCGTCGGCGGGACACGCAGCCTTGAGCATTACCAAAAACAGGAGT
>JAFAYW010000176.1 GCA_019240125.1 Alphaproteobacteria bacterium
AGGTGCGGCGGGTCATTTCGATGTAGCCGTGCGGGTCGATGCGGGCGTCGAAATTGCGGCTGATCACGGTCGAGGTTTCGTCTTCGACGATCACCGCCGGGCCGGCGATCACCGCGCCCGGCAAGAGGCTGGCGCGGTCGTAGATCGCGACATCGGTAAAATCGGCGGTGTCGGCGTCGAACACGCCGCGACGCCGGGCCGGCTCTGGCTGCGGTGTTGCCTCGGCGGCGGCGGGCGACGCCTCGCCGGCGGGCACCGGGCCGCTCAGCAACAGCACCCAGCTCAACACCTCGACCTCAACGCCGGGGATGACGCGGCTGTAGAGACGGCGATAGGCGGTCTCGAACGCGGCCAGCAATTCGCCGGCGTCCTCGGCGCGGTAGGCGCGCACCGGCAATGGCACCGCGATCTCATGACCCTGGCCGCGATAGCGCATAAAGGCGGAGCGGGTTTCGACCAGCGTCGCGTGCGGTTCGCCACGGCGTACGATCGCCTCGGCCTCCTCGCGCATCGACCCCATCAGCCGGTTGGCGGCGTCGGCATCGAAGGCGTCGAGACGCTGCAATTGCGAGCGCACGATCTCATAGGCGATCGGCGCCCGCAAAAACCCGACCGCCGAGCCGACCCCGGCACTCGAGGGGATCACCACGCGGTCGAGCCCAAGCTTTTCCGCCATGCGCGCGGCGTGCAACGGAGCGGCGCCGCCAAACGCGATCAAGGTGCGGCCGCGCGCGTCCTTGCCGCTTTCAATTGCGTGCACGCGCGCTGCGTTGGCCATGTTTTCGTCGACAATCTCGCTGACCCCGAACGCGCCCAGAGGCAGCGCGAGATCGAGCGGCGCCGCCACGGCCGCTTGCATCGCCGCATCGGCGGCCTCGCGATCGAGCGCCATGCGGCCGCCGGAAAATCCGGTCGGGTCGATGCGGCCGAGCAGCAGATCGGCGTCGGTAACGGTCGGCGCCCTGCCGCCGCGGCCGTAACAGGCCGGACCCGGCGCGGCACCCGCGCTGTCGGGCCCGACGGTGATGCGTTTCAGCTGATCGACCCGCGCGATCGAGCCGCCGCCGGCGCCGATCTCGACCATCTCGATGACCGGGATGCGCAATGGCAGGCCGCTGCCCTTCTTGAAGCGATAGATGCGGGCGACTTCGAAGGCACGGCTGGTCTGCGGCTGATAATCGTCGATCAGGCAGATCTTCGCGGTGGTGCCGCCCATGTCATACGACAGCACCTTGTCGAGACCGCATTGCCGGGCGATGTGGCTGGCAAAGATGGCGCCGCCGGCCGGGCCGCTTTCGACCAGCCGCACCGGAAAACGGATCGCGGTTTCCACGGTCGTCAGGCCGCCGCCCGACAGCATCAGAAACAGCGGACAGATGAACCCCTCGGTCTGCAACAGCGCCTCGAGGTTCACCAGGTAGCGACCCATCATCGGCTGCACATAGGCGTTGGCGCAGGCGGTCGAGAAGCGCTCGTACTCGCGCATCTCGGGCGACACTTCCGACGACAGTGTAAAGGTCACCCCCGGCATCCGCGCCGCCAGGATATCGCGGGTGCGCTGCTCGTGGGCCGGGTTGGTAAAGCTGTGGAGAAAGCCGACCGCGACACTTTCGATACCGTTGCCGACCAGACGCTCGGCCAAAGCTGTGACCGCCGCCTCGTCGAGCGGCGTGACGATGCGGCCGTGCGCGTCGCTGCGTTCCGGCACGCCATAGCGATGCCGCCGCGGCACCAAAGGGGGCGGCAGGTCGATATTGACGTCGTATTGCTCGAAACGATTCTCGTGGCGGATTTCGACGGTGTCGCGAAACCCTTCGGTTGTCACCAGGGCTGTCTTGGCGCCCTTGCGCTCGATCAGCGCATTGGTCGCGAGCGTCGTGCCGTGGATGATGATCGACACATCAGCCGGCGCCAATTCGGCCTGGCCCAGCACCGCATGCATCGCGGCAAGTACGGCCTGTTCCGGCGCGTCCGGTGTCGTCAGGATCTTGGCGCTGTACCGCTTGCCGGCGGTTTCCAGGGCGACATCGGTAAACGTGCCTCCGATATCGACGCCGAGCCGCGCGCCCGAGCTGTTCTCTCCCGCCACACCGTACTCCGTGTGCATCGCAACAATCCGCGCACAGTGTTCAGCCTCGGGCGAGCCTGTCAACGTGGTCGGCCATACGAAACGAGGCAGCTGCCTCAGCCGCCTGCCTTCACGCGCGAACACAAAAATGCCCGCTCGCGACTAAATTGAACACGATGGCACCGCACAGTTGCCACGCTCCGCCGATACCGGTGCGACAACCAATAGGGAGGTGCCTGGTGAAGACGGTTCTTCGGCGGACAGCAGTCACTGCACTCGCTCTCACCGCCGGTATCGCCGCGGCTTGCATTCTCATGGCCGGGGCGCAGGCCGCGACCGGCGAGCTCAGCCTCAAACGTGTCGTGCTCTCGACCGGCGGTGTCGGCTATCTTGAATCCGAGGCGACGGCCGATGGCGACGCGACGCTGACCCTGGATGTGCCGCTCGACCAGGTCGATGACGTGCTGAAAAGCCTGATCGTCTACGACCCCAAGGGGTCGGCGGGCGAGATCACGTTGCCCGGGCGCGAGCCGCTGACCCAGAGCTTTGCCGATCTGCCATTCGACCGCGCCGCGCTCAATTCCGAGGTCGACCTGCTCAATGCGCTGCAGGGCGCCGAGATCAAGGTCACGGCACCCAGGGTCATCAGCGGCCGCCTCGTGCATGTCGATCAAGACACGGCGACCGGCCCTGGCGGCATCGCCGAGCCGCGCGATTGGGTCAGCGTGATGACCGATACCGGCCTGCAGCGCTTTGCGTTGCGCAGCGCCGATGCCATCGCCTTTACCGATGCGGCGCTGCAGCATCAGGTCGAGACCGCGCTGAACCGGATCGCCGCCTATCGCGCCACAGGCCGGCGGCAGCTCACCTTGCAGGCCCACGGCAGCGGACAGCGCACTGTCCGTGTCGGCTATGTCGTCGGCATGCCGCTATGGAAGGCGACCTACCGGCTGAGCCTGCCCACCGACCCGAATGTCGCGACCGCGCATCTGCAGGGCTGGGCGGTACTGGAGAATATGAGCGGGCGGGCCTGGCAGGACGTGCAGCTGACGCTGCTGTCCGGCAATCCGGTCACATTCCGGCAAGCCTTGTACGAGAGCTATTACGTGCCGCGGCCGAGCGTGCCGGTGGAAAGCGGCGGCCACGTCCTGCCGCCGGCTGATAATGGCACCGTCGTGATGGCACAGAGTTTCGCGGCCAAGGCGAACGAGGAACCGGCGGGGGCGCGCCGGCGCGACCTCGCAACGTCGGCACCTGCCCTGGCTGCGCCGCCGCCACCGCCCGTGGCGGCTCCGATGCCGGCCCCGATCGAGGCGGCGTCAGCCGAGGAAGGAGCGACGCAGGTAGCGTTTACCGCCCCCTACAGGGTGTCGGTGGCCGCCGGACAAAGCCTGGTCCTGCCGCTGCTCGACCGCGACCTGCCGGCACAGCGGACCGATCTCTACCAGTCGTCGGTCGATCGATTGCATCCGCTCGCGGCGATTGGTTTGCGCAACGATACCGGCACCGGATTGCCGCCCGGCGTCCTGACCCTCTACCAGCAAGGCGATCCCGGCGCGCTTTACCTTGGAGACGCGCGGCTCGCTGCGTTCCCGGCCGGCGACAAACGCTTGCTGAGCTTTGCCATCGACAACAAGGTCATGATCGACAGCAGCAGCAGCACGCGGCGCCCGGTGATCAAGGCCAGTATCGCCGACGGGGTCCTGCATCTCGGCCGGGCGGTCCGCTCGACCACGATGTACGCCGTCAAGGCAAACACGCCGCCGTCCAAACTCTTGATCGAGCAGCCGCGCAATCCCGCCGCCAAGCTGATCGCCCCCGATCCCAATGGTGTCGAGGTGACGCCGGGGGCCTATCGCCTGCCGGTCACACTGGGCGACAAGGGGCAGGCCACGCTGAGCGTCGTCGAAGAACAGCCGGTAGAGGAAACGATCCGGCTGCTCGACATCGCCGATGACCGGCTAGACGTGCTGGTATCGTCAACCGAGCTCGACGCCAAGACCCGACAGTTGCTCGGCGATCTCGCGGCGCGTCGGCAGAAGGCGGCGCAGCAACGCGCAGAACTCAATCGCCTCAAGGAGCAACGCGGCCAGCTCGTCGAAGACGAAAAACGCCTGCGCGCGAATCTGGCGGTGCTGGGCAACGATCCGGTGATGCACAAGGCTCAGCTGGACAAGTTCAACGACACCGAAACCGCGATCGAGACGACGACAAAGGACATCACCAGCGCGGCCAATTCGCTCGCCACCAGCGAACGCGACCTCAACGCCTATATCGCGCACCTGACCCTGTGACCAGCATCGGGTGGCGAGCTCCCGACCGTCGAGCGGCGTTCTCAACCTGGCGGCGAGCGGTTAAGGTGGCACAATGGCATGGAACGAACTTCCGGCGCGGGCACGCGCGCTGCTTGATGTCTGGTTCGGCGCGGATGACGACCCGGCGCGGCTGCATCACAAGCAGATCTGGTTTCGCAGCACGCCGGAGTTCGACGCAGAGGTGCAGCGCAACTTCGCCTCCGATCACGACGCGGCAGTGGCAGGTGCCTATGCGGGCTGGGAGGCCGAGCCGGAAAGCGCGCTGGCATTGGTCATGCTGCTGGACCAGGTGCCGCGCAACATCTTCCGCAGCACGCCGCGCGCCTTTGCCAGCGACCCGCTAGCCTTGGCCGTCACCAACCGCGCGCTGGCGCGAGGGTTCGACGAGCGCCTACCGGCGGCGTGGCGGCTGTTCTTTTACCTGCCGCTTGAGCACAGCGAGGTGCTCGCCGATCAGCAGCGGGGTCTTGATCTGGTGCTGGCGCTGCCCCCGGTTCCGGGGCGCGCGACCGACGGCAAGATGACGCGGCTGCATTGTGAGATTATTGAGCGGTTCGGCCGCTTCCCCCACCGCAACGTCATCCTCGGCCGCATCTCGACCGCCGAGGAACTCGCCTTTCTGATCGACTGCGAGCACCGCTTCGGGCAGCCGACGATACCGCCGCCGATAATGCCTGCCGGCAGCGGCCCGTCAGGTGCCGATGTCGATGATCAGGCTGCCGATCTCGTCAACCCTGGCGCGGTCGCCGGGATAGAGCACGGTGGTGGCCGAGACCTCTTCGATCAGCGCCGGGCCGTTGATCTGGTTCCCCGCCAGTAGCGCTTCGCGCTGCCAGACCGGACACACCGCCCAATCGCCGCCGGAGCCGCTTGCCGCTTCGAAAAAGGCCCGCCGCGCGCCGCGCCGGGCGACAGCCGGGGGCTCGCTCGCACCGGTCGCTGGGCGCGGCAATTCCGGCGTATCGATAACCCCTGTCGCGGTGACGCCAAAGCTGACGATCTCAACCGGCGCGGTCGGTTCGCTGTGCCCGAACCGACGGGCGTGCTCGGCGTGAAAAGAAGGTGCCGCGCCGGCCAATGCGATGGCATCCAGTGTTGCCAGGGCAATCGGCAGCTCATACGACTGGCCGATGTAGCGCATCTCCAGCCGTATCTCGATGCGCCAGCGGTCGGCCGGCACACGGTCCTCGGTCAACAGCCGGCGCGCCTCCGCCAGCATTGGTTCGAACATGGCCTCAAGCGCCGCGACGTCGAGCGCAGCGTGGGGCACCAGCCTGGTTTGCACCAGGTCGTGCCGCAGATCGGCGACCAGCATGCCGAGCGCACACAAGATGCCGGGGGTGGGCGGTACCAGCAGGCGCGGGATGGCGAGGTCGCGCGCCAGTGGCGAGCCATGCATCGGCCCGGCGCCACCAAACGGCACCAAGGTCAAACGGCGTGGATCGTGGCCGCGCTCGACCGAGACAACCCGCACACCGCGCGCCATCGTTGCGTTGGCGACGCGCAGGATACCCGCCGCCGCGGCGACAACATCGAGCCCGAGCGGGTCGGCGATTATGTCGGTAATGACGCGCGCCGCGGCCTCCGGGTCGAGTGCCAGTTCGCCACCAAGCCGCGAATCCGCCCCCAGCCGGCCGAGGACGAGGTTGGCGTCAGTGACGGTCGGCTCGGTACCGCCGCGCCCATAGCAGGCGGGCCCCGGTACGGCTTCGGCGCTGCGTGGCCCAACGCGCAGCGCACCGCCCTCGTCGATCCAGGCGATCGAGCCGCCGCCGGCGCCGATCGCGTTGATGTCGATGACCGGAATGCGGATCGGCGTGCCTTCGAGCCCCGCCTCGCGCGTCACCTGCGGGCGGCCGTCGAGCACCAGGCTGATATCCGTGCTGGTGCCGCCCATATCGAGCGTGATGATGTCGCCGATACCCGACAGCGCCGCGACGTGTGCACTGGCGACCACGCCACCGGCCGGGCCCGACAGCACCGTGTGCACCGGCTTTTCACGAGCGCTGGCGACGGTCATCAGCCCACCGGCGGCTTCCATCACCATCACCGGTATATCGGCGGCGAGGCCGAGTCCCCCCGCCGGGTCGCCCAGTAACTCGATAAGGCTCGCGAGGTAGTGGTCCATCACCGGCAACAGGAAGGCGTTGAGCGCCACCGTGCTGGCCCGCTCGTATTCGCGGAATTCGGCCAGGATATCGGTCGAGATGCACACCGACACGCCGGGCAGCGCCGCAGCGAGGATGTCGCGCGCGCGGCGCTCATGCGCCGGGTTGGCGTAGGCGTGCAGGAAGCAGATCGCCACCGCCTCGACCTTATCGGCGGCGAGCCGGCCGGCTAGCGCCCGCACCGCCGCCGCATCGAGCGGCGTCACCTCATGGCCTTGCGGGTCGAGGCGGCCGCGCACGGTGTGGCTGTCGGCACGGCGCACCAGCGGTTCGGGCCGTGTCTTGCGGATGTCGTAGAGGCTTGGCCGGTTCTGCCGCCCGATCAGCAACAGGTCGCGAAATCCTTCGTTGGTGACAAAGGCGGTGCGGCCGCCGGTGCGTTGAATGACGGCATTGGTTGCCGTCGTCATGCCGTGGCCGACATACGCGACATCGCTGCCGGTGCGCTGCTGCAGCGCCAGTGCGCGCAACAACCCACGCACCGTACCGAGCGCGCGGTTCTCGGGCGTGGTCGGGACTTTGGCGACGGTGACGGTCTTGCTCGCTTCATCGTATGCGAGATTGTCGGTGAAGGTGCCACCGACATCGGAGGCGACCCGCAGGCGAGCAGCGGTCATGACAGATCCGGTTGAATGGGGCTTGTTCAAATCGGCACGACGCAAATCCCGCGCCGGCCGGCGTTAGACCGACAGGTCCAGCCCGTCATAGGCCGAAATGACCTCGACCTTATGGTCTTCCCGGCTGATTTCCTCATAACGGATCGTTTCGCCGAGGACCCGTTCGATGCGGGCGTCGTCATAGGCGGGCTCATGATGAAACATCGCCAGCTTCTTGACCCGCGCCAGTTGCGCCAGTTCGACGGCGATGATGTTGCTGGAGTGACCCCAATCCTCCTTCACCGATACGGCATCGGCCAGCGAGTACATCGCATCGAAAATCAGCAGATCGGCGTGCCGGAAGAAGGAAACAAACGGATAGGAATTGTCCAGCACCGACGCCTTGTGCTCGCAATCGGTGGAGTAGACGATCACCTTGCCGTTTTTTGTGAAGCGGTAGCCATAGCTTTCCCCCTCGTGAAACTGCCGGATGCAGGACACGGTGAATCCGGCGATCTCGTAGTTCTGGCCGGTTTCCAGTTCTATGAACTCGATCGTGGCCCCGAGCGATTCAAACAGGACCGGGAAACAAGGAGCGGATTGCTGCCGCAGCAATGCCTCGCGCGCCGATCGGTGCGCGCTGTAGATGCGGATCTTGTTGCCCGGAATATAGGCCGGCGTGAAAAACGGAAACCCCATGATGTGGTCCCAGTGCACGTGCGACAGGAACACGTTGTAGGTCTGCGGCCGTGCCGGACCATGCTGCATCATCATCTTGGCACCGAATTCGCGTACCCCGGTGCCAAGGTCACAAATCATGTACTCGTTGCCGCCGGTGCCGATCTCAACACAGGCGGTATTGCCGCCAAAGGTGCCGCGAACGGAAAATGCCAGATCGCGTTCGATGAAGGCGTCGATCGCCTCGGGGGTGCGCAGCTGCCGGTCCCGCGCCGCCATCAGCGCCTCGCGGATCTTGCCGCGAGTGTTGTTATGGTTGAGCGGCGCCGCGAGCGAACCGCGCGTACCCCAGAAATGCACGGGGACCGTGGGGGGGTGTGGCGGGGTTGCACTGCGCGTCGCGACCGGCTTGGTCTTATCCGTCCATGCCTCGTTGGCGGCGTCAACCGTGGCGAACAGCGGGATGACTTCGTGGAAGCGGCTGATCGTCAGAATTTCCTGAACCACCTGCCCGGCCGCCGCGACAGCGATACGGCGCCCCGCCGGCTTCAGCCGCGACGCCGCCATCAGAGCTCGCAAGCCGGCACTGGACACGTAGTTGATGCCGCTGAAGTCGACGATGATGTCGCGACCGGCTGCGTTTAACGCCTTGACGAGATACGCCTGGAAATCGGCACTGGTGCCGTTGTCGAGGCGTCCCACTGGCCGCAGAACCAGGTGGTTGCCAAGGTGCGACTCGCCGATCTCCACGTCCCGTCTCCTGCCGGCGTGATCCGGCGAGTATGTTCAGCGCGTCGTTGAGACGCAAGCGCAAGGCTGTGAGCGCCGTCACGCGCGGTTTCGCGGAAGGCGACTAGCGGCACCGTCGAGGTCATCGGCACGTCCAGAAGACTCTGTTCGGCGCGGTGCCGGAGCGACCTTATCGGTTGAAGATCGCGAGGTCCTGGTTGCGCCGTGCGGGACGGGTTGGTAGGGTCATTGGTGATGGTTCCCTTTGGGGATTAATAGGGAACGCAGTGCGGGCTGGCGCTTCGGTGCCGGTTCAAAGCTGCGGCTGCCCCCGCAACTGTAAGCGGCGAGCCGCGCGCCAACACGCCACTGGGCAACCGGGAAGGCGGCGCAAGGCTGGGACCCGTGAGCCAGGAGACCTGCCATCTACCGTGGTCACGCGCGGGCACGTTGGGCGGGGTGCACCAATGGAGGACAGACCCTGGGCTCGGCAGCGGGCACGAGGTCTTGGCCTTTGGCTCGCGGTGACGTGTCACGTCCCGCGAGGCAAGTGCCATGCGTACCCTGTTTCAGTCCTGTTTCTTCAGCTTTCTGGTGTGTCTTGCATCAAGTACCGGCTGGGCGCAGGACATTCCGCCAATACCGGCACCGACGCCCGCTCCAGCGCCGCCCTCGCCAATGCCCTCGCCTATGCCATCGATGGATTTGGGGCCTATAGTGGTCAGTGCGACGCGCGTGCCGACACCGCAGGCCGAACTCGGCAGCAGTGTGACCGTCATCACCGCGGACGATATCCAGCGCAAGCAACAACGCACCCTTCCGGAAGTCCTGCAAGATGCCCCGGGTCTTTATCTGCAACAGACCGGCAGCCCCGGCGGAGCCACCTCGGTGTACCTGCGTGGCACCAATGCCAATCACACCAAGGTGCTGATCGATGGTGTCGAGGCGAACGACCCCAGCGCACCGGACGGGACATTCGATTTCTCGCAAATCCTCGCCTCCGACATCGAGCGCGTTGAAATTCTGCGCGGCCCGCAAAGCGGCCTCTACGGGTCGGACGCGATCGGGGGTGTCATCAACATCGTCACCAGGACCGGCTCCGGTCCGCCGCAGGTTCGCGCGATGATGGAAGGCGGTCTGTACAACACGTTCAACCAGACCGCCGGGGTCAGCGGCTCGATTTCGCGCTTTAATTATGATGTCAACTTCTCGCATTACCACAGCGGTGATACACCGGTGACACCAGCCGATCTGGTGCCACCCGGCCGGACCCCGAATGCCGATTCCTATGATAACAAGACCTATGGCGTGAAGCTGGGTGCAGGCCTCACCGAAAACTTCGATGTTGGCATCGTCGCCCGCTACGTCGACACGTCGCTGTTATCGACCAGTGATGATTTTCTTGGCCCCGAACCGCTGCGCACGATCAGCGACAATCAGCAGCTTTTTACCCGCGGCACCGCGCATCTCGTGCTGTTCGATGGCGTCTTCGAGCAAACGGCCGGGCTCGCCTATACCAATTATCACCGCAACATCTTTGACCCGAATACGGCCCCGGCAGCCCCAAATGTCTATAACGGCGGCCGGATCAAGGCGGATTGGACCGGCAACATCACGGTAATGCCGGGCGAGGTGGTGACACTCGGCGCCGAGCATCAGCTCGATCGCATTGATGACAACACGCCCGTAACGGCGTCAATGACCAACGACGCCGGTTTTATGCAATTGCAATCGACAATCGGGGAGCACCTGTTCAATGCGGTGAGCCTGCGTTATGACAGCTACGATCGGTTCGGCAGCAAGGCGACCTATCGTGTCGCGCCAGCGATACTGCTCCCCGAAACCGGCAGCAAGCTCAAGGCGAGTGTCGGAACCGGGTTCAAGGCGCCGTCGCTCGATCAGCTATTCCAGGATTTTCCTGCCTTCAACTTCTTTGCCAATCCCGATTTGAAACCCGAGACCAGCCTCGGCTACGATGCCGGATTTGAACAGGCGTTGCTCGACGAGCGGGTGCGGTTTGGTGTTACCTACTTCCATAACGACATCAAGAATCTGATCGACTTCAATAACACCTTTACATCATTCGTGAACATCGGTCGCGCCACAACCCGTGGCGCGGAAGCCTTTGTCGCCGTACACCCTTTCGACCCGCTGACATTGCGCGCAGATTACACCTTTACGCTGGCGCGCGATGACACGACCGGCGCCGAACTGGCGCGGCGCCCGAAGAACAAGGCGAGCCTCAATGCCGCCCTGCAGGTCAACCCTCAGACAAGTTTGACGGCCGCGATCCTTTATGTCGGGCCGTGGATCGATGTCAGCCGGGATGGCTCCGTGACAGGCCTGATGGCCAGCGGCTACACGCTGGTTAATCTCGGTGCGTCCTACGATCTCGGCAACGGGGTGACCGCCTTTGCGCGCGTCAACAACCTGCTGAACCGCCACTACCAGGAACCGATCGGCTTCCTGCACCAGGGTATCGGCGTGTTCGGTGGCGTGCGCGCGGCGTTCAACAGCGCGGACTACATCAAGTAGCGGGTGGAACGTCGCGCGCTAGTCGGCCGGGCGTTCGTACCAGACGCGCCCATCCTTCACCGTCATGCGGGTGATCAGCCGCTCCTTGGCGGTCGTGGTGTTGCCGTCGCTGTCGGTCAGCGCGAAATTGCCGGCGCGGCGCTCGATCAGCGCCAGGTCGGCGTTGGCGCCGGGCCGCAACGTGCCGACCGTGCCGGCATAGCCCATGATCTTGGCCGGCGCCGATGTGGCGCGCTCCACCAGATCGTCGAGCGACATGCCGAAATGCAGCAATTTCGACATTGTCGTCGTCAGGTCCCAGACCGGCCCCTTGGTGGCGCTGGTCAGGGTCAGATCGGTCGAGATCGTGTCGGGCAGAAACCCCTGGTCGAGCGCCTTCTCGATCATCGGGAAGCTGAAATGATTACGGCCATGCGCGCAGTCGAAGACGATGCCGTGGCGCTGCGCCTCGACGACTTCCTTCAGTAGGAACTGCTTTTCCTGGCCCATGATGCCGTTGGCGCGGCCGTGATAGCAGTGGGTGATGATGTCTCCGGGCGCCATCTCGGCGAGGATTTCGGGGAGTGGGATCGGCGAGTCGGTGATGTGCACCATCATCGGCACGTTCGCCATCGCCGCTGTCTGGCGCGCCAGCTTGACCGGCTCGGTGGTGTATTCCCACACCAGGTTCGGGCCGTAACGCAGTTTCACGCCGATGCACAGATCGGGGTTTTCGCTGATCGTGCGGGCGCAGCCTTCGGGATCGGCATAGGGGAAATGTGACAGCTCGCCCCGCCGCGAGGTCCCGACAATGCCGAGCGCCGAGAGGTTAACAAAGGCCCGAACCCGCGTGTGCACCGCCGTGTCGAGCACGTGCCGCAACCCGGCAAAGGTCGCTGAGCCGGAACTGCCCGCGTCGCACATTGTCGTGACGCCGCTCGAACGGCAGTAATGGTCGGTATGCCCGCCCATGTCGTGCGCGTTGACAAAGATATGCGCGTGGATGTCGATCAGTCCCGGCGTCACGATCAAACCGCGGGCGCTGATTGTCTGGCGCGCCTCATTCGCCGACAAACCGGCGCCGATCTCAATGATTCTGCCGCCGGCGATCCCGACATCGAGCGCCCCGCGCAACCCGGCGGCGGGGTCCAACACCTCGCCATGCTGGACCAGCAAATCGTATTTCATCGCGTATCCCCCTGCGGATTGCCGCGCAGCCTGCGCCGACGCAGGGGGGCCGCGCAAGCGCGGCGCCACCGCGATTCGCTATAGACCCCATGGCTCGGCGCTATGGCGCCGGGCCGCGCGCGGCGAAAAAGCCCAACAGTGGCGCCATTGCCACTGTTTCGGCACGATTTACGCCATACTGCGCAGCCTGCGGGAGAGGTCGAGTGTGAAAGCAGTCCTATTGGTTTGTGGCGCGGCCATCGTCCTGGCCGCCTGTTCCGACGACAAGGTCGTGCCGCCAGGGAACGATGCCCAGGAGGTGCAGACGCTGCAGCGCGATTGCGACAACCCGAAGTGGAAAGAGCAGAATCTCGGCCTATGGTATTCGGTCTGCCGCAAGTCGTTGAGCTGGTGATCAGAACTTCTTGAAGCAGGCCTTTCCCAGCGCACTCTCGTCGAACGAGGCGCAATCGATGGCCGTAACCCCGGCGCGCGGGTCAACCTGAACCGCCCAGCTGGTGCCATCGGCACAGCGCAGGCTCCAATAGGCGTTGCCCTTGGCCTTTCCCTGGCGCTCCAGGCCCATCTGAAATGCCTCGGTCCCGATGCACCAATGGCCGATCGCGTGCGCCAGCCGCGCCGCCTGCTCGCTGGGAGGCAGAGCCTCCAGCTCATCATTCGCGTGATTCAACGACTCCGCAGGGTGCTTTTCGGCCGGATGTTTCGCTGCCGCCAGAGCGGCGCCGGGTATGAGCACCACTGCCAGCCCGATCGCCGCCACAACCCCACCTAAACGCCGCATCGCGCGTTCCTCTATGCTGAACGGCGCCTACATTAACCCGAGTTCGAGCTTGGCTTCCTCGCTCATCCTGTCGCGGTCCCAGGGCGGGTTCCACACCAGCTTGACGCGCGCGTCGGTCACGCCATCGACGCGGCGCACCGCGGCTTCGACCTCGCCCGGCATGCTTTGCGCGACCGGGCAGGCCGGCGTCGTCAGTGTCATCTCGACATAGACGACGCCGCCCTTTTTCGCGACGAGCTCGTATATCAGCCCGAGCTCGACGATGTTGACCGGGATTTCCGGGTCGTGGACGGTGCGCAGTTCTTCGAGCACAGGCTGCAGCAATTCCGGAGCGTCCTCGCCCTCGGGCCGCTCGACATCCGGCGTTTCCGGCGGTGCCTCGCCACCAAAATCGAAATAATCGTGCTGGTGTTCATGTTCGTGTTCTTGCGGCGCCATACCGGCTGCTCCAATTCCCTGCTACCAGCGAAACAACAACTTTGTCGTCCCTGCGAAGGCAGGGACCCACCCGGCAACAACTCCTCGGTCCACCGGTGGGTCCCTGCCTTCGCAGGGACGACAATCGAGATGGTCCGTCGTCACCGGCTCCAGGACCGATTATTCCGTCTTCACCGATGCGCTGTCGCCGCCGAGGCCGGATTTCAGCGCCGCCTCAAAGGTGCGCCATGGCAAAGTCGCGCATTTCACCCGTACCGGATACGCCTTCACCCCGGTCAACGGCTCAAGCCGCTCGACATCCTCCTCCAATTCCGCCGGCGGTTCCTCGGGCGCACCGCCCGTCACCTTGGCGTGGAACTGCTCGAACAGCGTGCGCGCCTCCTCGAGCGTCTTGCCCTTCAGCACCTCGGTCATCAGCGAGGCGGCGGCGGTTGAGATCGCGCAGCCGCGGCCGTCGAAGCTGACATCGGAAATCTTGTCGCCATCGATCGCCAGAAACACGGTCACCCGGTCGCCGCAGAGCGGGTTGTGGCCGCGCGCCAGATGCGTCGGCGCCTCCAGCTTGCGCAGATTGCGCGGGTGCCGGCCGTGATCGAGGATGATGTCCTGATACAGCTCCCGCAGTGCGTCATCACTCATCGCGAAAACATCTCCCGGCACGCTTCGATCGCTTCGGCTAGGCGGTCGATATCGGCCTCGTCATTGTAAACGCCGAACGACACACGCACCGCGCCGGCGATATCGAGCTTGTCCATCAGCGGCTGCGCGCAGTGATTGCCGACCCGCACCGCCACTTTGTGCTGATCGAGGATCGTCCCGACATCGTGCGGGTGCACGCCCTCCAGATTGAACGACAGGATGCTGAGCGGCCGCTGCCCGCCCGGCAACAGGTTGAGCCCCGGAATGCGCGCGAGGCGGTCAAGCCCGTAACCGGTCAGCGCCTCCTCATGATCACGGATCGCGTCGCGCCCGATGCTCTCGATAAAATCGACCGCCAGTGACAACCCGACCGCGCC
>JAFAYW010000222.1 GCA_019240125.1 Alphaproteobacteria bacterium
TAATGAGTGGGACCTCGTTTTTGGGCAGGTAGTTGAGCCGCGTCGCGGCGCCGGCTCCGCCTAAGCGAGTTCAGGATAAGGAGCTGTGAACCTTGGGAAAGCCGCGGACTGCTCGGTAAATGACGAGATGCGAGAGTATTTTCGAGATACAGTTTGAGGGCGCCGTCGCGATACTATTAGAAGAATTTGGGCCGGTAGCCACGGCCGCCGGGAGATGTATGACGACGTCACGCCACCTTGTTGCGCTCATGCAGAATCATATCGCCGGGGACGAGCAGCGCTTTATTACGGTGGCAACCCAGATCGCTGCACAGGAGGCGCGGCAGGGGCACGGCAAGTTGGCGCAGGAGTTGCGCGAGCTGATCCACGCGGCGAAGACCAAAGCTGCGACCGTTACTCGGCGAGGCGCCGGTCCTGTGCTGATCGCGCAGCCCAAGGGCGAACTCGCCAGCCTTCTCGCCGCGCGATACTCAGACGTTCGACTGAACGCGATGGTGCTGCCCGATGCTCTCAAGGAGCGGCTGGCGCGCGTCATTACTGAGCAACGGCAACAAGAGGCGCTGCGCGCCCGTGGGCTCTGGCCTCGCCGCAAACTGCTCCTTGTCGGCCCACCTGGCTCCGGCAAGACCATGAGCGCCGCCGCGCTTGCCGGGGAGCTGAAGCTACCTCTGTTCACCGTTCTATATGACGGCCTGATTGGTAAGCTCATGGGCGAGACAGCGACGAGGCTTCGGCTGATCTTCGATGCCGTCGCTATGCAGCGCGGGGTCTACTTCTTTGACGAATTCGATGCGATAGGCGCTCAGCGCGCCGTTCCTAACGACGTTGGCGAGATCCGGCGCGTGCTCAACTCCTTCCTTCAGTTCGTCGAGAACGATGAGGGGCCTAGCTTGATCATCTCGGCGACCAACCACGCTGAGTTGCTCGATGGGGCGCTGTTCCGTCGGTTCGACGATGTGATCACATATGACCTGCCCACGCCCGAGATCGCGGAAGGCATCATTGAGAACCACCTCGCCACCTTCGACCTTGGAGATGTTCACTGGCCGGAGGTCCTGCAGGGGACGGCCGGTCTCAGTCAGGCCGACGTTGCGCGCGCCGCTGACGATGCGGCCAAGGTCGCCGTCCTAAGAGGCTCTGACAGGATCTCAACGCCGATGCTGGTCACCGCTCTTGAGGAGCGCCTTGCGGCCACCAAAGCCCGGTGATCAGGATGCCGATTGGACCCCGGGACCGGCCACAGAAAGGGGACTGTCGTCAGTTCTGGAGGACGACGGCAGCGCGCCGAAAGCGGCCATCCGGCAGCTCAGTGAGCCTCCGTCGGGGGTGTCTTTGGCACTGCGATCTGCCGGAGCAGCGGGACCAGCAAGGTGGCGATCACGAAGGCAACCATGATCGCGCGGAACGCATCGGCGAAGGCCAAGGTCGAGGCTTCCCGGTAGGCCAGACGCCAGAGTTGCTTCAGGGCGGCGACATGGCCGTCGTCGAGGCTGGCGGGAAGCATCGCGTAACGGTCCTGCACGCCGGCGATCAGGCGCATCATTGGCTGGTTAGCCGGGTTCAGATGATAGGCGATCGCGTCGAAATGGAAGTTGGTGCGTGTGTTGAGGATCGCGCTGCACGCCGCGATCCCGACGGCACCACCGAGATTGCGCATCATGTTGAACAAGCCGCTGGCGTATTTGAGGCGCTCGGGCGACAGGCTGCCGAGGCCCAAGGTGACGGCCGGCGCGACCGCAAACACCTGTGGGAAGCCGCGCAATACCTGTGGGACCAGAAGCTCGGCGCCGCTCCACTGACTGGTGATGAAGCTGAACGACCACATCGAGATGCCGAACATCGCGAGGCCGAACATCATCAGCCAGCGTGTGTCGACCCGGCGCGCCAGCCATACGTACACCGGAACCCCGGCCAGCGATGCGGCGCCCGTCGAAAAGATCGCGATACCGGTCTGCCAGGCGCTGTAGCCGCGCACATAACCGAGGAACAGCGGGGTCAGATAGATCGTCGCGAAGATGCCGATCCCCGTAACAAAGGAGAGGAAACAACCGACGGCGAAGTTGCGGTTCATCAGGGCCCGCAGATCGACGACCGGCCGCGCGAAGGTCAGACTGCGCCAGATGAACAGGGTGCCGGCGACGGTTGCGATCCAGGCGCAATGCCGGATCGTCGCGTCGTCGAACCAGTTCCAGCGTGATCCCTCTTCCAGAACGTACTCGAGCGTACCGAGTGCGACGGCAAGCAACGCGATGCCTGGATAATCTGCTTCCATGAGCAGTGTCGGATCGGCTTCGTCGATCTTAATCAGCAGTGCCGAGAAGACCGTGACCACGATGCCGGGCAGCAGGTTGACATAGAACAGCCAGTGCCAATTCCAGGCGTCGGTGAGCCAGCCACCGATCACCGGGCCGAGTGTCGGTGCGACCGAGGCAATTGTACCGACCACCGCGGCCGCATAAACCCGCCGCGGTCCCGGGAAGAAATAGAAGGTGGAGGTGAACATCGTCGGAATCATCGAGGCACCGAGCAACCCTTGCAGGGCACGAAAGGCGATCATGCTCTCAATATTCCAGGCGAGACCGCATAGCAGGCTGGTAACGGTGAAGCCGGCCGCGGAGCCGACCATCAGCCATCGGCTGGATAAGACCCGGGTGAGCCAGCCCGAGAGCGGGATGACAATGATCTCAGCAATCAGATAGGCAGTCTGAACCCAGGCGATTTGGTCCTGCGCGGCCGACAGCCCCCCGCCGATCTGCTGCAGTGAGGAGGCGACGATCTGAATGTCGAGCAATGCCATGAAACCGCCAAAGCAGATCACGACAAACGGAAGCAGCGCGCGCAGTCCGCTGCTGGTTGCCTCGGCCATTGCCGTTACTCCCGTCCCGATAAGCGGGTATCGACGCTGACGGTGGTCGAGAGACCTGGGCGCAATTCGCCAAGCCGGGCGTCGGCCGTGTCGAGGGCGATGCGGACCGGAACGCGCTGAACGATCTTGGTGAAATTGCCGGTGGCATTTTCCGGTGGAATGACACTGAAGATCGCACCGGTGCCGGGCGCCAGCCTTTCAACATGGCCGTGGAACACCTTGTTCGGCAGGACATCGGCTACCACCGTCGCCGGCTGCCCCGGGCGCATATGTGCCAGCTGGTCTTCCTTAAAGTTGCCGTCTACCCAGAGCCCTTGCGACGGGATGACGGTCAACAGGTAAGCGCCACTCCCGATATATGAGCCCACCCGGCCGGCGCGATTTCCGATATACCCATCGATCGGCGAGCGGATTTCGGTGTAGCCGAGGTTGAGACGGGCGGTTTCGAGGTCGGCGGTCGCTTGCGCGAGGCCAGCCTTCGCGGCGGCTATATCTGCCTGCAATACCGTCAGCTGTTGCCGGGCGGCGGCGAGTGCGGCCTGGGCCGCCCTGACCGACGCGTGCGCGTCTTGCTCGGCCGCAGCGGTTCGCTCGGCGCTCTGCCGCGTACCATAACCGGTGCTCGCCAGGTTGCGATAACGGATCGCATCCTCGCCGGCGAACGTAGCCTGTGCGTTCTTGCTGGCGAGCCCGGCCTCGGCCTGCGCGACCATCTCTTGTTGCAACACATATTTGGCGATGAACCCGGCAACATGCGGCGATAGCGGCGTGACATTGCCGCCGGCATAGGCGTCATCGGTTGTTTCGATAAACCGTCCGGTGCGCCACCAATCCGTCCCATACCATCCCGCGCCAGCGACGATCGCGATTGTCGCGGTCGCCAACGCGAACCGCTTCAACCGCGATACGCTTACGAGCTTAGGGGGAAGGACGGCCGTAGCCCGCTCCAAAATCGTGCTCGTCATAAGGACCTCCGGCAGAGCCGGCGAACTGTGTCGCCGTCGCCGGAAAGATGCGCCTGTTCCGGTCACGCGCGTAATTGGGGAATACCGGAACCTTCTATCCCAAAAACTGGAACACTGACCATTCAACCAGGAAACAGGACATTTTCCTCAAACAGATGAGCTTTTCTAATCTGGACGTGAGAAATGCTCCATCGTGGCAGGCGCGGGTTTCTCCATTTGTAGGAGGTCCGCGGCCCTCACTAATCGCGGCTTTTGAGGAGCACTCACATGCAGACCATTATGCAAACCACCCTGGCGGTTGCCATCGCGACGACAATCAGTCTCGCGCCGGCATTCGCAGCCGGCCCGAAGCCGTCAGGTGGCGGTTATCCGACCGCAGCGGAGGAGCCCGCGCCGGCCGCACCGCATTATGAATGGCAGTACGGGTATGTCGGCCATCATCCGCGGTACGAGGGGCATTGGGTCCTCGTCCGTTAACCGGAACCTTCGTGGATTAAAGCAGGGCCGCGCGAGGCCGCTCGGCCCTGCTCCATTTACACCGCGAACCGGGCTTTGAGGCGCGGCGCTGCGAAATCGAGGAAGGCTCGCAACTTCAAGGGCAGGAATCGCCCGGCGCGGTACACAAAACTGACCGGCAAGGGGGCCGGCCGATATGCGTCGAGCACCGTAACCATGGTTCCGGCCGCGACAAACGGCTCGACATGGTACGAAAAAGCGCGTGCGAGGCCGATACCGACGCGGGCCGCGTCACAGGCCGCCTCGGCGTTCGACACGATAAGCCGCGGATGCACCGCGATCGAGACCTGGCTCTCCCCCGAACCGAAACTCCATACATCCGGCGATTGAAAGCCTTCGTAGATGATGCAGTCCCGGCCGACGATATCGGCCGGCACAACCGGTGTGCCTTGGGATGCGAGGTACCCCGGGCTGGCACACACGACCCGGGCTATCGCGCCCAACCGCAGCGCAATCAGGCGGCTATCCGGCAACACGCCGATGCGCAGCGCCACATCGACATGCTCCTCGGGAAGGTTGAGAATGCGGTCGCCGAGCACGAGCCGCACCGTAATATCCGGATAAGCCGCGAAAAACTCTTCCAAGATCGGCAACAAGTACATGCGTCCGAGCGCGACCGGCGCCGTGACGATCAATTCCCCCGTAGGCGCGGTATATTCGCCCGCTGCGGCTCGCTCCGCTTCCGAGATATCCGCCAGGATGCGCTTCAGCGCGGCGACGTAGGACAGGCCAGCCTCGGTCAGTGCCAATTTCCGCGCCGACCTGTCGAATAGTTTGATCCGCAAATAGTCTTCGAGTTCGCTGATCTTGCGGCTCGTAGTCGCCGGCGGCGTGTTGAGGCGCCGGGATGCCGCCGACAGGCTGCCGGCCTCGGCCACGGCGAGCACAATCGACATCGCTTCCAATCGATCCATGGGGATGGCCTTCCTTGGCGCCATGCGGCGCAACATTCCGCCTAACGGAACAGTCCTTTTCATATTGCCAGGGTAAACACCCTTAACGGAACGGTTTATGTCACCTCGTGTATGACGGCGCTGCCGTTTCCCACTCAGCGAGGAGATGACTATGACAACAACACCCGTGAGCGGCACGGCCCTGGTGACAGGCGCGTCCTCGGGGATTGGCGCGGTCTACGCCGACCGGCTGGCAAAGCGCGGCTACCACCTGATCCTGGTCGCCCGAAACCAACAGCGGCTAGCGCGTCTCGCCCGTCGCCTGCAGGCCGAGAGTGGGCGTTCGGTCGAACCAATCGTGGCGGACCTGACCGATAAAGAGGACCTTGAACGGGTTGAGACCCGGCTGCGCACCGACCCGGCGATCAGCGTCCTGGTCAACAACGCGGGCATCGGGGCCACGGCGCCGCTTCTTGAGGCCGACGTCGAGAAGATGGAAGCGATGATCCGGCTCAACGTCACCGCCCTGACCAGGCTCACTTATGCGGCGGCCCCCGGCTTTGTAGCGCGCGGCGGCGGCACGATCATCAACATCGCGTCTGTCGTGGCGCTGTGGCCGGAGCGGCTCAACGGCGTCTATGGCGCGACAAAAGCCTTCGTTCTCGGTTTCAGCCAGTCACTGCAGCACGAACTTGGCGACAAGAGCGTGCGCATACAGGCCGTATTGCCGGGCGCGACAGCGACCGAGTTCTGGGACCTGTCCGGCCTGCCCCTGCACAATCTGCCGAGTGCGATCGTGATGTCGGCCGAGGATCTGGTCGATGCGGCTCTTACCGGTCTCGATCAGGGCGAGGTCATCACCATTCCGGCACTCCCGGAGAAGGCCGAGTGGGACCGTTACGAGGCGACGCGGCTCGCGATGACCGGGCACCTGTCGAACGCGTTGCCCGCGCCCCGCTATGCCGTCGGTCAAACCCGGTCTGCCGTCGCCTGATCCGAGTCGGAGCTCCCAACGACAGTCTGCCATCAAACTTCGGATGCCTCGCGGCACGCGGCGCATCCGTTAAACCGAGGAGAAGTCCCGTGAACGAGCGCAACGACACAGTCGATCTGGATCGACGCCGATTTCTAGCGACCGCCACGGTGGGCATCGTGGCGGCAAGCGTCCCCGCGCTGCTGCCGTTGCAATCGGCAGCCGCACCTGAAGGCGATCGCATCGATCCGTTTCACTACGAGGCGTCCGAAGAGCGGCTTTTCGACCTTCGTCGCCGCGTCGCCGCAACCCGCTGGCCTGACAGAGAGCAAGTCGATGACGATACCCAAGGCGTGCCGCTCGCGACCATGCGGAAGCTGGCGCTGTACTGGCAAACCGACTACGACTGGCGGAAGCTCGAGGCGCGGCTCAATGCCGTGCCGCAATTCATCACCAATATCGACGGCCTCGACATCCATTTCATTCACGCGAGGTCGCGGCACGAAAACGCACTGCCGATGATCGTCACGCACGGATGGCCCGGCTCGATCATCGAGCAGATGAAAATCATCGGCCCGATGACGGACCCGACGGCGTATGGCGGGAGCCAAGCGGACGCGTTCCACCTCGTTATTCCATCGCTGCCCGGCTACGGGTTTTCGGGCAAGCCGACGAAGCCGGGATGGAATCCCCCGCGCATCGCCAAAGCATGGGCGACGCTTATGCAGCGACTCGGCTACTCGCGCTACGTAGCGCAGGGCGGCGACTGGGGCAACGCCGTCACCGAATTCATGGCGCTGCAGCGGCCGCCCGGGCTGCTCGGCATTCACACCAATATGCCGGCAACCCTCCCCGCGGACGTCTCAAAGGCGCTTGCAGTTGGGGGTCCAGCGCCGGATGGCCTCTCACCCGACGAGAAGCGCGCTTGGGATCAACTCGACTTCTTCTACAAGAACGGGCTCGGCTACGCGATCGAGATGAACAACCGCCCCGAGACGCTCTATGGGATTGCCGATTCACCCATCGGCTTGGCGGCCTGGCTGATCGATCACGATGCGCGCAGCCAAGAGATGATTGCCCGTGTCTTCGACGGAGAAACCGAAGGGCTGACGAAGGATGACGTGCTCGACAACGTCACGCTTCACTGGCTGACCAACACCGCGATCTCGTCGGCGCGGCTTTACTGGGACAATGCGCATCACCCGACGGGCGGGTTCTTCGATCCGAGAGGGATCACGATCCCGGTGGCCGTCAGCGCCTTTCCGGACGAGATCTACCAGGCCCCGCGCAGCTGGGCCGAGAAGGCGTATGCGAAGCTGATCCACTACAACAAGATGCCAAAGGGCGGCCACTTCGCCGCCTGGGAACAGCCGGAGCTGTTTGTCAGCGAGATGCGCACAGCGTTCAAACCGTTGCGTAATTCAATCTGACACTTGGCGGGCGGTACCGGCGAGCGCCGTCTTACAAACCCGATTTTTCGAATCGGTTCCAGCACTCCCTATAGCCTCAGTCAAAACTTAACTCGCCAGGATGAAGCGGTAGCCCGGACGGAGTGGCTGCGATGAGGCCGCGGCGCTCTGACCGAAGTCAACTGTGACCCGGCCCATCCAGCCTTTCAGGAGGTGCACATGATCAATCGGCGTTCTTTCATGGCCAGCCTGCTGCTGCCCGCCGCCGCCGGAAGCGGTCTGATCGCGGCCGGCGAGGCATTCGGCCGCGCGCCGGCGGCGGAATTCGTCGGCACCGACAGCTGGTTCAATACGGACCAGCAACTGTCGCTGGCCGAATTGCGCGGTAGCCCCGTGCTCGTCGAGTTCGGCACCTACACCTGCATCAATTGGCGGCGCACCTTGCCCTACGTGAAGCGCTGGCATTCCGAGTACGGGCCGCAAGGGCTGCGAGTGGTCGGTGTCCATACGCCCGAATTTTCATTCGAGCGCACCCGCGGCTACATCGAACACGAACTGAGAGCCCTCGGTGTTGCGTTTCCGATGGCGCAGGACAACGAGTTCAAGACGTGGCGCGCCTTCAACAACTCGGCCTGGCCCGCGTTCTATTTGTTCAACAAGAATGGGCGTCTTCTGCTGCAGCGCGACGGCGAGGGTTACTCCGTAGAAATCGAAGACGCGATCCGTGGCGAGCTCGGATTACCGCGCGGCGCCACATCGCAGGACGCGGATGTGTCAGGAGTAGACTCCCCCGAATTCTATTTCGGTTCGTTGCACGGGACACCGCAGGATCGCGGCCAGTCTCCGGGCAACGGCGAGAGGGTCTACGAGATCGCCGGCTCAACCGCTCCGAGGCTGAACGAGTACGATCTTCAGGGCACCTGGGCACGCGGGTCCGAGCCGCTGACGCTTCGTTCCGCTGCCGGAAGGGTTCGCGTACGCTTCTCGGCCGCCAAGCTGCACCTGGTCGCGGGCGCCGCACAGCCGGCAGCTGTGCGTGTTCGCGTCGACGGCGGCCCCGAGCAGACCATGGAGATTGGCCTGCCGACCCTCTACACACTGCTCGACGGCAACACTTATGGCGAGCACCTCATCGAACTCGAAACCGCGACGCCGGGCCTAACGCTGTACAGCGCCACGTTTGGTTAGGCGGTCAGCCCAATGCGTTACGTTTCAACTCATCTGAGACCGACGTGGTCCGGATTGGGGCAATGAGCGCTGATCCCACTTGACCCGGCGAACGTCCGCTACTCACGGCGGAGCCGGTCTACGCCCGACGCTCGGAAATGCGCGAGAGGCGCCGTGAGCTGACCTTCACGCTACGGCCTGCATGCTTTGGCTTCCACCCTTACCAGTCATCGGAGATCTTGAAGCTTTTCAGCCGCCACTGGCCCAGGTGCTTGAGCAAATTGAAGTAGACGGCCCCTTTCCTGAAGACGACCTTTTCACGTGTGGTCCCGTCTTTTATGGTTTCAAGTATATCGGCGTGCAGGTCGAGCGGGATTTCGCGAACAAGCCTTTTAGCGACCGCGTCGGACGTGCAGTAGCCGCGCAGGGCGACATATTTGCGAGCTTGCGCATGCCGGATGGCATTTTTACGACGACCAGGTCGGGAGAGTTGTATACCCGGCCGATGAAACGGAGATCGTCACCCGCCAAGTCGAATGAATCTGCGGCGCAGAGGGTTGGATTGTCCCAGGTATCAACGGCGGAGAAGAAGCAATAGGGCAGCTGGATCTTTTGGTCCGTCGTGCTGAGCTTGCCCACATGCTTCGAGGCCGTATCGTCGAGTGACCTGCCCCCTGAAAACTGGGCCGCAGGCTGGAAAATTCTAGTTTTAGCCGTCCTGGCCGGGCGGAGATTGGGGATGAAGAAATCGCGGTTCAGCGAGCAGCAGATCGCGTTCGTGTTGCGGCAAGCCGAGGAAGGGACGCCGATCGCCGAGGTCTGCCGCAAGGCAGGGATCAGCGAGGCCTCGTTCTATGCCTGGCGCAAGAAGTACGGCGGGTTGTTGCCATCCGAGATGAAGCGGTTGAAGCAACTCGAAGAAGAAAACCAGCGGCTGAAGAGGCTGGTGGCCGATCTGTCGCTCGACAAGGAAATGCTGCAGGACGTGATCCGCCGAAAAATATGAAGCCTGCCCGGAAACGCGAACTGGTCGATGAGGTGCGAACGGTATGGCGGGTCAGCGTCCGCCGTGCCTGTCAGGCCTTGCCGGTCGACCGATCGACCTACCATTACCGGTCGAAGCGCTCCGGGCAGGCGGTTCTGATGAAGCGGATCAAGGAGATCGCTGAGTCGCGCGTCCGGTACGGCTATCGTCGCATCCATGTGTTGCTGCGGCGTGAAGGATGGCTGGTCAACAGCAAGCGAGTGTGTCGGCTGTACCGAGAGATGGGCCTGCAATTGCGCAACAAATCGCCCAAACGGCGGGTCAAGGCACAGCTGCGCTCGGACCGCGCGGCGGCGACGGCACCCAACCAGGTGTGGGCGATGGATTTTGGCCACGATCAGCTGTTCGACGGTCGCAAGCTCCGGATCCTGACCATAGTCGACACTTTCACCCGGCTGTCCCCGGCGATCGAAGTGCGGCAGCAGTTTCGCGGCGTCGACGTCGTCGGTGTCCTGGAACGGGTTAGCCGAGAGATCGGCTATCCGAAGACAATTCGGGTCGATAATGGCCCTGAGTTCGTCAGCAAGGAGCTTGATCTGTGGGCCTTCATGCGCGGCGTGACACTCGACTTCAGCCGGCCCGGCAAGCCGACCGAAATGCCTTCATCGAAAGCCTGAACGGAAAATTCCGGGCGGAGTGCCTGAACGCCAACTGGTTCCTCAGTCTCGACGAGGCACGCCGAAAATGCGAGGCTTGGCGTCGAGACTACAACGAGTTCCGGCCGCACAGCGCGATCGGCAATCAAGTGCCTGCAATGCTTCACCGGTCAGCCGGCAACCCCGGCCAGGCGGCCGTCCGATGAGGCACGATTTTCCAGCCGCGGGTGGTCCAAGGTTGGGGGCAAGTTCAAATCACCAACAGACTCTAACTCCTCATGGCTGCGTTTTCGGGGGGCACGTCACCAGGCGTAGGCGCGCATTGCGGTCGGGTGCCCGGCCGGGTCAAAGACGTGCACTAAGCCTTCCCAAACGGTTCGCGTCTGGGCAAAGGCGTCGGCATCGAGAGCAGGAGGTGTCACGCGGGCGAATATGGGACCGCAGCGACGCGGAGTCGAATCGACCGCTGTTCAGGCGATGCTCGATAAGGGTATGGACCCTGAGCATGACCGGGAGACGCGCCGGGATTTTACCCAGCGCGTACCGTTGCGGCTCGGTGACCTTGCGGGGAAGGGCAAGATCGCACGGCTTGGGAAGGGGCGCGAGTTGAGTGGTGTTTATGCTCTTAAAGCCATTCAACGAGCAGCTTTGTATGCCTCCGATTCGAACAAATCCGACGGTAGCATTTTATTCCGCAGAACGTTTGCGGCGCGATCGATGGCGGTGATGGCGGATCGCCAAATCCCGAAATGAATACCTAAAACTACGATCCCGATCCAGAGAATGGGCGATCGATTCACCATGTGCCTCATCGCGATACGTAATGCATTGTTGTGGTATTCTTGAAATTTCTGGGCCTGATCGGAGGGCAAATTACTGATCGCCGTAACCCATTGCGCAAACGCATCAGGCATTTTTAACGGTATTTTAAAGAGGCGCCGGGCTGCGTCTAAGATCATTAGGCGGCTAATGGACGTCCTATGCGCATATCGGATCATCCCATTCATCAAAACGCGCAGATTGAGATACGCCCGGGAGTCCAAAAGCCCCTCATCCCAGGCGTAAAGAAACATCTCGTCTCGAAGGGCAAAAAGTTGGTTCCGAAAATTGTCAATCATGTACGTCCGGAGCAAGGAGACCACGACAAGCATCCCAAGCGCCGAAATGGCGATCGCGATAGCGGCGGCCGCTTCATTCTCAGACATTGCTAAAGGTCCTCGCGCCGCGTGCGCCCTTCGGGAGTGAGGCCGCTCGACGTGCGCTCAGCGTGCATTCGCTTCTCCAGTTCAGT
>JAFAYW010000226.1 GCA_019240125.1 Alphaproteobacteria bacterium
AATCGGGAAGCTCCATGGCCATCATTTCCGGGTCTGTGGGCGCCGCCTGCCGCTATAACCGGCTTTTCGGCTCATGCATATCGTAAAGATGCAAGGCGCGGGCCGGGTTGCGCGACGCGCATGCGCCAAGGCATCGGCGCCGACAACCCGAGCCGAACTGCCAGACGGCTCTCCGGCGCCGTCGGAGAGCCGTCGAGGCCTTCTTAATGATGCTCCTCTTCGCCGGGCTTGGGAGCAGGCTTGCCGCCCGGCGGCGGTGCTCCCGGATGCGGAGGCGGCGCAGGCGGATGCGCCGCAGCCGGCGGTGGCGCTGCGGGATGCGGCGCTTCCGGCGGATGCGCGGCGGCAGGCGGCGGTGCTGCGGGGTGCGGCGCTTCCGGCGGATGCGCGGCAGGCGGCGGGGGCGCTGCGGGATGCGGTGATTCCGGCGGGTGCGCGGCGGCCGGCGGCGGTGCAGTGGGATGTGGCGCTTCCGGCGGATGCGCGGCAGCCGGTGGGGGTGCTGCGGAATGCGGCGTTTCCGGGGCGCGCAACGCGCCCGGCGGACGCTCCTCGCCTGGACCATGCGGTGGCTCGCCGGGGTGCGTCGATGGCACGCCGGGTGGGCCATGCTCAGCGTTTGGCGGTGGATTGGGCCCTCCGGGCGGACCGTGCTCGACCGCGGCTGGCGGACGCGGGCCGCCCGGTGGGCCGTGCTCGGCCGCAGCCGGCGGATGCTCGCCGCCCGGCGGCCCATGCTCGGCAGCCGGTGGCGGTGTTGGCTGACCCGGTCGGGCGGCGGGGCCTGCCGGCGTGCCCGCCGGCCCGGGAGGCGTTCCGGGAGCCGCCCCACCCGGCGCGCTGCCGCCCGGTCCCGGCCGCTCGCGACCCAATACCGGGACGGATGACGGCGCGACCGTTCCCGGCGGCGGCGCGGCTTGTGCGGCGGCGGGCGGCCGCGGCCGCTGCGCCTCGGGAAGCGGGGCGACGGGGCCGGTTCGCCGCCACGTGTTGTTGGTAATCGTAATCTGATTCTGTTCGACCCGCGTGACATTGGTAATGCGATCGAAGCGCTGCGGGTCGACAATAACCTCATGGCGCTGCCAATCGGGATGGCCCCAGCCCCATAGGGGCGCCGCGACAGCATAGCCGACGCTGAACCCGATCGCCGCGCCGACCGCACCCTCATAAAACCCGCGCGGTGGCGGGATGTAGACCGGCGGTGCCTCGCGATCCGGCCAAGCCCCATAGATTTCGGCCGGGTTGTAGACCGGCACATAAATCTCTTCCGGGTTCGCCGGCTCGATGATGATTTCCGGTCCGCGGTGCTGCACCACCAGCTGCTTGGTGGTCTGGAGGTGCCCGGCGCTGATGGCGCGATCGCGCAGAAACTGCACCCGTGCCATCATCTCGACCTGCTGGTTGGCGAAGGCGACACCGAGTGCCTCGGTCCAGTCCCAATGATCAATCATCATTGTGACGATCTGCGGAAACGCGACCAGCGACTTCACACTCGGGTCCCACGGCAGAGGCTGCAGGGCGCCGACCAGCTGATCGCCGTGCAATGCGGCATTGCCCTGATCCTGCAGCCAGTTGCCGGCATCGATGACCTGCTGAGGAAACGTCGCGGCCATCAGCACTTCGGTCAGCAGCTGGTCGGGATAGAGCGCGATCGGCGCTAGCATCTGGTCGAGCTGCGCCCGGGTATAATGCTGCGGCGCCGCGGGGTTCGTCGCGGCCCGGGCCTCGGCGGCGCTCGGCGGCTGAAAGGATTGCGCCCACGCTATGCTGGGTGCGGCCAGCCCGGATGCGCAGAGCAGGAAGGGCAGCGTCCGCGTCAAGGCAGCCAACCGGCTGTAATGCATCGAGGTGTTCTCGCTTCTTTTGGGCCGGGCGTCCTGTCCAGCCTTCCGGCGAACCAACGCTCTCCGGGAGGCGCGCATTCCGTGTTAATCGCGATCGCGCACGGCTCGGCGCGCGCGAGTTCCTTGCTGAAACAACGCCGAAAAGGCAACATATGGGCAACGCGTGGCGGTCGCCGCGCGGCCATCAGAGACGCCGAAGCACGGGAGGTTTTCAATGTCGGTTATCCGGGTCGCCGATCTCGCGTACGGGCGCTTGCGCTCGCCCGATCTCGACAAGCAGGAGGAGTTCCTGACCGCGTTCGGCATGGTGCGCGCCGAGCGCACCAGAAACGCGCTCTACATGCGCGGCACCGACGCGCCGCATCACATCCATGTCACCGAATTGGGTGACCCGAAATACATCGGCATCGCATTTCACGCCGGCAGCGAGGAAGACCTGGAAAAGCTGAGCCGTGTCGAGGGCGCCTCACCGGTCGAGAAGATCGACGAGCCCGGTGGCGGCAAGCGCGTGCGCCTCACCGATCCTGACGGGTTTCAGGTCGAGGTCGTCCATGGCATGGAGATGCTGGAGAAAATTCCGCTCGAGCGGCCAAAGATCAACCATGGCCACGACAAAACGCAGCGCACCAACACCCTATATTATAAGGGGGTTCAGCGCGGCCCGTCGCATATCAAGCGCATCGGCCACTTCGTCGTCCACTCGTCGCAATTCGAAAAGACGCTCGGCTTCTACCGCGAGATGTTCGGCTTCCGTTGCTCGGACGAGGTGTATGTCGGGAGCAAGGACAACATCACCGGGTCATTCAACCGGCTCGACCGCGGCGACGACTATGTCGATCACCACGCCTTTTTCTGCATTCGCAGCGACAAGTCCGGCCTCAATCACCTCAGCTACGAAGCGGCCGATATCGATGACATCATGATCGGCCATGAGCATCTGCAGGGGAAGGGCTACGAGCATTTCTGGGGCCTCGGCCGCCATTCTCTGGGCAGCCAGGTCTATGATTACTGGGGTGATCCGTGGGGCCGCGTCCATGAGCACTGGGCCGACACCGATGTTCTCAATGCCAGCATCCCGCCCAACCTGATCAGCCGCGATGAGCTCGCTGGCCCCTGGGGTGGACCGCCGCCGGAGAAATTCATGCACCATGCGAGCCGGTAAGATTTCACGCCGAAGATTATTCGTCATTGCGCGGCGCCGAGGGCAACGAAGCAATGACAGCTGATGGAGTAAGTGATGCAGACTTATGTTCGCTGCGGCCAGCTCTTTACCGGCGCGGATGACGCGGCCCTGAAGAATGCCGCTATCGTCTTCGACGAACGCGGCCGTATCACTTATGTCGGACCGGAGAAAGGCGCCCCAAAGCACAGCGGGGACGACCGGCAGATTGATCACTCCGCGCATTTCGTGATGCCGGGATTGATCGATGTCCATACCCACCTAGCCTACGGCAATGCGAAGACCGAGGAGGATATCGACCTCTACAACCCGCTCGAGTTCCGGGCATTGCGGGGGATGTTCTTCGCGCAGAAGGTCGCCGCCGCCGGCTATACCGCGATCTGCTCGCCGGGCGATGCCGGGCAGGTCAGCCTGTCGATCCGCAACGCGATCGATGCCGGCCTGTTCGACGGTCCGCGCGTCATGGCGGCAGGCCCCTACATCACCAGCCATCAGGGCCTCACCGATTGGTACCCGACCTGGATCGGCGCGCCGGAAACCTCGATCGGCCGGCTGGTCGTCAATATCGACGAGGCGGTCCAGGAAATCCGCCGCCAGGTCAAGAACGGCGTCGATTGCATCAAGATCGCGATGGACGGCATTCAGCGCCGGCCTGATGGCGAGTTGATCGCCGCCTTCACCCAGGAAGAGACCGAGGTGATGGTCCGCGAGACCCAGCGCATGGGCAAGAAGGCCGTGGCACATGCGGTCGGGCGCGAGGCGACGCTGTACTCGGCGCGTGCCGGCATGGACCTGATCTTCCACGGCTTCTATTCCGATGACGAATGCATCGCGGCGATGCTGAAGAATGGTTGCGTCGTCGGACCGACATTGACCCAGCCGCGTAACGTCATCGATTTCACCCAGCCGCACGAGCCAGCCGGGCAGAAGGGCCGCCCGGAAGCGACCGAGCGCCGCTACCGCGAAGGCTGCGCCAATCTGAAGAAGGTGATCGCCGCCGGCGTGCCGTTCGTCACCGGCACCGATACCGGCTTTGCCGTGACGCCCTATGGCGAATGGCACGCCAAGGAACTAGAGCTGTTCGTCGACGATCTCGGCTTTTCGAATGCCGCGGCGATGCGGGCCGCGACGGCGACCAGCGGCCGCTTTATGGCCGATACCGCCGATATCGGGGTGCTCGAAACGGGGCGGATGGCGGATTTCACCGCCTGGGACGGGTCGCCACTCGCCGATATCCGCATCCTGCAGGATCACCGGCGGCGGCTGCGCGGCACCTACATCGCAGGTCGCGAAATCCGCATTCCGGAGCGCGCCTACGACCCGCGGCAAGTGACCGATTTCTCACTGAGCAACTGGACCGATCTGTACACGCAGGAGCGCGTCGCGGAACTGGGCATCGGGCAGCAGCGTCTCGCCGCCGAGTAAGCAACAGCGTCTGTTGTGGCGATAGAGACCGGGGACATCCTGTTCGGCCGGGATGGCGGGATCGCGACGGTCACGCTGAACCGGCCGCAGGCGCTCAACGCGTTGACGCTCGGCATGTACCGCGCCTTTGATCCGAAACTGCGCGAATGGGCCACAGACCCGTCCGTGCAGGCAGTGCTGGTGCAGGGTGCCGGTGACCGCGCGTTTTGCGCCGGCGGTGATGTGCGCGCCGTCTATGAGGCGGGGCGCGGCCTCTCGCCCGATCGCAGCCTGACCAGCGTGTTCTTCCACGAGGAATACGAGCTTATCCAGCGGCTGCACCGCTTTCCGAAGCCCTACATCGCGGTGATCGACGGCATCACGATGGGCGGCGGCGCCGGCATCTCAGTCAATGGCGCCTACCGCGTCGCCACCGAACGCACGATGTTCGCGATGCCGGAAACCGGCATTGGCCTCTTCCCCGATGTCGGCGCGACGCGTTTCCTCGATCGCTGCCCCGGCCGGATCGGCCGTTATCTCGGGCTGACCGGGGCTCGGCTCGGCCCGGCCGACGCGCTCTATTGCGGCTTTGCCACCCACTATGTGCCGCGCGAACAGGTGCCCGTGCTGATCCAGGCATTAGCCGCGGCGCCGACGCAGATCGAGGCTGTCCTGGCGCGGTTTCACACCGATCCGGGCGAGGCGCCGCTGGCGGCACTGCGGCCGGCGATCGACCGCTGTTTTGGCGGCGACAGCGTCGAGGCGATCCTCGACGCGCTGGATGCCGAGGGCAGCGAATGGGCGGCGAAGACGCGCGCCGGCGTGATGACGAAATCGCCGACCAGCCTCAAGATCACCTTGCACCAGCTGATCGTCGGCGCCGGCTTTGATGTCGAGGCGGCGCTCAAGCTCGAATACCGCATGACACAGCACAGCATGGCGGCACACGATTTCTTTGAGGGCGTGCGCGCCCTGCTGGTCGACAAGGACCAGAAGCCGCAATGGCAGCCGGCGACGCTCGCCGAGATCAGCGACGCGATGGTCCAATCCTTTTTCGCGCCGCTCGGCGACCGCGAACTGCGATTTTGAGGAAACAACCGGAAATCTTCCTAATCTGAGCTCGGCTTATGAAACGTTCATTATTCGGATGGGATGCCGAGGCTTACTATAGTCTTATTTATCACATCTTCAGAAATACCGAGTTTTGTACATAAAGGAGAATAGATCGATTTTGCAACAACATCCGCAGACTTGAATAGATTTACTAGACCTCTTAATTCGTCGATCATCATTCGACGGCTTTCGCCGTTGAACCATTTCTCAGCATTAACAAAGAAAAAATGGTGAACAAGATAATTACGTTTTTTAAGAGCTTCGACCATCGCATCCGCCAAAACATCGTCGATAGGCATCACCTGCGAGACTGTATTGATAAGTTGACCTAATGTTCGTTTGCTCAATTTCGCAAATAGCTCATCTAATGCGGCAAGATCAGGAACGTTCCGTTGACGAATGATCTCGCCTGCAACTATGAGAAGTATAAGGCTTTGCTCGAAGCATTGAGCAAAATAAGCAGCGAGTCCGTATAAGGCATACGGTTCTTTCGGATCATCGTAATCTGGTTCGCCGATATCCATCCTGACTTCCGTTACAGATATTTAGGCTGGTCGCTGTAGAGCGGAGCATATTGTCACCTGCTTGGCCGCTCGATCACAGGTCAAACAGAACGCGGCACGCGACGCGGCATCTCATTGCCTCGCCGCCTCATTGTGACTTTACTGACGCCACATCACGGCCGCGCCGTTAGCAGGGGAGCGAGGGATGGCGAAGATCGGCTTTATCGGGCTCGGCAACATGGGCGGCCCAATGGCGGCGAACCTGATCAAGGCGCAGCATCATGTGACCGGGTTCGATCTCGTGCCGAGCGCGCTCAGCGCCTTCTCCGGCAACGGCGGGCATACCGCGGCGAGCGCGCCCGAGGCGGCCGGTGCCGGTGAGGTCATCGTCACGATGCTGCCAGCCGGGCCGCAGGTGCGCGCCGTCTATCTCGGCCCCGACGGCATCATCGCGCGAGCCTCGAAAGGCGCGTTGCTGATCGATTGCTCGACGATCGATGTCGATACCGCGCGCGCGGTCGCCGCCGAGGCCGCCAAGGCTGGCTTGCAGATGATCGACGCACCGGTGTCGGGCGGCACCGGCGGCGCCACCGCCGGCACCCTCACCTTCATGGTCGGCGGCGAAGAGAGCGCCTTCGCGCGCGCCCGGCCTGTACTGGAAAAGATGGGACGCACCATCGTGCATGCGGGTGCCTCAGGCGCCGGACAAACCGCCAAAATCTGCAACAACATGATCCTCGCCGCGTCAATGATCGCGACCTGCGAGGGGTTCGCGTTGGCGGAGAAGCTCGGCCTGCCGGCGCAGACGCTGTTCGATATCTGCAGCACCTCGACCAGCCAGTGCTGGGCGATGACCGGGTACTGTCCGGTGCCGGGGCCGGTACCGGCAGCCCCGTCAAACCGCGACTACGCGGCGGGGTTTACCGCCGCCAACATGCTGAAGGATTTGCGCCTCGCACAGCAGGCCGCCGGCTCGGCGGGCGCCGCCACGCCCTTGGGCGCGGCCGCGGCCAATCTTTACCAGCTCTATGTCGATGGCGGCGGCGGCCCCTTCGATTTCTCAGGCATCATGCGGCTGATCCGCCGCGACAAGCCGGCGGACTGACAACGTTTCCTTAACCCCTCCAGCGATATCTTCCGTGCCATCAGCCAGGCGAGGCTTGTTATGACGGATGGGTATCTTGAGGTGATTTCGCTGATCGAGCGACTTCACCGGCACTTTCTTGAGGTTGTGAAGCTGGAGCTTGAAGGGCTTAGCATTCACGACATCAACAACATACAGGCGCTGATGCTGTTCAATATCGGCGATGCCGAGATGACGGTCGGCGAGCTGACCTTGCGCGGCTGCTATCTCGGCTCGAACGTGTCCTACAACGTCAAGAAGATGGTCGAGAACGGCTATCTGGTGCAGGAGCGTTCGGTGCATGATCGCCGTTCGATCCATGTCCGCCTGACCGCGCGGGGCAGCGCGCTGTGCGAACAGCTCAGCGAGATGCACAAGCGCCACGTCGAGCTGCTCGATCAGACGCCGATTACCGAACCTGATCTGCAGAACAGCCTCGTGACATTGCGCCGGTTGGAGCGCTTCTGGGTACGTGCCGCCGATCTGGCGCAGCGGCCGCGGCAGCGTGCCGCCTGAGGCTAATTTTCGGATGACGCGGCGGCGCCGGACTGCGAGGCTGTCCGGCCACAGTTCTGGAGCCGCACGATGCCCTCGCAACCCCCACCGCTCGCACAACTCGCCCCCGGGCTGAGCGCCGCCGGCGCGCTCGGCCGCGATGATATCGACGCCCTTGCCGCCTCTGGTATACGCACCATCATCAATAACCGCCCCGATGGCGAAGACCCCGGCCAGCTGCCGGCCGCCGAAGCGCGCCGGCTCGCCGAGGCGCACGGTATCGCCTATCACCACATCCCGATGACGGCCGCGACGCTTACCCGCGCCGATGTTGACGCGCTCGACGCGGCGCTCAAGACGGCGCAGCAGCCGGTCGTCCTGCATTGCCGCAGCGGCACGCGCTCGACATTGTTGTGGTCACTCACTCGTTTACGCGAAGGTGCGGAACCTGCGGCGCTGGTCGGCGACGCGGCGCGCAACGGCATCGACATCGCGGCGTTGCCCATGATCGCGGCTCGGCTGGGCTAGGGCTTACGCCGCGCCGGTCATGGCGGCGGAGCCGCATTGGGTGACGCAAGACGAGGCTGTCGCGTTCAATCGCGCAGTCGTCGGAGCATCCGGCGAGCAGCACGAGCTGGTGGACGCGAAGGCGCTGCAAAACGCCCTCGCGCACCCCTGGAATGTCTGGGTCTACTTCATGGATCGCGATATCGCGGTCTTGGCGGCCCGTCTCTACACGAGTATCGCCGCCTCCAAGGCGTTTGCCGCCGGCAACAAGCGGACCGCCTTCCGTACCGCCGCCGCCTTTATCGAGCGCAACGGTTGCCGGCTCGATCTGCCACCGGAGCCGGGGCAGCCGGTAGACCGACTGCTGGGGTATTTTGACGGCAAGCTCAGCCAGACCGGTGTCGTCGACTGGTTCCGCCTGTGGATGATCCCCTGCGGGAGCTGATCCCGGCCGAGTGGTTACAGCTCGCCCTCGGCCTTCAGCATCCGCACCGTGTCGCGCATCGCGGCGATGGTGTCCTTGAGTTCGGGCTCGCCATGGGTTGCGGACGTGATCCCACCGGGATGGCCGCTCAGATCGACGCCATTCACCAGCATCGCCAGCCGCATCTTGTGCACGAGCGCAGCGTTCTTATCGCTCTTGAGCATTGCCTGAGGGACTTGCAGCGCGTCGAAGCGGGTCGGGGTGACCGCGATGTGCTCGGGGTTGGTGAAGAACTCCAGCGTCGAGAACGTGCCGTAAGCCGCCCAAGGAACGTGCTCTTCCTCAAACACCTCGTTCAGCCCCTGCCGCAGCTCCTCGCCAAAACGGTTGGCGCGGTCGCAGGCATCGGTATCGCGGATGATGCGCAGACACGCGATGCCGGCCGCCGCCGAGAGTGGGTTGCCGTTAAACGTCCCCGGATGCGCGATCTTCTCCTTGCCGGCGCCTTTCGTAACCGCGAAATCGAGAAGGTCGAGGATATCCTTGCGCCCGGCCACTGCGCCGCCGGGCAGACCGCCGGCCAGGATCTTGGCCAATGTGGTCAGGTCGGGGCGAATGCCATAAGCTTCCTGCGCGCCGCCCGGCGCGACCCGGAAGCCGTTCACGACCTCATCGAAAATCAGCAGCACGCCGTGTTCCGCCGTCAGCCGCCGGAGCGCATGCAGGAATTTCGGGTCGGTCGGCAGTTTGCCGCCATTGGCGCCGGTCGGCTCGATGATCGCGGCGGCAATCTCGCCGTCATGCTGTTCGAGCAAGCGCGCCAGCCCTGCCTCATCGTTCTGGTCGCATAGCAGCACGTTACCGGCGACCGCGTCGAGCACCCCCGTCGTCGGCGTGCCATCGAAATGGTTGGTGTGGCCGGACGTCATATGGTCGTGCCAGCCGTGAAAATGGTGGTTGAAGCGGATCAGCTTGGGCCGGCCGGTAAAGGCGCGTGCCAGCCGCACCGCCATGAGTGTGGCCTCGGTGCCGGATGAGGTGAAGCGCACGCGCTCGGCTGACGGGATCAGCGCCTTGACGCGCTCGGCCCATTCGATTTCGAGCTCATGGCAGGCGCCGAAATGCGTGCCGCGCTCCAGTTGAGCATGCACCGCGGCCATCACATCGGGATGGCAATGCCCCAGCAATAAGGCACCGTGGCCACCGAAATAGTCGACATAGCAGCGGCCATCGACATCCCATTTACGCGGCCCCTGCGCCCGTGTGACGTAGATTCCGTAAGGCTCGATATAGCGGGCGTCATGCACGATGCCGCTGGGAAACAGCTCGCTCGCCTGTTGCGCCCGGCTCGCCGAGCCCGGTGTTGCGGCGCGATAGGCCGAGATGATCGGCGAGTTGGTCGAAACAGTGTCGGGCATCTAATCCCGCTCCCAATGGTCTGCGACTGCATTGTTTTAGGCTGCATGCGGGCCGCGCGCCAGCACCGTGGGCGACACTTGGTCCTACATCAGTCCGCACGTGGATCGGAACCGAACCACACCGCCGTCCCGTTTGCTTTTACTGAACGAGTACGGCCGAGAGGGCGCGACGGCAGTGCGCAGCTGCATCGCAGGCGAGACGGGATGAACCAGCAGCACTCAGCGGCCGAGATGGCCCGCCTCGAAGCTCTTTACGGGTATGACATCCTCGACAGCGATCCCGAGCCGCGGTTCGACCGGATTGTGCGGTTGGCCTCGCGGCTCTTGCAGATGCCGATCTCGCTTGTTTCGCTGGTGGACGAAGCCCGCCAGTGGTTCAAGGCCCGAGTGGGGTTAAGTGTCGCCGAGACGCCTCGCGACATCGCGTTCTGCTCGCATGCGATCGAGCAGGATCAAGTGATGGTGGTGGAGGACGCGGCGCGCGATCCGCGCTTTCGCGCCAACCCGCTGGTCACCGACAACCCCAACATCCGGTTTTACGCCGGTGCGCCGCTGGCTACCAATGACGGGCACAAGATCGGCACCCTCTGCGTGATCGACCGGGTGCCGCGCCAGTTGACCGAGGAGCAGCGCGGACTGCTCGAAGACCTCGCGGCCTTGGTGGTCGATGAGATCGAGTTGCGCCGCCTCAACGCGCAACTGACTCAGCTGGCCACAACGGACCCGATGACCGGCCTGTGGAACCGGCGGCGTTTTTTTGCGCTGGCCGAAATCGAGCGTGAACGCTCGCGGCGCTACAGCCGGGGGTTTTCGCTGTTGATGCTCGATATCGATCGCTTCAAGTCGATCAATGACCGCTTCGGCCACGATGTTGGCGACCGGGCGATAGAACATATCGCGCGTATCTGCGAGGCGCAAAAGCGGCCGCACGATATCGCCGCGCGGATCGGCGGCGAGGAATTTGTCATCCTGATGCCGGAAACCGGGATGTCCGGCGCTGTGGCATTTGCCGAGCGCCTGCGCCGGGCGATCGCCAATAACGGATTTGCAAGCGGCGGTGACACGATCAACCCGACGGTCAGCATCGGCGTCAGCGAGGGCGACGCTACGACCGCCATCTCCGAGCTGCTCAAAACAGCCGATCTCGCCCTTTACGATGCCAAGGAAGGCGGCCGCAATCGGGTCTGTCAACGGATTAACGGCGAGCGCAAAAGCGGGTAAGTCAGCGGACATTGCCTGGATAGAGGGGAATGCCGGTGACCCACCCTTACAATGACGAACTGCACGCCCGCTTTGGCCTGGTCGAGGGTGACGCAGACGATCTGCCCGACAATGCCTGGTTGCGCCAGGTGCTGACGCGGCGCACGCATCGCCGCTACGCCGATCGGCCGGTCTCAGACGAGATGGTTCGGCTGCTGCTCGCAACGGCGTTCTCGGCCTCGTCCAAATCGGATTATCAGCAGGCTTCCGTCATCTGGCTGCGACAGCAGGCGCGGCGCGACAGGCTTGCCGCGTTGTTTCCGGACATGCCTTGGATCGGCAATGCTCCGGTGTTTCTGGTGTTTTTGGGGGACGCTCGGCGCCTCGAGACGCTGGGCGAGATGCACGGCATCCCGCAGGACAACGGCGCACTCGAAGGTTTTTTCAACGCCACCGTTGACGCCACGCTGGCGCTGCAGACCTGCATTCTGGCGGCTGAAACATTGGGGCTTGGCAGCTGCCCGATCAGCGTCCTGCGCAACAGGATCGCGGAAGTTGCGGCTATTCTTGAACTCCCCGACAAGGTTTTTCCGGTCGCGGGGCTTTGTCTCGGCTACCCGGGGCAGCCGGGATTCATCAGCATGCGTCTGCCGCTCGCGGCAACTTTGCACGTCGACCGCTATGATTCCTCCGGCCTCGGCGAGGCGGTCGCGGGCTACGACCAGCGCCGCGACGCCCGCCATTCCCTCAAGGATCGGCAGCGCGATCCCGGACGGTTCGGCACCGCCGGGTTCTACGGCTGGTCGGCTGACAAGGCGCGCCAGGCGGCGAGCCCCGAAGGCACCGGCTTTGCCGCCTATCTGCAGGCTCACGGGTTCGGCTTTGAGGAACCGGAGGAGGCTTAGCCCCAACGCGCTGTCGTGCAGGGCGGGCCGGCAATCTGCCAAACGGTTGGGCACCTTTTTTGCCGGTTCGCGTTTAGCGATGACGAACGGCAATACCAGCACGTATTTGGCGAGAGCGTTGATGGCGGAACCGGCCGAAGCATCTAGTGAAATCGAGCTCGAGTCACCGAGCCCCTATGCAACCGTCGAGCTGCGGACGGTGTTCCAGGGCATTCTGGTGCTGCTCGCCTGCCTTGCCGCCTGCTACGCGGCGGCCGAGATCGTGTTGCCGATCTTTCTCGCGATCATACTGAGCGCGGTATTCGCGCCAGTCATGCGCTTTCTGATGCGGCTGCATGTGCCGCGTGCCCTGGCGGCGCTGCTCATCGTATTGTCGGTGATCAGCCTGTTCGGAATTGTCGGTCTGTTGCTGTCAGGCCCGATCGCCGACTGGATCGCCAACATGCCGCAGACCCTGCCTAAGCTCGAGCAGCGTCTGCGCTTTCTCTCGACGCCGCTCAAATCGCTGCACGATGCCTTGTCGCACATTCAGAATATTGGCCAGACGCCTGGGGGCCAGCAACAGCCGGCTGTGGCGGTGCAGCAGAATAGCGACCTGCCGGCGGCCTTGCTGACGCAGATGCGGGTGGTCGCCAGCGGCGCCTTTACCACGATGCTGGTGCTGTTTTTCGTCTTGGTGGCGGGGGACCAGTTCCTGCGCCGCTTTATCGAGATCCTCCCGAATTTCAAATCGAAGCGTAAAGCTGTCGAGATTTCGCAGGAGATCGAACAGGACATCTCGATGTACCTGGTCACGATCACGATAATGAACGCGCTGGTGGGGATTGCCACGGCAGGCATGGCCTGGGCCACCGGTCTCGGCAGCCCGCTGCTTTGGGGCACGGTTGCATTCCTGGTGAATTACGTGCCGATCCTCGGGCCGACCGCCGGCGTGCTGCTGTTTCTGGTTACCGGCCTGGTCACGCTCGACCCGCTGTGGAAAGCCTTTCTGCCGGCCGGGCTCTACCTGCTGATCCACGTCATCGAGGGCGAGACCGTGACGCCGATGCTGTTGGCGACCCGATTTACGGTGAACCCGGTGCTGGTAATGCTCGGCGTGGTGTTCTGGTACTGGATGTGGGGAGTGTGCGGGGCCATCCTGTCGACGCCGCTACTGGCGATTCTGAAAATCGTCTGTGACCGCGTCGACGGCCTGAGGCCGCTTGGGCACTTTATCGGCGGCAATCACCTCGGGGCGGACGCCCGCATCGTCGAAAGCTGACAGGCCCTTCCTGAAATGAACAAAGGGCCGCCCCAAGGGGCGGCCCTTCATCGAGAAACAGCGGTCTGCTACGACCGCGCCGACGCCTTTGTTAGGCGTGGATCTCCGTGGACGGGATCCTGGTCACGGCAGCGGAAGACCGCGGTTGATCGATAGACACAGGATCACCTCCTTTCTGTTTGTTGCGCCAAGGCCTGTAATGTATGGCGGGGCAAGCCGGATCACAAGCGTCCCGCCACGGGTCCCGTAAGCCCCAGGATGGCAGCCTTTTCCCCGCGACTGCCTTGGCCCGGGCCGCACGCGGCGATGCGCCGCATGGTCGAATCGCCGGATAACGCACCTTTCCCACGCCGCCGGGCTGGCATGATGCGGCACGAGCCTGAGCAACAAGACGAGATGAACGGTATGGCCTATGAGCGGATCACCACCAACGGCATCGAGCTGGAGGTATTGCGGCGCGGCGCCGGTACGCCGGTGCTGTTGCTGCACGGCTTCGACTCAGTACATCCCAACGCGCCGTTTCTCGACCCGCTGAGCCGCCATGCCGAAATCATTGCGCCGTCTTCACCGGGGTTCGGAAATTCGCCACGCCCGGCCGATTTCGACACGATGTACGATCTCGTGCATCTCTATCGCTCGCTGATCGACGATCTGCCCTACGAGCGCGTGACCCTGATGGGATTGTCGTTCGGCGGCTGGCTCGCGGCCGAAGTGGCGATCGCCTGCCAGCACAAGCTCGACAAATTGATCCTGGTCGATCCGGTCGGCATCAAGATCGGCGATCGCGAGAGCCGCGATATCCTCGACATCTTCAACGTCAACCCCGCCGAGGTGCGCCGCGCCAGCTGGCACGATCCCGCCAAGGGGCCGAATTACGACGCGATGACCGACGACGAGTTGATCGTCCACGCGCGCAATTGGGAATCGCTGTGCCTCTATACCTGGCACCCGCTGCTCTACAATCCGCAGCTAAAGCCATGGCTTGCCCGTATCAAGGTGCCGACGCTGTTTCTGTGGGGCGACAGCGACCGCCTCGTGACCCCCGAATACGGCCGCGCCTACAGCGCCTTGGTGCCCGGCTCGCGTTTCGAGCTGATCGCAGGCGCGGGTCATCATCCGGAGCTCGAACAGCCGGAGCGATTTGCGACAGCCGTTTCCGGATTTATCAGCGGCTGATCTGCAGGCGGGCCGAGCCGGCGCCGCGCTTACAGCGAGCGGGCCAATTCCCAGGCCTGCTCGCTGAGCGGGTGAGCGAGGCGGCCCATTGCGGCCGCTTCGCTGCTCGCGGCGGTGCCGTCGATCGCGCGCTTGGCGATGCCCTGCAGGATCGCGGCGATGCGGAACAGGCTGTAGACCATGTAGAAATCCCACGCGCCGATCAGCGACCGGCCGGTGCGCCGGCAATAGGCGGCGACGTAAGCTGGCTCGTCCGGGATGCCGGCTGCCGCGAAATCGATGCCGGCAAGACCACGAAACAGCTCAGGCGTGACGCGCCAGGTCATCACGTGATAGGCGAAATCGGCGAGCGGATCGCCGGTCGTCGATAACTCCCAATCGAGCACGCCGATCACCCGCGGCTCGGTCTTGTGGAAGACCAGATTGTCCATCCGGTAGTCGCCATGCACGATGGCCGGGGCGCTGTCCTCGGGCAGGTGCTCCGGCAGCCACTCGATCAGCCGGTCCATCGCGGCAATCGTCTCGGTTTCCGAGGCGCGGTACTGCCGGCTCCAGCGCGCGATCTGACGCGCCATGTAATTGCCCGGACGGCCGAAATCGCCGAGCCCGATCGCCGCGTAATCGACGGTATGGAGGGCGGCGATGACGGTGTTCATCGAGTCGAACATCGCACCCCGATCCGCGCGCGAGCATTCCCCCAGGCGCTGATCCCAGAAGATGCGGCCGTCGAGGAATTCCATGACATAGAAGGCGCTGCCTATGACGGCGTCGTCCTCGCACAGCGCATGGACGCGCGGGACCGGCACCGGCGTCTCAGCCAAGGCGCGCATCACCCGGAATTCGCGATCGACGGCATGTGCGCTGGGGAGCAGCGGCCCCGGCGGCTTACGCCGCAGCACGTAATCGCCGGAGGCGGCGCGCAGTCGATAGCTCGGGTTCGACTGCCCGCCGGCGAAGCGCTCAGCGCTAACCGGCCCGCGAAAGTCCACGACATGCTCTCGCAACCAGGGTTCGAGGCGGTCGAGGGGAAGATCGGTCGCGAGGCTATTCATCCCCGCCACCGTAGCTGTCCTTGCGAGCGCAGCGAAGCAATCTTGTGCGTCGCGGCGCACCACAACGAGATTGCCACGGCGCCGCCGCTGGCGCCTCGCAATCACAGGCGCGGCGTTACTCCGCGGCGGCCGCCTCGCGCCAGCCGAGGTGCTGCAGGCAGCGGTCGATCCACAACTTGGTCAGCTTTTCCTGGGCGCCGTTTTGCGACAGGCGGCGGCGCAGAGTGCGGAAATCAACCCGGTCGAGGTCCTGGTCCTGGTTGAAGCAGGAGAAGACCACCGTCTCCGTTCCGGTCACCGGGTCGATGTGGCGCTGCAGGCACTGGGCGCAGATTTCCTTCATCATGCACTGCATCGGCGAGTTGATCGACGCGATCGCGCGGTGATCGGCACGGAAATGCCGCTTCAACGCGGCGTGGCGGGCCTCGCCGACCGCCCGCATCATGCCGTCCGAGCCGATCGCCACAATGCGATCCACCTCGGCCAGCGGGATGCCCGTCGGGCCCAGCGTGCCGGCGCCGTACGCCTCGATCGCCGCGACGATATTGCCGACAAAGGTGAAATCCTGCTCGCGGCCCGGCGCGAAGCCTGGCGCCTCGTCGCAGCACCACACGACACAATCGGCGGCACGCTCGATATCCTCGACCTTGTAGCGGTCTTCGATAGCTTTGTAGCCCGCGAAGTACAGCACGCGGGACCCGGCCGCCCGCAACGCCGCGCCAATCGAGAACAGCACCGCATTGCCAAGCCCGCCGCCGACCAGCAAGACGGTCTCGTCCGAGGGGGTCTCGGTCGGCGTGCCGGTCGGGCCCATCAGGATCACCGGCTCGCCCGGCTGCAATAGCGCGCAGAGATCGGACGAGCCGCCCATTTCGAGCACGATCGTCGACAGCAAGCCCTGCTCGCGGTCGATCCACGCGCCGGTCAGCGCCAGGGCCTCCATCGCCAAGGTGGTATCATCGATCTGCGGCGCTCGCGTCGCGTAATTCTGCAGCCGGTAGAACTGGCCCGGCTGAAAGGCGCGCGCCGCCATTGGCGCCTTCACCACCACCTCGACGATTTTCGGCGTCAGCCTCACAACCGCATGCACGCGAGCGCGCAACTCGTCATCGAGCTGCGCTCGCATTGCTTCGGGGGCGGGCGCGGCGGCGGGGCGGCACGCAAGCACGCGGCTGATTACCGGGTAGCCCTGTTTCGTACCGCCCATCGCCTTGACGACATTGCCGGCGAAACTCGGGTGCAGGTCGCCCCAGAAGCTGACGGCGCGGCCGTCCTCGACCTGGCTCATCAGCACGCGCACCTCGGCCGGTTTGGCGACGCGCTCGGGCTGCGCCGGCTGGCCCGCCTCATCGAGGGCACGGAAATAGCGGCCATCGAGATGGACATGATCCGGGTCTTCGCGCGCCAATACCGTGTTCGGCTGAGTTCCGGCGGCGACCAGGATCGTGCGCGCCGGCAGAACGACTTCCTGTCCCGGTTGCTGGTCGGCATGCGGCTGATGACCGCCGACATCCGGCGCCGCGTGCCGCGTCAGGCGCAGCGCCTCGGCCTGGTCGAACACATCGAGCTCGACTGCCTCGGGGGTCAGCATCTCGGCGAAGCGGATGCCCTCCTCCATCGCCTTATCGACTTCCTCGTGGTTCAGCGTATAGCTCGGCGCGTCGATCAGGCGGCGGCGATAGGCGATCGTCACCCCGCCCCATGAGTCGATCAGCGGCGCATAGCGAGGCGCGCGGCTTTCGCGCTCCGCCGCTTCGCGCTCCGCCCGCAATTCGCGGGCATGCGTCAAGAACTCCTCGGCGACCTCGCGCTCGGCCGGGTTCCAGCTGTCTCGAACTGCCTCGACACCGCGCTCCGACACCAATGTTTCATAGCGCGACAGAAACTTCTCGACCTGCACCGGGTAATAGGCGAGCGCCTCGGTCGCGGTGTCGATCGCGGTCAGACCGCCGCCGATTACCACCACCGGCAGGCGCACGGTGAGGTTGGCGATGCTGTCGGTCTTGGCGGCACCGGTCAGCTGCAACGCCATCAGGAAGTCGGAAGCCTGCCGCACCCCGGGTACCAGCCCGTTCTCCATCGGGATCACCGTCGGGCGGCCGGCGCCGGCACACAGCGCGATATGGTCGAACCCCATCGCGAATGCGCTGTCGATCGTCAGCGTGCCCCCGAAACGCACCCCGCCATACATCGCGAAAGCAGCGCGGCGCTCCAGCAGCAGGCGTACGATCTTCAGAAAATTCTTGTCCCAGCGCACCGTAATGCCGTATTCGGCGACGCCGCCGAACCCCGCCATCGTGCGCTCGCCAAGTTTTTCATGAAGCTCGGCGATATCGCGGATCGGCGCGAATGGCACCGGCGTCCCGACATCCGACACACCCGCGATTTCCGGAGCCAACGGCTCGATCTTCAAGCCGTCGATAGCGGCAACGAAATGCCCGTCATTGATCAGGTGATGCGACAGGTTAAACCCGGCGGGTCCCAGGCCCACCACCAGCACCTTGTAACCCGAGGCCGGCTTGGGCAACGGCCGCCGCAGGTCGAGCGGGTTCCACCGCGTCAGCAGCCCATAAATCTCGAAACCCCAGGGCAGGGCCAGCACGTCTTTCAGCGTGCGGGTTTCGATCTGCGGGATGTCGACCGGGTCCTGCCGCTGATAGATGCAGGCCTTCATGCAATCGTTGCAGATACGGTGTCCGGTGGCGGCGCAGAGCGGATTGTCGACCGTGACGATCGCCAGCGCGCCGATACTGTTGCCGCGCGCCTTGACGAGGTTCATCTCGGAGATTTTCTCGTCGAGCGGGCAGCCGGCCAGCGTCACGCCGAAGGTGCTCTTGCGGAACTTGCCTTCCTTGTCGCGCAAGCCGCTGCGGCAGCTGTCTTTCTGCTGATTGTGGCACCAGATGCAGTAATTCGCCTGATCGAGCGCGCCGGCCAGATCGGTGCCGGGATCGGTGAGGCCAAAGCCTTCGCGGGCCCGCCAATCATGCTCGGGCAGGCGAAGCATCGTGACACCGTCGCGCACGATCGTCTCGACCGGTACTAGATGATGCATATCGAGTCGGCGCGGCACGCCGAATAACAGCCCGTGCCGGTGCTTCTCCACGCCGGCCGGTGTCAGCGTCGCCCAGGCGGCATATTCCAATGCCAGCCTCAGCTGGGGTTGATGCGCCGCCTCGTCGTCGAGCCAGCGCCCGACGGAAATGGCGTAGGATCGCTCCCAGGCGAGCGTCCGCTGGCGAGTCGTCAAATCGGCAGGGCCGTCGCCGAGCAGCGGCGACAGTTCTGCGGCCAGCTTATGGCCGTTCAGACGGACGGCTTCGGATTCCTTGATCTCCTTGACCGCGCGCCGCTGCACGAACAGCCGCTTTACGGTGTAGAGCGGCGCCAACCGGTCGTGCCGCGCCTGCAGCTCGCGGACCTCGGCGGCTACCCCAAAGAGACCGCCGATAAAATCCTCGAGATGCGGCGCCAGCTCCACGAGCAGGTCGGATTCAGCCTTGCGGTCGAGGCCGTCGGGGGCGGCACGCGCGGCCATCAGGCGGTCGTGCAAGGCGACATCGCCAGCCGCGAGACCCGCAACAAAGGCCTTATCGACGCGGATCAGCCCGTCGCGATCATAGAGTTCGGCAAGGGAAAGCCCATGGCGCAGGGCGAGATCGGTCATGAGGTGCTTGTTACGTTAACGGAGGAGGAAGAGGCCACCCGGCAAAACGCCGCGAAGCCGCGATGCTTCAAGCGGCAACGCGGGCCGGTCTTAAATGGCAACGCCCATTAAATACACAAGGGAGGCACCGGAAGCTCACCGGGGCGGCACCGCGGCACACCACATAGGAAACAGCTTCGCAGAGCGCGAAACCAGGGGTATAGACGTCTCGTCCAAAGATCGCGTAAGCGGCAAAACCGGTTATATCGCCTGCCGACCAGGCGAGAGCAAATAATCAGAGGGAAGGATGGCGCTTTCATTTCTGGACCGTGAACGTACGGTCGCTGCGCCAGGCTACAGCCGATGGCTGATACCGCCGGCAGCATTATGCGTGCATCTGTGCATCGGGCAGGCTTATGCGTTCAGCGTGTTCAACCTGCCGATGACCAAACTGATCGGTATCGGCAAGCCAGCGCCGGACGATTGGACGCTCCCTGAACTGGGTTGGATTTTCAGCCTCGCCATCTTCTTCCTCGGCGTCTCCGCCGCGGTGCTCGGCCGCTGGGTCGAGGAAGGCGGCCCGCGCCGGGCGATGTTCACCGCGGCATTGTGCTGGGCCGGCGGCTTCGTCATATCCGCGCTTGGCGTCTACGCGCATATGCTCTGGCTGATCTATATCGGCTATGGCGTGTTTGGTGGGATCGGGCTGGGCATCGGCTATATCTCGCCGGTTTCGACCCTGATCCGCTGGTTTCCCGACAGGCCGGGCATGGCGACGGGCATGGCGATCATGGGCTTTGGCGGCGGCGCCTTTATCGCCTCGCCACTGTCGGTCTGGCTGATGGGGCACTTTTCGACACCAACTCATATCGGCGTCGCCGAGACCTTTCTCGTGATGGGGCTGATCTATCTCTGTTTCATGATGGTCGGCGCGGCCCTGGTGCGGGTGCCGCCGGCAGATTGGCAGCCCGCCGGATGGGTCCCATCGGAACATGCGAAGCCGCTGGTAACGACGCGCAACGTATTTGTATACGAGGCGCTGAAGACGCCGCAATTCTGGCTGATCTGGTGGGTGCTGTGCCTCAACGTGACCGCCGGAATCGGTGTGCTGGGGCAAGCCTCGGCGATGAGCCAGGAGATGTTCAAGGGCCAGATTACCGCGGTCGCCGCTTCCGGCCTCGTCGGGCTGTTCAGCCTGTTCAATATGGCGGGCCGGTTCTTCTGGTCATCGACCTCCGACTACATCGGGCGTAAGAACACCTACTTCATCTTCTTCGCGCTCGGCACAATTCTCTACGCAACGGTCCCGTACACGGGGTCTATCGGTAGCGTCGGGCTGTTCGTCGTCTGCTACGCGGTGATCTTCAGCATGTATGGCGGCGGGTTCGCGACCGTGCCGGCCTATCTGCGCGACTTGTTTGGCACCCGCTATGTCGGTGCCATCCACGGGATGCTGCTGACCGCCTGGTCGGCCGCCGGAATTTTCGGCCCGGTGCTGGTGAACTATATCCGCCAGTACAACGTGGATCACGGCGTGCCGGCGGCGCAGGCCTATAATACGACGATGTACGTAATGGCCGTATTGCTGGTGATCGGCTTCATCTGCAACGCACTGATCCGCGCCGTGCACCCGCGCCACTACATCGATGCAACGGAACCGCGTCCCGGCGGCGAGGCCCTGGCGACAAGAGGAGTCCGCTGATGACCGACCATACGAGTCCGCACGCGTCGGGCGGCAACGGGATCAAGCTGGTACTTGCCTGGGGCTTCGTTGGCATCCCATTGGTCTGGGGCGTGGTGCAAACGCTGGTCAACGCGATCAAGGCATTCCATTGAACGGTTTAGCAGGACCCATAGCACGGGGGTCGGGTGCTGGCAGTTCGGCCTTGCAGACTTATTCCAGCGGGTCTAGGTCGCCTTGCACGAGGTTCCAAAGGATATCCGGCGCGACCCTCTCGTAGTCGTGCCTTAGGACATTGCCGATCCCGGCAACCTTGGACCACGGGATCTCGGGATGACGCGCCTTCAATTCTGCACTCAGGTGGCGGCTGGCTTCCGACACGATCTCCAGGCCCCGCTCGACCAACCACTGCTTCTGCCAGTCAGCCTCGAATTCGGTGAGCTCGATCCCCGCCGTCACGCTTCGGATGTGTTCGATAGTCTGGAGGATGTCGAATAGCCGGGGCGCGGCCGAGCGCTCGGCCATCAAAAAACTGCCCTAGCCGAAGCCTCAATTTGCGATCGAAGAACCGGGTGGAGACTGTTTCGGCTCATAATGTCGACGCGCGAGCCCAGGATCGCCGCTGTTCGGTTCTTTATATCGAGTAGCTGATAGAGACTAAGCCGTCCGTGAGCGTGATCGAAGAACAGGTCGATATCGGATGCCGCCGTGGCGCTGTCGCGCGCCGTCGAGCCGAATAGGTAAAGCCGCTCGATACCCATGCGGCGGAGTTCACCCTCATGGCGCCGCAGCAGATCGATTGTGGTATCACGGTCCATCTCTGGAATATCGGTGCGCGTGACCTGCTTGTCAGGGGCTTTGCGTCCCTTGCGCGTCGGCGCAATCGAGGAGGGCGTTGAGGAGGACGTTGGCGCCGGCGGTGAGGTCGGC
>JAFAYW010000228.1 GCA_019240125.1 Alphaproteobacteria bacterium
ATGCGCGGTAATGAAATTCACGGTCGACCAGGGTTTGCGGCCGCGCTTGTTGAACTTGTCGGCAGAGGCGGTGAGGCGCGCCGCCAATTCGCCGGTCGTGCCTTCGTCGCCTTTCCAAAAGGCCCGCACCGTGTCGCGGAAGCGGTCGTTCCACTCGGCCCAGCCCGGCGGAAAGCCACCGACCTGGTAGCCGCCGGGGCCGCAATCCCACGGTTCGGCGATGAGCTTGACACGTGACAGAACCGGGTCCTGGCGGCAGGAGTCGAGGAACCCGCCACCCTCATCAAAGCCATAGGGTTCGCGCCCGAGAATGGTCGCGAGATCGAAGCGGAACCCATCGACCCGCATCTCGGTCGCCCAGTAGCGCAGGGAGTCGTTGACCATCTGCAACACGCGCGGGTGGCTGAGATTGACAGTGTTCCCGGTGCCGGTGTCGTTGATGTAGTAGCGCGGCTGATCCGGCAGCAGCCGGTAATAGCTGGCATTGTCGATCCCCTTGAACGAGATCGTTGGGCCGCGTTCGTTGCCCTCGGCGGTGTGGTTGTAGACAACATCGAGAATGACCTCGATGTTTGCCTCGTGCAGATGCGCCACCATTTCCTTGAATTCGTTGACGAATGGTGTCGACATATAGCGCGGATCGGGGGCGAAGAAGCCGATGGTGTTGTAGCCCCAGTAGTTCCGCATGCCCTTCTCGAGCAGATAGCTGTCATCGACATAGGCGTGGATCGGCAGTAACTCGACCGTCGTGATACCGAGTTGCTTCAGGTATTCAATGACCCAGTGATTGGCCATGCCGGCGAACTTGCCGCGCAGTTCGGGCGGCACCAGCGGATGCCGCTGGGTGAATCCCTTGACGTGCGTCTCATAGACGATCGTGCGGTTCCACGGGATCAGCGGCGCCCGCTCCCGGCCCCAGGTAAATGCCGAGTCGATCACCACCGATTTCGGTACAAACGCCGCGCTGTCGCGCTTGTCGAACGAGAGATCGTCGTCCTTGTCGCCAATCGTGTAGCCGAACAGCGCATGGTCCCATTTCAGCTCGCCGATCAGCCGCTTTGCATAGGGGTCGATCAGCAATTTATTGGGATTAAACCGATGACCCGCGGCCGGTTCGTACGGGCCATGCACGCGATAGCCATAGACGGTGCCGGGCCGCGCCTCGGGCAGATAGCCGTGCCACACCTCGTCGGTGTATTCGGGCAGGGCGACACGCTCGATCTCCTGCTTGCCCTCGCTGTCGAACAGGCAAAGCTCGACCTTGGTGGCATGCGCCGAGAACAGGGCGAAATTTACCCCCAGCCCATCCCAGGTGGCGCCCAGCGGAAACGGGCGTCCTTCGCGTACCCGGGAAGGATGCATAAGGCGACGTCTGACAATGCGCGTGGCGTTGTCCATGCGAGCTCCACAGCCTTAAGTGTCGGCAATACAGCACGAACATCAACCAATAGACGTCGTTCCCACATGACCCCTGGGGATGGGTGCGGCTTATTCGGCGGCCTCGCGTGCGGCCATTTCGCGGATCGCCGCTGGCAACCGCAATAAGCAGGCTTCCAGTTCATTTGGCTTGACCGGTTTGGCGACAAAGTCGTTCATCCCGGCGGCGAGGCAGCGCTGCTGATCTTCGGCAAAGGCGTTGGCGGTAAGCGCGACGATCCAAGTGTCACGCCCGTCGCGCTGTGGCAGTTCGCGGATCATTGCGGTGGCGGCGAGCCCGTCGATCTCCGGCATCTGCACATCCATGAAGACGAGGTGGTAGGGCCTCCGCCGTACCGCTTCAACCGCCTGCCGACCATCGCCAACGGCATCGGCCTGGCAGCCGAATTTCTCCAGCAGTTTGGTAATCACCACCTGGTTAACCTTGTTGTCCTCGGCGATCAGGGCATGCAGCCCGAGGCCGGGCATCAGACGGCCAGTCGTCACCGCGGCGGGCTGCGTCGCCGACATGGCTGATGATGGATCGGATAGCGCGCTGTACAGCGTGCCCGGGGAATATGGCTTGATCAGGACCGCGTCGAACCCGGACGTGGCGCCGCCGGCCCGCAATTCGGGAACTGCCGGGGGGGCCGCGAGGATCAGCCGCAGATCCCTGAGAGAAGCCTCGGCACGAACGTCCTGCGCCACCCTGGGAACGGTGACAAGCGCGGCGTGATCGATGATCGCCGCGTCATAGGGGGCGGTGCTCGCGTGTTTAAGGATTGCCGGGGCGCGATCCGCTGGCGTGATCTCGAGCAAAATCTGCCAGGCGGCAAGCTGATTGGCGATCAGCTCTCGTGCCACCGGGTTGTCCGTGACAAGCAGCACCCGCATCGCAGGCAGCGGCGTCCGGGGCGGTTGCGACGGGGTAGCCTGGGGCGCGGCGAGCGCGGCGGTGAACCAGAATTGGCTGCCATGCCCGGGTTCGCTGGCGACGCCGATCGTGCCGCCCATCAGCCCCGCGAGTTTGCGCGAGATCGCCAGCCCCAGGCCAGTGCCGCCATAGCGCGTCGCGACGCTGGCATCGGCCTGGCTGAACTGCTCGAACAGCTTTGGCAGCACCTGCGCCGGGATGCCGACACCGGTATCGGCGACGTCGAAGCGCACAATCGTGCGCGGCTGCCGGGTGCCGGCCGCGGCCAGTCCCTCGGTCGCGACCGAGATCGCGACACCGCCGCTCTGGGTGAACTTAATCGCGTTGCCGACCAGGTTATAAAGCACTTGCCGGATGCGGCCAGGGTCGCCGCGCGCCTGGCTGGGGGTGTCGGGCGCCATGTAGAAGCCGAGTTCCAGCCCTTTGGTGAATGCTTGCGGGGCGAGCGCGTCACACACGCTTTGTACCAGCGGTTCGATGGCGAAATCGGCTTCGTCGAGCTGCAGCCGGTCGGCCTCCAAGCGCGAGAAATCGAGGATGTCGTTGATTACCGAGAGGAGGTGATCGGCGGAATCGCGGACGATCTCCGCGTAGCGTCGCTGCTCGGCGGCCAGCTCGGTGCCGAGCAGCAGCCCGATCATGCCGACGACGCCATTCATCGGCGTGCGGATTTCATGGCTCATCGCGGCGAGGAAGCGCGACTTGGCGCGGCTGGCCTCCTCGGCCTGTTCCTTGGCCGCGACGACCTCGCGCTCGGCGCGTTTGCGCCCACTGATGTCGCGAATGATGACGGCCGATTTGCGGCCGCCGGCATCGCTGAAATCGGCGAACGCAACCTCCATGTCGAACGCAGCGCCATCGGCGCGCCGCCCGCGAAACTCGCGTGCGCCGGCCGCCGCCGCGAAGAAGTCCCGCAGCGCCGCCTGATCTTCCGAGATTAGATTGACGATGTCGGACCCAAGCAGCTGGCGCCCGGGATAGCCGAAAATGCGGCTGGCCGCGGGGTTGGCGATCTCGATAATGCCGCGGTCGCTGGTCGTGAGAATGGCATCCCGCGCGGTCTCGATGATCGCCCCGAAGCGATCGTTGCTGATCTGCAGCGATGTCAGCGCGCCCGACAGGCGCTCCCGTTCGCCCCGCAGCTCGGTCTCGCGGGCGGCGAGGGCGAGTTCCGAGCGCTCTCGTCGCAAGAGCTGCCGCACCAGCAGGGCAACGATCGCCAATACCACGATGACGGTGCCCGCGGCGGCGGTCAGCAGGCGCTCGCGGCCCTGCCGGTACTCGGTGAACAGGTCGTTGTCGGACAGGCCAACACCGACGATCAGCGGATAATCGGGCAAGACGCTGTAGCTGATCACACGCGACACATTGTCGAGCCCGCTTTGCACATGAAAGCTGCGGTCGCGGTCGCTTTCGGTGAGTTGCAATGTGACGGTCTCGCCGATCGTGATGCGCGGCGTGTAACTCCCGGTCGCGCCGTGCTCGAAGGAGACGCGCGCCCGTACGACCCCGTCGCGGCCAACCACCATGACCGTGCCGCCGGGGCCGAGATCGACCGTTTCATAGAACCGTGCGAGATACGAGGGGTCGAGCGAGACGACCAGCACGCCGGCAAACCGTCCATCCGGACCGTTGAGGCGCCGGGACATCGGCATCGACCAGTGATCGGCCTGGCCCGCTACCGGCGTGCCGATGTAGAGCGAATTGTCATCGTGGGTCAGGTGATACTGAAAGTAGTCCTGATTGCGCACCGCGACGGAAACCGGGGCCGGGCCCATCGTGGTGCCGACGATCTGGCCGTCCTGATCGACCTGCACGATCTGCACCGGGAGGTCCTGTAACAGCAGCTCGCGGCCGGGATAATCCCACACCGCGAAATGACTTCGATCGGTGTTGTAGTAGCGCTGTAGAACCAGGGTCGTTTCATCGACCTCCTTGATTGTCCGCCGCAGATGCTCTTGAAAGGCGCGGGCGAGGTTCGATGTGTGCTTGCGCGCCTCGTCGAGAATCGCGCCGCGTTCGCTGTCGAGTTGCAGCAGAACCGTGCCCGCGATCAGCAATACCACCATGACGCCGAACGAGGCGATCGCCAGGGGCAGCCAGGACTGGCGGCCGCGCCGCAGGAGGCGATAGGCGGAGGAGCGCACCACTTGCGGTGCCGCCTCGCGGGGCGGAATCTCGCTCAGTCGACATCCTTTCCGGTCGGCCTCGGCGCCGGGTGCGGCGTTTGCAGAAGGCCTGTCGCGTGCTGGCCTATTCTACACCATTATCCGCGCGGAAAAGCCCGCGTGTGGAGGGATAGCGGATGCCGGCTAAACCGCGGTTGCTGCTGGTCGAGGACACGCCATCGATTCTGCGGCTTTACCACGAGGTGCTGAAGAAGCTCGACGTCGATCTGGTCGATGCCGACACAGGCGCCCGCGCCCTTGCGCTCCTGCAGAACGAGGTTCCCGACGCGGTGCTGCTCGACCTTGAACTGCCGGACACCAACGGCGTCGAAATCCTGCGTTCGATACAGAAGCGCGGCCTCGCCTGCGCGGTGATCGTCGTGACGGCGCATGGTTCGGTCAAGGTGGCGGTCGAGGCGATGCGCGAGGGCGCCTATGACTTTATCGTCAAGCCGTTTGCGCCCGACCGCTTGCGGATCACCGTGCGCAACGCGCTCGACCGCCGCCGCCTTGAACGCCTTGCGGCGGCCAGCGACATCGCCAGGAATGGGGTGTTCTGTGGCCTTCTCGGCGCGTCATTGCCGATGCGGGCGGTCTATAACGTGATTGAAAGCACCGCCAGGAGCCGCGCCACCGTGTTCATTACCGGCGAGAGCGGCACCGGTAAGGAATTGTGCGCCCAGGCGCTGCACCAACTGAGTCCCCGCCGTGATGGGCCGTTCGTTGCCGTCAATTGCGGGGCAATCCCCAAGGAATTGATGGAAAGCGAGATGTTCGGCCATGTCAAAGGCGCCTTCACGGGCGCCGCGATGACCCGCGAGGGCGCGATTGCGCGGTCGCGCGGCGGCACGCTGTTTCTCGATGAAATCTGCGAGATGGACCTGCTGTTGCAGGTCAAGCTGCTGCGCGTCCTGCAATCCGGCGAATTCACCAAGGTCGGCGGCAGCGATATCGAGCGGGCCGATGTGCGCTATGTCTGCGCCACCAACCGAGATCCCTGGGAAGAGGTGCAGGCCGGCCGTTTCCGTGAGGATTTATACTACCGGCTGCATGTCGTGCCGTGTGCAATGCCGCCGTTGCGCGAGCGCGAGGGCGATGTCTTGCTGCTGGCGCGGCATTTCCTGCGGCTTTACGCGAAGGAGGAAGGGAAGGCGTTTACCGATTTCGATCCCGATGCCGTCGCAACGCTCAGCCGCTATCCCTGGCCGGGCAACATCCGCGAATTGCAGAACGTGCTGCGCAACGTCGTGCTGTTCAATGACGGAACCACCGTCACGGCAGCTATGCTGTCGCGCCTCGATGCGCCGGCTCCTAGGGTGGCTTCCCGGGTGTCTGCATACGCGCCGCCGGCCGTCGTCGCCGCGGTTGCGCCCGGTTCCGCCGCGACCACGGCGGCCGGCACGATCAAACCGCTGTGGCAGGTGGAGAAGGAAGCGATCGAGGCGGCTCTCGCGGTATGCGACGGCAACGTGCCCCGAGCCGCGGCGCTTCTGGAAGTCAACCCCTCGACCATCTACCGCCGCAAAGCGGAGTGGGATAAAGCGCGGCTGGCGTCACCGGCTTAACGCGCGCGGCAGCCGATCTAAGGGGCGAGCAGGGGCCGCAATACAGCGATCGTCTCGGCCGTGCAGGCGCGCAATGTCTCGGCGGACTGCATGAAGGCGTCGCCCCCCGCAGGTGCCGCGGCCTCGACCGCCGCGGCCGCGACGGCGATGGCGGCCGCACCGATTTGCCCCGCACCGCTCTTGAACGAATGCGCCGCGCGCCGTGCTTTGTCGCGCAGCGCGGCGTCAGCGGGTTGCGCGACGGCGGCCGCGATGGTCGCCAGATAGGTGGCGGATTCATCGATGAAGAGGCCGAGCACGGTGCGGGCGCCGTCATCGCCAATGCTGTCGACAAGGTCGTCGTAGGAGGCGCGGTTGAGCAGCGGCTCGGTCATGCCGGGAAAAACCGTTTGCCTCGCCCGATCAGCTTGTACTGCGGCAAGTGCACGGATTTATCGGGGTCGGCAACCGCGTGACCAATCACCGACGCCGCGCGGCCATGACGTTCAAGAATGGCCAATGTCGCAGCGGCATCGGCCTCGGCGACGACCACGCAGAACCCGATCCCCATATTGTAGACCTCGAACATTTCGGCGCGGCTGACGCCGGCATGTTGTTCGATCAGATTGAAGATCGCCGGCGGGGCCGGCAGCTTATCAAGGACGAATCCGGCCGCCGCCTCGACTCGCGGCAGGTTCAAGAGCCCGTCGCCGGTGATGTGAATCAAGGCTCTGACCGACCCGATGTGCTCGATGATCTCGAGAATCTCCGGGACATAGATCAGCGTCGGCCGCAGCAATTCCTCGCCCAGGGGCCGGTCAAGCTCGGGGAACACATGATCAGCGGAAAGGCCGCCGCGGTCGAAAAAGGCATGCCGCGCCAGTGTGAACCCGTTGCTATGCACACCATTACTGGCCAGTCCGATCACCGCGTCGCCGGGCTGGATGTAACGGCCGACGATGATCCGGTCGAGCGGTACCGTGCCGATCGCGGTCGCCACCAGGTCGAAGCCGCGCACCATGTCCGGCAATTGCGAGATTTCGCCGCCGGTGATCGAGCAGCCGGATTGCCGTGCGCCTTCGGTCAGACCGATCGCGATGCCGTCGAGCACCGCCGCGTCGGCCTTCTCTATGGCGATGTAATCGACCATCGACAGCGGCCGCGCGCCGACGCACAGGAGATCGTTGACGTTCATCGCGACGCAGTCGATGCCGATCGTATCGTACCTACCCAGCATCTGCGCGACGATTGCCTTGGAACCGACGCCATCGGTACACATCGCCAGCCCGGTGCCGCCAATATCAATCACATTGGCGAAAAAGCCGATCGGCAGTTGCACCGTGCCGAGGCCCTGGCTGGGCCATGTCGCGGTGATTCGCCCGACAATATTGCGCAGCCCCGCGTCAGCCTCGCCGATATCGACGCCAGCCGCCTTGTAACCCTCAGGTCCTGAGCTTGATAACTCCATGCGCGGCGAACCTGCCACACCCGGCGCCGGCCCGCGAGATGGATTTTTGGCGGCGCCGAGGTAATTCAGAACCTGCGGGGCGTGCGCCGGAAAGGCGCGCCGGTGATTTTTGCGGTACGGCTGATTTAAATCAGTGTACGTCGTTAGCGTCATGGGCAAGGTAACACCATGAAGGTATTGGGATGATCACGATCATCGATGATGACGCGGGGGCACGCGACTCGCTTCGCGTTTTGCTCCAATGCGCCGGCCTCGACGCTCGTACCTTTGCGTCTTGCGATGATTTTGTTGCGGCTGGTGCCGGTGACGAGGAGGATTGCCTGATTCTCGACATCCAGATGCGCGGGATGACTGGGTTGGAGCTGCTTGAGCATTTACGGCAGCGCGGCAATGATCTGCCCGTAATACTGGTCAGCGCGCGGCCGCCGCGCGATGTGGTGGCGCGGGCTGAAAAGGCCGGCGCGATTGCCCTGTTGTCAAAACCGTTCAAGGCAGTCGAGCTTCTCGGCCTTATCCGCAATGTATTGGAGCGACGTACACCCGAGTTATGCTGAGCCGTTATCGTCGCAACCCAGAGTAGGCGCTTCAGGCCCGCGGCTGCAGACCCGCGGCAAGCGCCAGCCGGATCAATTCCGACAGGCTGCGGGAACTGGTCTTGTCCATGACGCGGGCGCGATGAATTTCAACCGTACGCGGGCTGATGCTGAGATCATAGGCCATGGTTTTATTTGGCAGGCCCGCCAGGAGCCCGGCCAGCACCTCGCGCTCGCGCGGCGACAGCTGCGCGATCTTTGCGACGGCCTCCGGATCGGCGGCGTCATGGCCCGCCGATTGGGGGGGCTCGCTTGCTGATTGGGCGAGCGCGGCCCTGACGCTCGTGAGAATGGCTGGTGCGGTAAACGGTTTCTCGATGATATCGAGGGCACCGGCTTTCATGGCTCGCACCGCCAACGGCACATCGGCGTGTCCCGTGACGATGATGACCGGAAAGCGGAGAGCGCGGTCATGGAGCCGCCGCTGAAGTTCCAGTCCATCGATCCCGGGCATGCGGACATCCGCGATGAGGCACCCCGGCGGGAGAGATGCAGCCGCTTCGAGAAAGAGCTCGGCCTCGGCGAAGCTCCGCACGTTGTAGCCCACAGCCTCAAGCAAGGTCGCGAGCGACTGCCGGACGGCCTCATCGTCGTCGACAATGTAGATAAAATTCGGGCTGGGCATCGCTTGCCCTTATGCTGTTGCCGGCAACTCGAATAACCCCGTCATACTAGATCAAACCGCGCGAACGACGCTTACCGATATTGGCGTCGGGCGATGCTCGCGGCCGACGGTCGCGCCAGCCTCGTCGCGATGGTTGATGCCATCTATCACTTTGGGTTTTCGCCCGATATGCTGTAATGCGTATCGTTTGCGAGCGCGCTTGTTGAACGCTATTGTCGAGCCCCGACCTGAATCAAGGCAACGGGCCTCAATATGGTCGCCACAACTCAACCTCCTGATGAACAAACCGGCCTTTTAGCCGCTATTGTAGATTCGTCCGATGACGGGATCGTCAGTAAGACACTCGATGGTATTGTCACCAGCTGGAATCACGCAGCCGAGCTGATCTTTGGCTTTTCCGCCGCGGAAATGGTCGGTCAGCTAATCGCCATGCTGACCGCGCCTGGCCATGCGGACGAAATGCCTCGTATTCTCGAGAGCCTGCGACGGGGACAGCGTATCGAGCACCTCGAGACAAGAAGGCGGCGCAAGGACGGCGAGATTATCGATGTATCGCTGACCATCTCGCCCATCCGCGATGGTGCAGGAAACATCATTGGTGCCTCCAAGATTGTCCGGGATGTCACTGTAGCGAAGCGCGATCGGGCCGCGCTGCTTGAGCGTGAAGCGCAGTTGCGTTCGATCCTCGACACAATTCCCGACGGCATGGTTGTAATCGATGACAAGGGCATAGTTCAGTCCTTCAGCGCCGCCGCGGAGCGAATGTTCGGGTATTCGGCTGACGAGGTCCGCGGGCTTAATGTGGCGCTGCTGATGCCGTCGCCGCACACCGAGCGTCACGATGCTTATCTCGCGCGATACCTCTCCACTGGCGAACGAAGGATTATCGGCATCGGTCGTGTCGTGACCGGCCGGCGCCGCGATGGCACGATCTTTCCGATGGAACTGGCGGTTGGCGAAGTGAAGGGTCGGGAGCGCCGGCTGTTCACCGGCTTTGTCCGCGATCTGACGGAACGGCAGCGCACGGAGCGACGGCTGCAGGAACTGCAGTCAGAGCTGTCGCATGTGTCGCGGCTGAACGATATGGGACAGATGGCCTCGGCTCTGGCGCACGAGGTCAATCAGCCTTTGACGGCGGCCACCAATTACATCGAGGCGCTCCGACTGTCGCAGGCGAGTTTCGCCTCGGGCACCGGGTCCGCCGCGATGCTGGATAGCATTGCGAGCCAGATCGCTCGCGCCAGTCAGATTATCCGACACCTGCGGCAGTTTGTGCAGAAGGGCGAGGCGAACAAGACAATCGAGGATTTGCCGCAGTTGGTCGAAGAGGCCAGTGCGCTGGCATTGATCGGCGCCAAGGACGGCAATGTAAGGGTGCAGTTGCACTTTGCGCCGGCTCTCCCGCGGGTCAGCGTCGACAAGGTGCAAATTCAGCAGGTCCTCGTCAATCTGCTGCGCAATGCGGTCGAAGCCATGGCGGAAACCCCGCGTCGGGAGCTTACGGTCACCAGTGACGTCGTTGAGGCCGGTCGCGTTACCATCACTGTGGCGGATACCGGGACGGGGATCGCACCCGAGATCGCTGATCGTCTCTTCCGACCGTTCGTCACCACGAAGGCACATGGAATGGGTGTCGGCCTGTCGATCTGTCACTCGATCGTCGAGGACCATGGCAGTCGATTGCAGGTCAGCGCCAATCCGGAAGGCGGCACGATTTTCTCGTTCAGCGTTCCGGCGGCGGCAGCGGATTGAATCAGCAGCCTTCGTTGTTTCAAGGCACCAGCACGGCGGCTCCCTCAAGGCGTCCCTCACGCAGATCGGCCAGCGCCAGCTCGGCTTGCGCCAGGTCGTAGCGGCGGGTGGTCGTGGTGACACCGGCCTTTGGAGCCAGGGCTAGAAACTCTTCGGCATCATGCCGCGTCAGGTTGGCCACCGAGCGAATGACCCGCTCCTCCCACAACAGCGCATACGGGAACGCCGGAATATCGCTCATATGGATGCCGCCGCATACCACTGTGGCGCCCTTGCGGGTTGCCGCTAGCGCGGCGGGCACCAGCGCGCCGACCGGCGCGAAAATCAGCGCGGCGTCAAGCGGCTCCGGGGGCGTCTCATCCGAGCCGCCGGCCCACACGGCGCCGAGGCCGCGCGCGAAATCCTGCGCCGCGCTGTCGCCGGGCTTGCTGAAGGCAAAGACCTCGCGGCCCTGATAGCGCGCCACCTGCGCGATGATATGAGCTGCCGCGCCAAACCCGTAAATTCCGATGCGACGCGCTTCGTCGCCGGCGAGCCGCAAGCTGCGATAGCCGATCAGCCCGGCGCAGAGCAGCGGCGCCGCCGCGACATCGTCGTACTGGTCTGGCAGCGCAAAGCAGTAGCGCTGATCGGCGACGGTAAATTCGGCATACCCGCCGTCGATCTGGTAACCGGTAAACCGGGCCCGATCGCACAGGTTCTCATGTCCCGCCCGGCAGTAGTCGCAGCTGCCACAGGTCCATCCAAGCCACGGCACGCCGACCCGCTGGCCGATTGTAAAGCGATCGACGCCAGCTCCGATTCCGACGACAGTGCCGACGATTTCATGTCCCGGTACCAACGGTAGTTTTGGCTGCGTCAGCTCGCCATCGACAATGTGAAGGTCGGTGCGGCAGACGGCGCAAGCCTGCACCCGGAGCAGCACTTGGCCATCGATTGGACGGGGCATCGGCAGTTCGCGCCGCGCGAGCGGCGAATGCGGCGCGGTTAATACCTGGGCGTGCATGGCAGCCTCCTCGCGCTGGCGTCGAAAATACCGCCTGATCGCGATTATTCATGGCTCGAACCAAACCACATTCAAGCAGCCTTTGCGCGGCTGAAGGCAGGTACTCGGCGGTGCGCCTGCGAAGCGCTGGTCACCCGCGCCTCGCGGTCGTTGATCGATATCAAAGCCCCGCCGCATCGCATCCTCTATTCGTGTGTCAGACGGAGGGAGAGAGGCAATGAACGCAGGCGATATCATGACACGGCAGGTGGTCACGACCACCCCGGATGCGACGATTGCCGCGGCAGCACGGCTGATGCTGCAGAACCGGATCAGCGGGCTGCCGGTAGTCGATGGCGGAGGGAATGTCGTAGGTGTCGTGACCGAGGGCGATCTGCTGCGCCGCGCGGAAACCGGCACCGAGCGCCGCCATCCCCGTTGGGTCGAGCTGTTGATCGGACCCGGTCGGCTGGCCGATGAATATGTCGGTACGCATGCACGCAAGGTCGCGGAGGTGATGACCGATGATGTCACCTGTGTAGCGCCGCAAACGCCGCTGTCGAACGTGGTGTCACTGATGGAGAAGCGGCACGTAAAGCGCCTTCCCGTGGTTGAGGGGAAACGACTGGTTGGGATCGTCAGCCGCGCCAACCTGGTGCGTGCGCTGGTCAATACGCTGGTCGACCAGGGGCCGAAGCAGGCCGCCAGCGACGCGGAGATCCGTGATCGCCTGCTAGCGGAAGTGAAGCGGCAGCCCTGGGGGCCGCGCTACAGCATCGAGGTCGAAGTGACCGACGGAGTGGTCAACCTTTACGGCTCGATCATGGACGAGCGCGAGCGCAACGCGCTGATCGTGCTGGCGGAGAATCTCGATGGGGTCAAGGCGGTGCAGGACCACCTGGCCTGGGTGGAGCCGGTGTCGGGATTCGTGATCCCGGCAAACTGACGTCCGACCGACGGCCTGGCCGTCGCTCGTCAGTCCTGGCCGCGTGCTTAAACCCGCTGACGGTCCGGCGCGCGGCGTAGCTCAAGTTTTACGGCCATAGAGGGCTCGGTCATGAAACACGATGTCCAGCATCGCCAGGACTGGTTTGCGCAGATTGTTGACGAGCGGGTGGTACCACTGTTGCAGCGAGCGGCGGATCAAGCCACACAGCATGGTTCGACAGCGGAGTGCCTTAAGAAGACCGACGAGATCGGCCCCGCCGCCGAACTCATCATCTCGCCGCCGGGGCTTCCGGCGCGGGCGCAGCCGCCCCGCCTGACGATCCGCCCGGCACCTGGCGGCCAGCGGCCGCTCAGCATCGATATTGCCGGAACCTTCCCCAACGCCGGCATTGAGGGCGGTTTCGGCGCCGAAATCGAGTACGACTCGGTGTACCCGGATCAGCTTGACGAGCAGATATTGCGGTTTCTGACACTTGCCTTGGGTGAATAAGCCGTGCCATGAGCGCATGAGCCGTCCCGGCATCAGCCCGACGTCAGGACCTCGCGGCCGCGGTCGCGGGGTCTTTGCCGGCAGGCACGGTATTCCGCACCGTGGCGGCGTCGTGGCACGCGTCAGTGATCAGATTGTATTTCACCGCGTTTACACTGAGATCCCGTAGGTAATTGACCAAGTCTCCCCAGGGATCGTTAAGCCGTCCCAGGCCTGAGATAAAGGCCACGACACCGCCGATCTCCAGCTGATCGTGCAATACCCACCAGCCGCCCAGCAGCAGCGCCGTGATTACCTGCAGGTGACTGCAGAGGTTCATCAGGAAGTTCAATGTGAATTTCAGCTCGAAGATCGCCATGTTGAGGCGAAACACACGTTCGATCTGCCGCGTGGCGGAGAGGGGATCGCCGTTCGCCCGGAGCGTACCGGCGCCGATCCGGCGCAACAGCGAGACGCGGCCCCTAGTTCGTCTGTTCATCGCGCGCTGCATGAGCGGCACAAAGATCAGTTGCGGCAGGAAGATCGCGAGTGCCGCCGCGCCCATCCAAACGTCGAGATGGAAAATATAGCTGATGACGGTCGCCAGTATGCCGGCTTGCAGAAGCGGTTCGGAAACGCTGGCGCCGATGAAATTGCCGACGGGTTCGACCTCTGACACCATCATGGCGACCACGGTGCCTTGCGTGTCAACCGGTTGCGGCAGTGATGAGGGGGTGCGCGTCCAGCGGCGGATTCTTTCGCGAAGGTCGCGTTTGGCGCGTTCCCCGACCCAGCTGCGATAGACGTTGAGGCCCAGTTTTATGCCCCCTTGCGTCATGACGGCGCCGAGATATGTGCCGCCAAGCAGGATGATCGTGCTGAAGGGGCGGTGCTTTACGAGGTTGTTGAGAATACGGCGCTGCAGTTCGAGCGGCACCACCTCCAGAAGAAATACCGAGACGGTGAGCCCGACGAGCGCGAGCTGGTGGCGCCAGCTCGTCTTGACGATGTGGCGTAGAAGACCTGGCTGTATCGACGGCGCCGACCCCCGGACCGGGTGCTTTCGTTCCCAGCGGCGCGAGTGGAGCGTCTCCTCGGTCATCGGCTAGAAGCGGCTAATGGTGCTCTCGCTCATGGGGCGTGCGCTGCTCAGCGTCAATCATGCTTCGCAGAGTTCGCTCAACATATCGCGGTCGCGCAGTTCGATGCGGTGCGGACTCGGAATGACGATGACGCCAGCCCGTTTGAAGGCCGAAAGCACGCGGCAGACCGTCTCGATTGTCAGTCCGAGATAGTCGGCGATATCGGCTCGCGACATCGGCAAGTCGAGTGTGCGCCATGAATCGCGGCGTTCCGCCACTTCGACCAGAAATCGGGCGACCCGTTCCGGTGCCGTCATGCGGCCCAATAGCAGCATGCGGCTTTGCGCGTGCGCGAAATCGCGCATGACCAGGTCACGCAATTGGCAGGCGAGTTCCGGTGTCGTGTCGATCAGGCGCTGTGTTGCCCGCCGCGGCATCAGCATGACCACGGCGTCACCCACTGCTTCGGCCGAAAAGCTGCGCGCCGTGCCGATATCGAGGCCGAAATAGTCGCCGGAGAAATGAAACGCGGCGATGTGGCGGCGGCCGTCGGCCATCAGCTTGCAGATGCGCACCGTGCCGGAGACCACCTTGAACCAGCAATCCGAGGCATCTCCCTCGGCGTAGATTTCTTCGTCCCGCGTAAAGCTGCGGCGCATCCCAAGCTGCTCGAGCGCAACCAGTTCCGCGATCTGGCCGGACCGCGCGATCGCTACCCCATGCTCGGCCTGTGCGACACGAGTGCTGCTGGCGCGACCGCGAAATTCCTGAGTCATTAGCCCCTCCAATCCCTTGGGATCGGCGACACAGTGCCGGTGTCGAGGGGGGGCGCGAAATTCGTAAAGCTCCTTAAGGGAAACTGCGTAAGGGGTTTTACCTATACTGCTGGCCGGACCGTATCCGTCTAAGCGGGCACCTTGCGGCGGTGGTAAGCGTGGGCAATCTAGGGCGGAACGGACTGTGCCAGGTGTGCGACCGGGATCAGCGATGATAGGCCCGCAGTGCCCAGTGAGCTGGAACAAACCCCCGCGTCGATAGCGCCGGAGACGACGCCTTTCGACGCGTGTGCGATCACGCGCGACGGCACCGAACTTCACCTGCGGGCGATCGGGCCCGATGACGAACCGCTGCTCCAGGATTTGTTCACGCATATGAGCCAAGACGACCGGCGGATGCGGTTTTTCATCGCGATCGGCGTCCTGAGCCATGAATTCGCGGCAAGGCTCTGCCGCGCCGCTTATCCGCAGGAGCTGGCGCTGGTGGCGCTCCAAGGTCGCGAACCGCTGGGGATCACGCGATACGCGGCCGAGAGCGGGGAACGCCGCGCCGAGTACGCGATCGCTGTACGCAGCGACTGGAAGGGGCGGGGCGTCGGTTATGTCTTGCTGACCCATCTGATCGCTGCCGCTCGCGGCGCGGGCCTCACCGAGCTCTTTGGCGACGTGCTGGCGGAGAATCAGCGAATGATCGCGATGTGCCGCGATTTCGGCTTTCACGTCGAGCATCATCCCGGAGATGCCGGTTTGCTCAGGTTGCGAAAGCCGATCTGATCGGTCCGGAAAAGGCCGTGGCATGCAGTCTATGGTGAGGCGGTAAAGCATCAAGACGCCAGGCCTCTCGCGTCTGTCCGTGCGCGCGAGGACTGGCGCAACTGCCACCCGGCTGGGAGCATGCTCAGCAGCACGCCGTCGCGCCGAATGAAATGGTGCCAGAGCGCGGCGGCGGCGTGCAAACCAATCACGATGAGCAGGGCATTGCCGCCGAGTTCGTGCAGGTTGTGGGTCAGGCGCGCCAGCGCTCGGTCGGGTACAACGACCGGGGGCAGGGTGCCCAGCAGGTAGAGGTTCACCTGCTGACCGCGAAAGCCGGTGTGCAACACGCCAAGCAGCGGCTGCAGAAGCAACAGCACGTAAATCAGTCCTTCGGTGATACGCGCGGCGAGTTTCTGCGACCCGGCGAGATCGCCGGGCAGCGGCGGTATCTGAGCACGCCAGCGCCACGCAAGCCGAAATATCGTCAGCGCCGCTATGGTCAAGCCAAAAGAGCGGTGCAGCTGAAGCACGGGCTGGTAGGCCTCGGCGATCAGGCCGGAATGGGCGAGCCAGATCAGCCCGTATGTCGCGGACACCAGGGCCAGGGTTGCCCAATGGATCGCGCGCATGACGCGATCGTAGGCAGATGGCGGCGTCGTGGTTGTGTGATCCATCGGGGGTCTCCTGTGCTTCTCAGGTGGAGACCGCCGTGGACGCTGATTTATTCGGCAACGCGGCATTGATCGCGAGCGGTGCCGCCGTTAGGTTTGCCGCCCCAGTCTGCCCGGTAATAGGGTCGAGGAGAGAGCGCCATGCCCGACGATGTCCGCAAGCCCGTGATCGACAAATCGCGTCTGCCGAGCCGGCACGTCACGATTGGGCCGGAGCGCGCGCCGCATCGTGCCTTTCTCTATTCGATGGGGTTGACCCGCGAGCAGATCGAGGAACAGCCGCTGGTCGGCGTCGCGACAACATGGAACGAGGCGGCGCCCTGCAACATCGCGCTGGCGCGACAGGCCCAAGCCGCCAAGAAAGGCGTCGCGGCGGCACATGGCACGCCGCGCGAATTCACCACGATCACCGTCACCGACGGTATCGCGATGGGCCACCAGGGCATGAAGGCCTCGCTGATCAGCCGCGAGTGCATCGCCGACTCGGTCGAGCTGACGGTGCGCGGCCACTGCTATGACGCCCTGGTCGGGTTGGCCGGCTGCGACAAGTCGCTGCCCGGCATGATGATGGCGATGGTGCGGCTCAGCGTGCCGAGCGTCTTTATGTACGGCGGATCGATCATGCCGGGCCGCTTTCGCGGCAAGGATGTGACGGTCGGCGACGTTTACGAATGGGTCGGCAAGCACAGCGTGCAGCAGGCGACCGACGAAGACCTGCACGAACTGGAATGCGTCGCGTGCCCCTCTTCGGGCTCGTGCGGCGGCATGTTCACCGCCAACACAATGGCGGCCGTGTCCGAGGCGATCGGCCTCGCGCTGCCAGGCTCGGCCGGCGCCCCCGCGCCCTATGATTCGCGCGATGCCTTTGCCGAGGCGTCGGGGCAGCAGGTCATGGAGTTGATCAAGATCGGCTTGCGGCCGCGCGACATCGTAACGCGCAAATCGCTGGAGAATGCCGCGGCGGTCGTCGCGGCGGCGGGCGGCTCGACCAATT
>JAFAYW010000253.1 GCA_019240125.1 Alphaproteobacteria bacterium
ACCGACCGTTCCCATCGAGGGGCGAACGCCGGCCTCGCCGCAGCGCTTGCCGAACGCCACTGAGGTGTACTGGCTGCCTTGGTCGCTGTGATGGATGACGTCCTTCGGCCGACGCTGGCCAACCGCCATCGCCATCGCGTCCAGCACTAGCTCGGTGCGCAGGTGGTTCGCCATCGACCAGCCGACGATCTTGCGGCTTCAGGCGTCGAGCACGATGGCGAGATAGAGAAATCCCGCTGCTGTCGGCACATAAGTGATATCGGCGACCCACAGCTGGTTTGGTCCAGCGGCGCTGAAATCGCGGTCACCAAGTCGGGTGCCGGCCGGGCCTCCTTGTCTCGCCGGGTTGTGATCGGGCCACCGCGCCGATGGCTGGCGCCGACCAGCCCCGCCTCGCGCATCAAGCGGGCGATCCGTTTCCGGCTGTGCTTCTCGCCGCGCCCACGCAGAGTCGGCATGGACGCGGGGTGCTCCATAGGTCTGGCGCGAACTGGCATGGATGGTTCTGATGCGCTTCAACAAGGCCACGTCGGCAGCGGCATGGGCGGACGGCGGCCGTTGCAGCCAGGCGTAGTAACCCGCCTTGGACACGCCGAGCACGCGTGCCATTGCGGCAATCGGGAAGCCGGCCTGGTTTGCGTTCATGAACCGGAAGAGCCGGACGGCAACGTGCCGGTCTCCCGAGCAAACCAGGCCGCGGCTTTTGACAGGATATCGCGCTCCAGACGCAGCTGCTTGTTCTCGCGGCGCAGCCGGATCAGCTCGTCACGCTCGGCTGCGGCCAAACCAGGGGTCGATTCCGCTTGCCGTCCCTCGTTTCGGTCAGCCTGGGCGACCCAGGAACGAATGGAATGGCTGGTCGGCTCAAACTCGCGGCCAAGATCATCAGGGTTACGTCCGGCACGAACGAGATCCACCATCTGACGGCGAAACTCAGGCGAATACGGCGGGTGTGTTCTGGGCATCGGTAGCACCTTTGACGAAAGCTTCAGGGTGTCCACCAATCCGGGTAAATCCCAGTCCTCCATGACGCATCAGCCGCTCGATCCGGCAGCGGCCAAGGCGCGCCGGCCGCGATGACGCAGCGGGGCATGCACCCGCGGCGAACCATAGGTGCCGCTGCTCTCGGCGTGAATCTGGCGAATATCCGCCAGCAGCGCCCTGTTGTTGCGGGCACGCCGACTTTCCGGCCGTGAACGCCACGCGTAGTAGCCACTGGCAGACAGACCCAAGGCAGCGCACATCACCCTGACCGGCCAGATGTTGCGGTGCTCATCGACGAACCCGAACTTCATCGGGAGGCCGATCCGAAGATGAGCGCGGCTTTTTTAGGATATCGCGCTCCATCCGCAGCCGGTCGTTCTCGCGTCGCAGACGGCAACTTCGGAGACCAAATTAGACGGTGACGGGGCCGGCGCTTGCGTTATGGGGCGCCTCACCGTCCCCGTCACCTGCGCCGAGAACTGCTTCACCCATCGCCGCAACACTGTTTCGTGCAAACCCAGCTCGGTCGCCACTTTCTCGACCGACAGGCCGCTGCTGGTAACCCGATCAACCGCCTCCCGCTTGAACGCCTCCGGAAATATTCGCCGCGTCATGCCGGGGTACGCTTGTTGTCCCGGAAGCGACGCTATTGTCCCGCGTTTCGTCCTCGCGCTTTTCTGCACTCAGAGCGCATTTCAATCTGAGGTAGACACAACCCGAAAGCGCATAATTTAATAGCGCAAGCGACATAGAACATTTTGGAGAGGTGCGCCGTAATCCAGCAGACCGGCAAGGCTCAGACCTTCGCCAACATCATCCGAGTATTTAATCACGAACCAACCGGCTTCATTGATGTCAGTCAAATAAGCGCCACAGCGCAGTTTCAGAGCACAGCCGGCGGGTCTGTCACTAGCATCGGAAACAATCCTCTTGGCGGAGCAACATTAGGCCTCCAGTATCAAGAAAACCCGACAATTCAGTAGCAGTCGCTAAGCGGTCAGGCTTTAATCGCGCAGCTGAGTACTCCTGTCACCGTCGAGTCCTTAACAAATCTTGCCAATTCCGGATGGTCAATTATGCCCCTTCTGACTTCACCGTTAATAGATTGTCATCCGGGTTCTCTGACTATTCGCAGTTATCAACACGATTAGCGCGTTAGACAATGTTGGCGCAATCACCCTTACGCCGGTTCAGCTGGAGATTAGCGACCCAGACAGAAAAGGCCAGAAGGAGGGAGCGAATGGCGACGACAAGAAGATTACCTATACGGTGTTGAACATCTCATTGCACAAAGCACACCCGGCGAACGAAGGACTCTTCGATGAAACTGTTATCAACAACACGGTCGACGCGTGGTGACCGAAATCCGATGGCCATGACGATGAATTGGGGTAACCTAAAGTTGCTCGGGGCTTACGCGCCACAACAAATTGGGGGCCAGGATGGCTGTCAACTTCTCCGACCCCGCCGACGTGGTCGACGTGGTTGCTGCACGGTGCGCTGACCAATCGTGACCGGCGGCTCGCCGGCTTCGATGCGGCGGGCGTGGTCGAAGTCATCGAGCATATCGATCCGCCGATGCTCGACGCGTTCGCCAGTGCCCTGTTTGGGGCGGCGCGGCCAAAGACCATCGTGCTGACGACGCCGAACGTCGAATACAACGCGAAGTTCGAGGCGCCGCATGGCCACCGCTTGCGGCATGCCGACCATCGCTTCGAGTGGAGCCGCGCCGAATTTGAGGCATGGGCGCGCGAAATGGCCGATCGGTTCCGGTACGAACTGCGCATCGACGGCATCGGTGACAGCGACCCGGAGTTCGGGCCGCCGACGCAAATGGCTGTCTTTACATGCAGCTAAACATTCCTGATTTCGCGCTGGTCGTGCTGATCGGTGCGTCCGGCTCAGGCCAATCGAGCTTCGCCGCCCGCCATTTTCGGCCGACCGAAGTGCTGTCGTCTGACCGCTGCCGCGGCTGGGTCGCGGATGACGAAACCGACCAGAGCGCCACGCCGGACGCATTCGAGGTGCTGCATTTCCTGGCGGGCAAGCGGCTCGCCGGCCGCCGGTTGACGGTCGTGGACTTGACCCTGCGGTCTGCCCTAGCGATCCGCTGGATTCGCGACCGCGCCGAGGCGCCGCCGATGGATGTCGGGGCGCTTGCGGGAGGCCTGAACCTCCCAGAAGGTCTGTTGGAGCAACTTCAACATTTCATCGCCCCAAAGGCGCTCGGTACGGAAGATGCCCTCACGCCCCGCTCGGCGAAATTCGACGAATTTATTACGGACGCTCTCTCGATGCCTGCACCAAGACCCGCGGCACCTGCGTCCGAAGCGATATCGGCGCGTGCAGATGAGTTCTTCGCAACACTGGTGCTTGATGGAAAAAATAAGCTCGGGCGCCGTGATCGTAAGCGTCAGCTGAGGGGCGTCTTGCGGTCGGCTTGGTGAGGGGGATTCTGCCGTCTTGGTTTGGGCGGTGGGCAATGGATGACGAGGCACTGATTACTGGAGAGGATCTCGGGAGCACTCGTATGAGGGCTCGGGAGGTTCGAGG
>JAFAYW010000254.1 GCA_019240125.1 Alphaproteobacteria bacterium
CATCAGTCGGTCCACCCCGATAAACTGCCGGTTCGACACGCCGACAAAATCATCGATGTAGGTGCACCAGATCTGCCGCGCGAAATACTCGCTGGGCGTCAACGCGAGCTTGAAGCCGGCGGCAAACCGGTTGCGCTCCAGCGCCCGATCCATGCGCTGCAGATAAAACGGCACCCAGCCGCAATTATTCTCCGCCGAGACGATGCGCAGCCGCGGGAAGCGGTCAAGCACGCCCGAGAAGATCAGCGTACTGAGCGACCGCTCGATCTCGTGCGGCAGAACCGTGCTGCGCAGGTAGCGCTCCTTGAACTCCCACTGACTTTCGAGGCCCATGCCGGTGATCGCATGCAGGCTGATCGGCATGCCGATCTCCTGTGCCGTGCCCCAGAATGCGTCGTACATCTCCGAGCTGTACGGCTGCTCGACCGGCGGCGAGCACCAGATCATCGCGCCTTTGAGGCCCAGTTTGGCGCAGCGCTCGAGCTCACGCGCCCCAGCCAGCGGATCGTAGAGCGAGATCATCGCAAGACCGGCCATGCGGGTCGGCGCATAGGCGCAAAATTCCGCCAGCCAATCGTTGTAAACGCGGAAGCACTCCGCCTGCAGCCGCGCGTCACGCAGCCAGAAAATGCGGAACCCCAGCGTTGTGTACAGCACATCAGCCTCGACACCGTCGGCCGCGTTGTCTTTGAGCCGCTCGGCCGGGTCCCAGCCGCCGGGACGCGCGTCGCCGTAATTCCCCTTGGTCAGGAACTCGGCCAGTTCCTCGGGGCTTTTGCCCGCGCCGAGCCCCACGCCGATAGGGTGCGGCGCGTAGCCTTCATAGAGGAAATAAGCCCCTTCAAGACCCGGTGGATTGATCGCCAGGCGCGGCGCGCGCTCGCGATACTTCTTGTCAACCCGCGTGATCCAGAGGTCGGTCGGCTCGCTGACATGCGAGTCAGCCGAAATCAGCCGGTATCCGGTCATCTTGCCCTCCCTGTTCCTATGCGCGGTTGTTAGCCGCCCCGTTCATTGCTCGTGATTGTGCAACGATGTATGCCGTGTCGCTATCGGTTTACGCGCAGGGTGCGGATTTGGCCTGCGCCATGCATCGGGGAGGCGCGATGACGGGGTTTGCGCTCGACGGCTACGATCCGCAGCAATTCTATTGCGAGATGCTGCGCTGTACGGCCACCGCGGTGTTGGGCGAGCGCCTGAAGCAATTGCCGATCAAGGAGTTGACCCGGCGCGCCGCGAATGCCGAACAGGCGATGTATAATTTCGGCATCACCTTCACGGTGTATTCGGATGCCAACGCGATCGACCGGATCCTGCCGTTCGACGCGATCCCGCGGGTCATCGCGATCGATGAGTGGCGGCGTATCGAAACCGGGGTGATCCAGCGGGTCACGGCCCTCAATCTGCTGCTGCACGACATCTATCACGAGCAGAAGATCATCAAGGACGGCGTGTTGCCGGCCGACCTGATCCTCGGCAACAGCAATTACCGGCCGCAAATGCAGGGGGTCGACCTGCCGCACAAGGCCTATGTCAATATCTGCGGCACCGACATCATCCGCGGGGGCGACGGTGAATTCCGGGTTCTCGAAGACAATGCCCGCACTCCTTCCGGGGTCAGCTACGTGATCGAGAACCGGCACATGATGCTGCGTGCCTTCCCTGACCTGGTGAACGGTCTCGGCCTGCGGCCGGTGGATGAGTACGGCTCGCGCCTCGCCGCGGCAATGCGCGAACTGGCACCTCAAGGCTGCGTCGAACCCCAGATCGTGCTGCTGTCGCCGGGCGTCTACAACTCGGCCTATTTTGAACATGTGTTTCTGGCGCGCGAGATGGGCGTGCCGCTGGTCGAGGGCCGCGATCTGGTGGTCGATAACGACCGCGTCTTCATGCGCACGATTGCCGGGCTGCATCGGGTTGACGTGATCTACCGGCGCATAAATGACGATTTTCTCGATCCCGAAGCCTTCCGGCCCGACAGCGCGCTTGGCGTCTCCGGGCTGATGCGTGCCTATAATAAGGGCAATGTCGGACTGGCGAATGCTATCGGAACGGGCGTTGCCGATGACAAAGCGGTGTACGCTTATATGCCCCGTATCATCCGCTACTATCTGTCGGAAGAAGCGATCCTGCCCAACGTAGATACGCGGCTGTGTCGTGAATCGGAGGGGCTGGCCTACACGTTGGCCAATCTGGAGCGGCTGGTGGTCAAGCCGGTGGGCGAAGCCGGCGGCTATGGCATCACGATCGGTCCCAAGGCAAGCCGCGCCGAACTTGATGATTGCCGCGAGAAGCTGATCGCTGATCCAAGCAACTACATCAGCCAGCCTTGCATCGATCTTTCCGTGTCGCCGACGCTGATCGATGGCCGCGTCGTGCCGCGACACGTCGATCTCCGGCCCTTCGCCGTCACCGGCGCTTCGACCTGGGTCCTGCCGGGCGGCTTGACCCGGGTGGCGCTCAAGGAGGGATCACTAATCGTGAACTCATCGCAGGGAGGCGGGTCGAAAGACACGTGGGTGCTTGAGTAATCCGCTGTGAGCAATCCCCTACTGGCACGTTATGCCGAATGCATCTTCTGGCTCGCCCGGTTTGTCGAGCGCGCCGACAATCTGGCGCGCATCCTTGAGGTCAACGAGACCTATTCGCATGACCGCAGCGGCCGTCAGAACTGGCGGTCGATCGTCGAACTGCATGCCGACGAGCCCTATTTCTTCGCCAGGCATCAGGAGGCGACGGCCGAAACCGTCACGCGGTTCTATCTGGCGGACGCCGACAACGCGACATCCATCGTCAACACCATCGCCAATGCCCGCGAGAATGCCCGCACCTTGCGGCCGCTGGTCTCGACCGAGATGTGGGTGCAGATCAACATCTTCTATAACCGTGTCCGGGAGATCACCACGGAGGATATGCGGCCCGGCGCTTTAGGGCGGCTGCTCGCCGACATCAAGGAATCGTGCCAGACCTTTACCGGCATCACCGAAGGGACCTTCTACCGCGACCAGGCGTCGTACTTTTACAGGATGGGGCGCTATCTCGAGCGCGCCGACCAGACGACCCGGCTTCTCGACACCAAGTTTCACCTGCTCACCAGGGCCAGCGACCCGGCAACCGCGGGCGAGATCGGGCAATGGCACGCCGTTTTGCGCTCGGCGTCCGGCTACCATGCGTTTCGCCGGATCCATTCCAACGATCTTACGCCGGCGCGCGTCGCCGAGTTTCTGTTGTTCAACGCTGCCTTCCCGCGTTCGGTGTATCTCTGCGTGCGCGAGGTCGAGACCGCGCTGACGCAGCTCAAATCACGTTTTCTACTGCGTGGCGGCAATGACGCGGCCGAGGGGCTCGACCAGCTCCGATCGATCCTGGTAACCCGCTCGATCGACCATATCATCGAGACCGGATTGCACGAGTTCATCGATTTTCTGCAATGCTATCTGATTCTTTTGACCAACCGGCTATCCGCGGCATTCTTCGGCGTCGAGCGTGGCGGCGAGGGAATGCGCTCGGTCGATTCCGGTTGGGGTCTTGCACCGCTGTCAGAAATCCCCTCTTAAGAGGGTCTGTCCGTTACGCGACAGTGGCGCCGGGGCCATGCAGTTACTGACCGTTCGTCACGTTACAACCTACCGCTATCGTCAGCCGGTGCGCTTCGGCGAGCACCGCATGATGCTACGGCCGCGCGACAGCTATGACCAGCGGCTGATCGAGGCAACGCTCGGTATTACCCCGGCACCGATCGACATCCGCTGGATGCACGATGTGTTCGGCAATTGCGTGGCGATTGCGCGGTTCGACACCAGCGCCGCTCAACTGACTTTCGATAGCCGCATCAAGCTCGACCACTCGCCGACCAACGCGCTCGACTTCCAGATCGAGGATTACGCGCGGGTCTATCCGTTCGCCTATGCCGCCGAGGAGGCGCCCGATCTGCTGCGGTCGATCGAGCGGCAATATCTCGACCCGAACCGCGAGATCGATGCCTGGGCGCATCAGTTTCTCGTCAATAGCGGCCCGACCGACACGCGCGAGATGCTGGCGGCGATCACCTTCGCCATCAAGGAACGGTTCACCTACCTGCGGCGCGAGGAGCCCGGCACTCAGGACCCCGAACAGACCCTGAAGCTCGGCAGCGGCAGCTGCCGCGATTTCGCGTTGCTGATGATCGAGGCGGTTCGGGCGCTGGGCCTCGCCGCGCGTTTTGTCTCGGGCTACCTCTATGAGCCGCGCAAGGAAGGCGGTTATGTCGGTGGCGGCGCGACGCATGCCTGGGCCGAGGTGTACCTGCCCGGCGCCGGCTGGATCGAGTACGACCCGACCAACGGCATCATTGGCAACCGCGACCTGATCCGGGTCGCGGTGGTCCGCGACCCGCGCCAGGCCGTGCCGCTGTCCGGCACCTGGACCGGCCGCCCTGGCGACCTGCTGGGAATGGATGTCGAAGTCACCGTGACCTCGGAGCACCCGACCGGCGAGTAGCGGCTACGTCGGTAGCGCCGCGTTCAACTGCGATAGCTGCCGTTGATATCGACATAGCCGTGCGTCAGGTCGCAGGTCCACACCGTGGCGCGGCCATTGCCGAGGCCGATATCGACGGAAATGCTGATCTCACGGCCGGCCATGTGGGCGGCGACGGGACCCTCGTCATAACCCGGCACCGGGCCGCCCTCGGCGGCGATCTGGGTGCCGCCGACCGCGATCGACAGCCGATCGCGGTCGGCCTTCTCGCCGCATTTCCCGACCGCCATGACGATACGGCCCCAATTGGCGTCGCCCGCCGCCAATGCCGTCTTGACCAGTGGCGAATTGCCGATCGCCAGGCCGATCGCTCGCGCCGCGGCCTCGCTTTCGGCGCCCTTGACCTCGATCGTGACGAATTTCTCAGCGCCTTCGCCATCGCGCGCGATCTGCTTTGCCAGATCGGTCATGACCTCACCGAGGGCGCGGCGGAAATCGGCGAGCTGCGGATCATCCGCCGAGGTAATCGCGGCATGCTTTGCCTGCTGCGTCGCGCATAGCAGCACAGTGTCGCTGGTCGAGGTGTCGCCATCGACAGTGATCGAGTTGAACGAGCGCTCATTGGCCGCTGCCAATAGCGGCTGCAGCACGGCGGCGGGGAGGCTCGCATCGGTGAACAGATAGGCCAGCATCGTCGCCATGTTTGGCGCGATCATCCCCGAGCCCTTGGCGAAGCCGTTGAGCCGCACCGTGGTGCCAGCGATCGTCGCGGTGGCGGTAGCGCCCTTCGGGAAAGTGTCGGTGGTCATGATGGCGCGCGCCGCCGCGTCCCAGGACTCCGCCTTGAGCTGCGGCACGATTTTCGGCAAGGCGGCGCTGATGATATCGGCCGGCGGCGGCTCGCCGATAACGCCGGTCGAGGAGATGTAGACCTGCTTGGTGTCGCAGCCGAACAGGGCAGCCGCCGTAGCCGCGGTGCTCTCGACAACGGCGCGGCCCGCGCGGCCGGTGAAGACGTTGGCGTTGCCGGAGTTGACGACAACAGCCCGCACCGTTCCGGTGGGCAGGCACTCGCGGCACCAGATCACCGGCTGGCCGGGCATCGTCGATTGCGTGAAGACGCCGGCGATTGTGGTGCCCGGGGCGAGTTCGGCGACCATCAGGTCGGTACGCCCGGCATAACGCACCCCCGCCGCGAAGGCGGCGAGGCGTACACCGGCGATCGGCTGCAATTGCGGGAATGAGGCGGGAGCGAGCGGCGAAACCTGGGCCATGTGAGACCTCCTGGCGCGGAAAAATCGGGTATTCGGACAAGAAAAAACCGCCGTCGTAGCGAGGCGGCGGTCGGCGGCGGCGCTTAGATGCGAACCGACGCGATTACGATCGTCGTCGGCGCGACCTCGGCGCACGCTTGCCGCCGCCTATCCTTCGGCGTCGTTCGCGCAAGAGTTGGCCGATCTGGTCCATACCGGCGCCTATAGACGAAACTCCGCCTGGGGTAAAGCCGAGGCTTCGGTTTTGTCAGCCAAGCCCGAGCCGGTCGCTGGCGAGTCGCGCGCCGTCGGCCATCGCCCGCAACTTGGCCCAGACCACATCTTCAGGCACCCGCCCCATACCGGCCGAGGTGTCAAAGCCGCAATCGGTGCAGGCCAAGACGCGGCGCGGGTCGCCGATCGCCTGCGCGACGCGTTCGAGACGGTCGGCGACGACCTCGGGGTGCTCGATGAAGTTGGTCAGGTCGTCGATGACGCCGGCGGCGATGATCTGGTCATCGGCCAACTTCTGTTTCGCCAGCACACGGTATTCGTGCTGGTGGCGCGGGTTGGCGAACGGGAAGACAAAACCGCCGACTTTGGCCTTGAGCAGGATCGGCAATATGTCTTCCAGCGGCACATCGCGGTCGTGCGGTCCCTCGTAATTGCCCCAGCACACATGCAGCCTGACACGATCGCGCGGCACGTTGACGATCGCCTGGTTGATCGCCTCGATCACCCGCTCGACAAAGCCAAGGAAATCGGCGAGCGGCCGGTCGTTGAATGACAGGTGCCGCTCCAGCGCCAGATCGGGGCAATCGAGCTGCAGCAGAAAGCCGTGCCGGATGATCGCCTCGTACTCGATGCGTAGTGCGGTCGCCACGGCGGCCAGATAGGCGTCCTCGGTGTCGTAGTATTCGTTCTTCATCGCGCCGACGATGATGCCGGGCGACGGCGCGGTCATGAACGGCTCGACAAAGGCCTGCGGTTTGGCGCCGAGCGCGGCGCGGAAATCGCTGCATTC
>JAFAYW010000343.1 GCA_019240125.1 Alphaproteobacteria bacterium
ACTTCGACGGCCCATATCTCATTCGAAAGGGCCGTTAACAGTCAGGTCAAATCAAAGAATCCCTTGAGCCCCTTTACACACGCACTTCTGCTAACAGGCCCTTCTGATGTGCCTAGGGTCTTCCGCCGACCCTGGTCGACTGGTTCGCTCCAGGCGCGCCACGCATGCTTTCGCTCTGAGTACCGGGTCCATTCGACTTTCTGAAGCCGCGCCCTCTGCTGTCGTGACCACGCGATCAAGTCATCATCGACAAAGCATCCCCAATCTGCCTCGACCGGCAGACCGGCAAAAGCCGCCAGCAACTGCTCACAGTTCTGATACCGATCCGGCGGGTTATCGGCCATCATCTTTCGTACGACACGGCGCCAGCGAGAGGGGATGTGGGGCAGCCAGTCCAACGAGTTGACGAATCCACCGTTGCCAATCTCAAACCGTGGCGTTCCCTGTCGCGCATACCAGTTCTTTCCATGCAGTAGACGGTAAAGCGTCATGCCCAAAGCCCAGATGTCAGTCTTCACGCTCGCCCTACCCGTCGTCCAGGCTTCGTAGGCTAAGTGGTCCAAATAGCCCCCAGCCCGAGCATAGCCCATGAAGATTTCATCCGTGACCCAACCAAAGTCGCCGAGGAGGGCAACGCCGTCATGATCGAGCAGGATGTTGGCCGGCTTGATGTCACGATGCAGCATTCCCCGTTGGTGAAGGGCTTGCAGGCCGAATGTGACCTCGGTAGCTACCTTCCTTACATTCGATAGCTTCATAGGGCCTTGGTCAAAGGCGTTCTGTAGCGACCCTCGCGGACACAGCTTCATTGTGAAGCAGATGCTCTCGCCACCCGGGTCGGCCATGCAGCCATAAACCTGCACGACGTTTCGATGTGTCGCCGTAGCGAGGCGTTGTGCCTCTTGCAAAAGCCCATCTCGACGCCGCTGCCACTCGCAGTCGAGTTCGGCGTCAAGACGACGCATCACTTTGGCCGCCACAGGTCCGTGGACTGGATCGATCGCGCGGTAAACTGTCCCATAGTGACCAGCGCCGATCATCTGCCCGATATCCAGGCCGGTAAGCAGAACAGTCACGCCGCGCCTCTCTCTGCGATCAGAAGCAGCGCCGCCTCGCGGCTGCCAGCACGGAGCTGTACTCCCTCGGTGTTTGCAGCCCAGAACGCATCATCTCCCACGTATTCGTCGACCGTCCTTTCACCGAAACGGCGGCTGACCGCGGCCTGGGTCACGCTTCGAACCGCACATACTGAGCGCGCGGCGGCAATGACAACTCCTCGTACTTCTGCGCTTGCTAGATGGGCGAGCTTCATTGAGCCGCGCAGATTGACGGCACTCCCCTTCAGCACCACACGTCTGATCTCGTGCTCACGCAGGTAGTTCGCCACCTGCTGGTACATCACGTGGTAGGCGTCCTCGCGCGCACCCTTCTGCAAGGTCCATGTATGATCGGCAAGCAACACGATCGGTCCAATATCCGGCACCTCTGCGTCTACCGCGACCACCTTGTCTCCTGAGACGCTCAACCCCACCCGCCGCTCCGGCATTTTTACCCTCTTTGACCTTTCTCAAGTCCTCTTAGATAGGGAACTGTTCTACTAAATCTATCCCTCTCAATCTAATACACAGCAATAAGTTGATCGTAAACAAAGCCTCGCTGTCGATTTGGATGCCGCGCGTATCTACTGGCCCCCTAAAATACCTTCCGGGTTCGTGAGGTGGTGTGCGGACGCGCGCGAGGCCAAAAATCCCCCCATGCCACCCCTCGGTTGCCAGCAGGGCCACGGATGGTCGACCTACCCTACCCGGTCCAGTTTTTTTGCGATGCGGGGTTGGGGAAGCACGGGGAAGCGGCGGCGCGACTGGTCATTTTTCAGGAAATGGTTAGGATCGGCTATCACACTGAGGGCGCGCGGCGGGTGCGCACCCTAGGCAGTCGGGGGCCTCCCCTACACCGGCAGGCCGCAGCGTCGCTTCCCCTACGCTTTCCCAATCAAACAAAAGGAGAGCGTGCGACGTTGTAAAATCTCCCTAAGTGATTGGCTAGCATGGATTTATTTGGTGAGCCCGTCGGGGTTCGAACCCGAGACCTACTGATTAAAAGTCAGTTGCTCTACCGGCTGAGCTACGGGCTCTTCTGTGATGTGCCTGTGCTGGCGAGGGTTCCCTATCACATCGTCCGGGGCAGTGGCCAGCGCGTCTTGGCGTGTTCGGCTCATGATGCTGCGCGGGTTGCCCAGTCGGCGGCAAAACGCACGACGGTCTCCCACGAGTTCGGAATCGGATGTGGGGCCAAGGCAGCCAATTTCCCGAGCGACAATTCGTACCGGACGGTCGGAGCTGCTGCATCGAACGGCGTCTGCGCGCCCAGTTCGCAGCGTAGATCGTCCAATCGTACGGTTCCCCGACCACCAAGATTGACGATTTCGCCGCTGACGCCAGCTAGAGCAAGACCCAGCACGATCTCGGCCGCGTCATCGGTATGGAGAAACTGCAACGCCGATGCTGGCGAGAGCCGCAAGCGGGCGCCCGTCAGCATATCGAAGATCGCGTTCTTCCTCAGCCCCGATCCGACAAAGCCGCCGGCGCGGACAATGAGCCAATTGGGATGGCGCGCGATCACCAGCTGTTCAGCCAGAAATTTGTGTTGGCCGTACCGACTGAGCCGCGCGATATCTATGGCGACGGTTTCGTCGGAGGTCGCCGGACAGGACGGGTCGTTGTAGACATCGCCGGTCGAGATCAAGACATAATGCCGAGCCTCGAACGCGTGCAGCGCACGTGCCTTTAACCGCACGGACTGATCAAAATCGGCCAGAGGATCGCGGTCGGCCAGGTATTTCTTTGAGTTGCCGCTGGCGTCTACCAGCACGTCGCAACCCGTGCCGCAGTGCTCGTCGTAATTCAGCCGGGTGATGACCCGATGCTCCAGGCCTCGGGCGAGGCAGTAGCGCGTAATGGCGGAACCGACAAAACCGCCGCCGCCAAGAATATAGATCATCGTGTGCGCCGATCAGAGGCGGAGCCCGTCGCCACGTGCCGCGTAGTTGGTGGCGAACCAGCTTATTGTGCGGGCAAGCCCAGCGTGGAGTTCGGTTGGGCAAGAAAGACCCAGCGTCTCCAGCCGCGCCACCGAGAATATCTTTTCCATCTGGCCATCCGGCTTACTGTCGTCCCAGCAGATTTCGCCGGAAAAGCCGACGCACCCGGCAATTGTTGTGGCAAGCTCGCGGATCGACACACCCCGCCCGGAGGCGATGTTAAGTGGACCGGGTTCGGGATAGTGCTCGATAAAGAACGGGATCGTCGCCGCGACATCCCCGGCATAAACGAAATCCCGACGCGGGCGGCCACTGCCCCACATCTCCACGCTGGGGGCGCCGTCCAGCATCGCCTCATGGTAACGCCGGATCATCGCCGGCACGACATGGCTGTCGGTATGGCTGAAATTATCGAATTCGCCATACATGTTGCCCGGTACGATGACCGTGGCATTGAGCCCGTGTTGCTTGCGGTAGGATACGGCGGCGACCGTGCCGAGCATCTTGGCGGCGGAATAGCCGGCGCTCTCGGCCTGGGGAAAGCCGCGCCACAAACTGTCCTCCGCAATCGGGCTTACGGCATCCGCGGGATAGGAACAGCCGCCCATCGGGTAAATCAGCTTGCCGATGCGGTGACGCGCCGCCGCCTCGAACATGTGTGCGGTCAGCAGCGTGTTGCGGTGGTAGAAATCCGCAGGGAAGGCGGCATTGGCGCCGATGCCACCGGAATAGCCGGCGAGGTGCACGATCACATCCGGCGTCACCGTGGCGAGCAGCCGGTCGACCTGCGCCGGGTCTATCAGGTCGGCGTCGCGTGATGACACGGCAACGACATTGTCGCTCCCGTAGTGCCGCTCGAGCACCGGTCGGGTGTGACGCCCAAGGAACCCGCTGGCGCCGGTCAGCAATACCCGCATCGAAATCTTTGCCCGGCCTTAGGCGACGTTACCGAAGCGGGCGTTGTTGAGCATCTCGAATCCTTTAACCAGTTCAGCGATGCCTCGCTCCAATGTCCAATTCGGTCGCCAGCCGGTCCTCTCAATGCGTTCATTCGAGACGATGTAGTTGCGGCGGTCGGGGTCTTCGCCGATCGGCGCTTCCAGATAAACGAAATCGGGAACCTGCTCCTTGATTTTGGCGCAGAGCTCCAGCTTTGACAGGTTCGCGTCGCTCAATCCGACATTGTAGGCACGCCCGCTCATCGCGCCGTAATTTGCCAGCGTGTGCAGAAACGCCGCGGCGATGTCGCGAACATGGATGTAATTCCGTTTGAAGTGCCCCTCGAACAACACAACCGTCCGATCGGTGACGGCCCGGTGGGTAAAGTCATTGACCAGCAGGTCGAGCCGCATGCGCGGTGACATGCCGAACACCGTCGCCAGACGCAGGCTGACGCCGTCGCCCCGCTCGAGCACCGCCGCTTCCGCCTCGACCTTGCTGGTACCGTAAAGCGACACCGGTCGCAGCGGCGACTCCTCGGTGCAATACTCGGCGGCGAGCCCGCTTCCATACCCGGAGTTGGTGGTCGGGAAAACCAGACGCTGCTCGCGGCTCAGCAACGATAATAATGCCCGCACGGCATCGCGGTTGACCGCTACGGCCTCGTTCGGTGACCGCGCGCATAAGGGCGCCCCGACGAGGGCAGCGAGGGGCAGCACGATGTCGGCCTTGGCGACCAGCCGCCGGAGCAGACCGAGATCGCGCACATCGCCGCGCACGGCATGGAACGTCGAGTAGCGACAACATGCGGCAAGCCCGGGGTCAGCGTGGGGAAAACGATCAAGGACGGTGACATCATAGCCGGCCTCAAGCAGCGCCGGCACCAGGATGCAGCCAATATAGCCGGCTCCACCCGTCAGAAGAACGCGTTCTCCGTCGCTCACCAAAGGACCTCCATGCTGACCGAACCGTGATCGGCGAGTGACTACGTTGGTGTGAAAACGATGCCCAATGATTGCGGCGCTCGCAACCCTTGCGTTCACGCAATCAAAGACTTGCAGAAAGAGCTAACCCCGGTCGAGTATTTCTCGAATCTTCTGGGCCAGTGACGCCATCGTAAAAGGCTTGGGCAGCAAGTCGATTCCAGGATCAAGCCGCCCCTGATGTACGATCGCGTTGCGCGCATAGCCGGTCGTGAACAAGACGTTGAGGTCAGGGCGCCTGCCGCGTGCGGCATCCGCCAATTGGCGCCCATTAAAGCCGCCGGGCAGACCGACATCGGTGAACAGCAACCGGATATCGGGCAGTGCCTCGATCATGCGCAGCGCCTTGGCGCCATCTTCCGCCTCGATCACCTCGTAGCCAAGATCGCGCAGCATCATCGCACTCAGCTCACGAACCGCATCGTCATCTTCGACAAGCAAGATCAGCTCAGTGCTGCGGCCGGTCGGAAACGAGAGATCATGTGCCTCCTCATCCGCCGGGGCGGGCTCCGTCGGCCGCGGCAGGTAGATGCGGACCGTGGTTCCCTCCCCCGGCTCGCTATAGATTTTGACGTGCCCCTGCGATTGTTTGACAAAGCCGTAGACCTGGCTGAGGCCAAGGCCGGTCCCGTGGCCAACCTCCTTTGTCGTAAAGAACGGGTCAAAGGCGAGCGCGATGATGTCCTTGCTCATGCCAACCCCGGTATCGCTGACCGCAAGCACGACGTATTGGCCGGGCTGCACCTCTTGGTGCTCGCGCGCGTAGGCTTCATCGAGATAGGCATTGGCGCTCTCGATCGTCAGCTTGCCGCCGGCCGGCATCGCGTCGCGCGCATTGACCGCAAGATTGAGGATAGCGCTTTCCAGCTGATTGGGGTCGGCGAATACCCGCCAGGTGCCGCCGCCCAACACGGTTTCGATCGCGATGTTTTCGCCGAGCGTCCGGCGCAACAGATCCGACATCCCGCTGAGCAGGCGATTGACGTCGGTCGGGCGGGGATCGAGCGGCTGTCGCCGCGCGAAGGCAAGCAATCGCTGCGTCAGGTTGGCGGCGCGCTCCGCGCCGCGAATGGCGGCGGCGACCGACCGTTCGATATCGTTTGCCTGCAATGGGACAGTGCCATCGATGCGCCGCTTGAGCGCGTCGAGATTGCCCAGAACGACCTGCAACAGATTGTTGAAATCATGCGCGACGCCGCCGGTCAGCTGCCCGATTGCTTCCATTTTTTGAGCCTGACGCAACGCTTCTTCGGCCTTCATGCGCTCGCCGACCTCGATCGCGACCCGTTGCTCCAGGGTTTCGTTGAGCTGACGCAGCTCGGTTGTTGCCTGGCGGCTCGCGGTGTAGAGCCGGGCCTTCTCAAAGGCGACCGCCGCCTGGCTGGCAATACCGGTGACGATCAGCTCGTGCTGCGGCGAAAAGCGATCGGCTTCTTCATGCCCAAAGAAGAGGCCACCGAGTACGTCTCCGGAGGGCGCAATCACCGGCACGGCCAAATAACTGACGACCGGCAAGTGACCGGCGGGAAGCCCGCTTAACGGCGCATTGCGACCATAGCGCGGGTCCTGGCGGATATCGCCTGAGCGGACCACGCCTTTTCCGCTGAATGTCGGTGCGAACACCTCCGTAATGCGCGGCTGTGCGAAATCGATGAAGGCCTCGCGGGAAGCGCCGCTTAGCGTATAGAGGAGGTAGGATTCTTCCCCCTGATCCGCCACATTGTAGAAGAACGCACCAAACTGCGCGCCGGTCAGCTCAGTGGCGGCGTCAGTAACGGTCTGAACCAGGGGCTCGAGCTCGATTTCGGCGGCAAGCGTGTTCGCGGTACGGTTCAAGACATTCAGCCGGTGGGCCTCCGCCCGCAACACATCGGCGGCCCGTTGGCGCAATCGCGCCAGATCGAGATTGGATGCGATGCGCGCCAGCAATTCGCGGGCGGTAAATGGTTTTGTCAGGTAATCGTCGGCCCCAGCCTCGAGCCCTTCGACCTTCGCCTCCTCGCCAGCGCGCGCCGACAACAGGATAATGGGGATATCAGCCAGCGCTGGATCGCCGCGCAATGCCGTCAGCAGCCCGAAACCGTCGAGCCGCGGCATCATCACGTCGCTCAAGACAAGATCGGGCCGTTGCGCCCGCGCGGCCGCCAGAGCCGCTTCCCCATCGGGCACAGCCTCGACAGCGTAGCGCTGCTGCAGCAACCGCGTCACGTAATCGCGCATATCGGCGTTGTCGTCAGCCAACAGCAAGCGCGGCTTTGAACCGGGCAGAGCCTCCGGCGCTTTTGCCTCCAGAAGTTCCGTTGCGATGTCGGGGTCTGCCGCAGCGGAGCCGGGCAACCACCGCAGCGCCTCTACGAGAAAGGCCTCGGCCCTCACGGAGGTGGGAAGCAGGGTCCGCTCCCGCGTTATGCTATCGCTCGGCAGATGGTCCAATCCCGTCGGGATGAGCACAGTGATCTCGGTCCCCTCTCCCGGCTGACTGGTGACGTGAACCGACCCGCCGTGCAGCTTTACCAGCTCATGCACCAGAGCCAAGCCAATCCCTGTGCCCTCCTGGCTGCGCCCCGCCTGCCCCTCGATGCGATGAAACCGTTCGAACAGTCTTGGCAACTCGTTCTTCGGAATGCCGACACCGGTATCTCGCACGGTGAGGGCGGCGTGCTCGCCATCTGGCGCCGGACCGAAAATGACGGTGACACCACCCTGCAAGGTGAACTTGAAGGCGTTCGAGAGAAGGTTGAGGACGATCTTCTCCCACATGTCGCGATCGACGTAGACCTGTTCTGGAACTGGGGTTGCCTCGATGGAGAAGTTCAAACCGGCGCGCTGCATCGCCGAACGGAAGGTGCTCGCCAGCTCCGCCGTGTATTGCGCCAGATCGACGGGCTCATAGACCGCCTGAAAGCGGCCCGCCTCGATCCGCGAGAAATCAAGCAATGTGTTGACGAGCTTGAGGAGGCGTAACCCGTTCCGGTGTACCAGTTCGATCTCGTCACGCTCCGCCGTCACACTTACGTGAGCCGGCGTGCGGTCGAGCATGTCCTCAAGCGGGCTTAGCATCAGAGTCAGTGGCGTGCGAAATTCGTGGCTGGCATTCGAGAAAAACGCGGTCTTCGCGCGGTCGATTTCAGCCAGTGCTTCGGCGCGGCGATGCTCCGCCTCATAGGCGTCCGCTGCCGCCAATCCCGCCGCGATCTGCCCCACGACCAATTCGACAAACCCGCGATAGGCCGCGTCGAATGGTCGATGCGGATTGAGCCCGCCGATGAAGACCGTGAGGGGATGGTCGGCCAGTTGTTGGCCAAGAGGCAGTACGATAGCCTGCGTGGGCGGCAATTCCCATGGCCCGGTGGGAAATTGCACACCCAGACCCGCGAGGTCGACAATCGCAGGCGCCCTGTCCCGCAGTGCCGCTACGAAGGGCGATTTCCGCGAGTCGTCGAGCGGCAGGGCTTCCGGCCCGACCAGAGTGTTGGCTCCGGTGCCGCTTTGCGCAACCAGTCCCGCCTCTGTCCCGCTGCCGTTTAGGCGATAGGTCAGCGTGAACGGCAGATCATGGACATGTTGATCCAGGCAGACGCTGACGCTTTGCCGAACCTGGGCTTCATGTCGCGCCTTCCCCAAACCCGTAGCCAGTTCCCGCAGGACCCGTAGCCGGCGCTCGCCGATGACCCGGTCGGTTTCTTCGGTAACGACGCATAACATTCCATTGATGTGCCCTTCATCATCGGTCAAAGGGCTGTAGGAGAAGGTGTGATAGGTCTCCTCGGGGTAACCATGCCGCTCGAGAAACAGCAACAGGCTCTCGTCCCAGGTCGCCTCGCCGGTTGCCAGCACCTTCTCGATGCGCGGGCCGATTGAAGGCCAGATCTCGCGCCACACTTCGCGGGCCGATTGCCCAAGCGCCCAGGGATGTTTGACGCCGAGCGTCGGCTGATAGGCGTCGTTATAAAAGAAGGTCAGCTCAGGGCCCCACCCCATCCACATCGCATAGCGCGAGCTGAGCATGATCTGAACGGTCGTGCGCAGGCTCAGGGGCCAGTCTGAGACCGCGCCAGCCGGGGTGGTCTTCCAATCGAACGAACGCGTCAGTTCCGGCAGTTCGCCGGTCAGGCCAGGAAACGCCTTTAGCGGAAGGCTCATCGGACTGCCCGGCCCCATCGGGTTCGCGCCGCTACCAACGTCAGCGCCGGTATACGCATCTGATCGGCGTGCCCGATCCAGATGCGCACACCGAGCCGCAACAAACTCAGCCGGGATATCGCCATAGCCATCAGGGATACATATCGAGGGTCCACCACTTGCAAGCTCTAACCTCGTTGAGCATCGAAAGCGACCGCGATTGCGGTCCCGCAAAGACGATCCTCAACAGTGCCCGAACCGAGCGGCGCATGTCATCCGCGCGCTGGTTTTTCCGCTTACCCTATAACCGAGATTAACGTTCGGTTAATAGGTTGGTGTTATGAGGGAAATTCAACCGCACATCGGCGACGCGTACCTATGGATCAGATCCGCTTCCTGCGCGCCAGCGCAGCGCGACTGCGCGCTATCGCCGAGATTGCACCAAGCTCTCCGATTTCCCAGGAGCTTCGGGATATGGCGCTGGAACTGGACCTTGAAGCCGACCGGCTCGAAGCGGCCCGCTCCGGAAACTCGCCAGCGAGCTGACCCTACCCTACGCTCACCGGGCTGGCTGCGCAGCTGCCGCGCAGACATCCGATATGCATGATGCCTCGTACTATCGCGATCAAGCGGCGCGGTTGCGCGGCTTTGCTCGCCAGACTCGGGTGCTCGAGGTGGCGCGCGATCTGCAACGGCTCGCGAGCGATTTCGAGGACGTCGCCGACGACTTGGAAGCCGGCGCTATCGAGATCGTCTATCCCGACCTGCTGCCCCAGCGCCGGCGTCCACCTCTCCCTTGAGCGGCAAGCCGGCTGCTTACGCCACGCCGCTCACGCGTGCTACAGACCGAGCTGATCCTTAACGGTCAGGGAGGCGGTGGTTTTGGCGGGGGAAGCGGTACCGGTTCGGCACCGGCTGCGCTGGGGGTGGCTGCAGGCATTGCGGGTTTATCGCGAGCCTCGCCTGATCGCTATCCTGTTGATGGGGTTTTCCAGCGGCCTGCCGCTGGCGCTGACCTTTGGGACCCTCTCTTATTGGCTGGCCGAGCTCGGCGTCTCGTTGACCGCGATCGGGCTGTTCGGGCTGGTACGCACCTCCTACAGCCTCAAGTTTCTCTGGTCACCGCTGGTAGACCGGCTGTCCATCCCGTTGCTGACGCGGTGGCTGGGCCGGCGCCGCAGCTGGGCGCTGACGATACAGGTCCTGCTGGCACTCGCGATCGTAGCGCTTGGGATGACCGATCCGCGGCAAACCCCGGCGGCGACCGCGCTTGCGGCAGTAATCGTCGCCTTCCTGTCGGCCAGCCAGGATATCGTCATCGACGCCTACCGCATTGAATTGCTGGGCCCGGAGGAGCAGGGCGCCGGGGCCGCTGCGACGCAGTGGGGCTACCGCTTTGGCATGCTCGCGTCGGGCGCTGGGGCGCTCTACGCGGCGAGCTATGGTGGCTGGCAGTTCGCGTATACACTGATGGCTGGGCTGATGCTCGTCGGCATGATCACGGTCTGGTTCACCCCGGAACCGGGCGGCACGCAGCCGTCCGAGCCGCTTCCTGGTGAAACCGTGGCTGCCCGCGTCGGCCTCTGGCTGTCGCGTGCCGTGGTAGCCCCGTTTCTCGACTTCTTCGCCCGCATCGGCGCCGCCCGAATGGCTGCGATCATCGTATTTATCGTGCTCTACAAATTCGGCGACGCCATGGCAGGCTCGATGTCGAACCCGCTCTATGTCGCGCTTGGCTTTACCAAAGTCGAGGTCGCGACGATCGCCAAGGTGTATGGGGTGATCGCCACACTCATCGGGGTCGCCTTCGGTGGCCTGCTGGTTGCCCGCTGGGGCGTATTTCGTGCCCTGTTCATCTGCGGCGGTCTGCAGGCGCTCTCCAACCTGATGTACGCGGCGCAAGTGTGGGCGGGGCATGACGTGGCGATGCTGTCGTTGACGATCGGCGGCGAGAACCTGACCGGGGGTATGGCCTCCTCCGCCTTCGTCGCCTACCTCTCGGGCCTCTGCAACCGGGAGTTCACCGCGACGCAGTACGCGCTGCTGTCGTCGCTGGCGACGGTCGGGCTCAACGTGCTCGCCGCGTCCGGCGGTGCCTTGGCGCAGGCGATGGGTTGGGTGCCGTTCTTTATCGTATGCACGCTGTTCTGTGTACCTGCTCTGCTCTTGTTGTTGTGGTTGATGCGTCAACCGCCAGCGGAGCCGTTACCCGTAGGCAAATAGCTCTGTGCGATGGCGCTTGAGCCAGGCGCGCGGGGTCGCGCAATCCGGCGTCATCGTCTGCACCAGCCGCCAGAACCGGGGGCTGTGGTTCATCTCGACGAGATGCGCCACCTCGTGTGCGACGACATAATCGAGCACCGGTTCCGGTGCGAGGATCAGTCGCCAGCTGAACGAGAGCGCGCCGCTGGACGAACAGCTGCCCCAGCGGCTCTTGGTGTCGCGCAGCCCGATGCGGGCGATCGGTCGACCCACCTGCATGGCGTAGGCGCGCGCCCGGCGCGTTACCTCCTGGCGCGCCAGTTTCGTAAGATGATCACGCACCCGCCGTGGCATATGGGCGGGCTCGCCGCGCACCCGGATTTCCCGGTCAGCGATTGCCACGGACGGCTTCGCGGGGTTGCTCTCGTGGCGGATTGTGTGTGGCACGCCGAGGATCGGAACGACGGCCCCCTCGACAAACAGGACCTGCGGCGGCAGCGCATCCAGGCGGCTGGCGATCCAGCCGCGCTGCGCCTCGAGAAACTGCAGCCCCCGCTCCGGCGACACACCGCGTGGGATGACCAGTTCGATATTGCGCGCGCTGGCATCAACGCGCAGCAACAGCCGCCGCGCACGCGGGTTGAGCCGAATCGAAACCGGTGCGCCGACATCGAGCGCCGCCGCCCGGCGCTGCGCGTCGGCCAGCGCCGCAGCCGGGGTGGCCCGCAGCTGCGCGGAGATCCGCGGCAATCTCAGCAGTGGCATGACACACCCCGGGGATGAGGCTCGAGCCTTCGATGAACACACCGTCACAAAAGCTTCCCGCGTCAGTTGCTATTTGGCAAGGTGAGGCGCCTGGGGGGTTGGGCCGCCGCAGAACGGCCGTTGGGGAGAGACTCATGAAAGCGAAGATGTGGGCGGCGGCGCTCGCAGCACTGGTGGTCGCCGCGCTGCCGGGACGCGCGAAGGCCGATCCTATCGAAATTCAATGGTGGCACGCGATGACTTCGGTCCTCGCCGATCGGCTCAACCAGATCGCCAGCGACTTCAATGCCTCACAGACCGATTACAAGGTCGTCCCGGTGTTCAAGGGCTCCTACGCCGAGACCATGACCGCCGCGATCGCAGCCTATCGTGCGGGGAACGCGCCTGACATCGTTCAGGTATTCGAGGTCGGCACCGCCACGATGATGGCCGCCAAAGGAGCGGTCAAGCCGGTGTACCAATTGATGCAGGATGCCGACGAACCCTTCAATCCGGCGGCCTATTTGCCGGCCGTCACCGGATACTACAGTACCGCAGACGGCAAAATGCTGTCCCTTCCGTTCAACAGCTCGACCCCGGTCACCTACTGGAACAAGGATCTGTTCAAGAAGGCCGGCCTCGACCCGGAAAAGCCGCCCAAGACCTGGCCGGAAACATTTGAGGCGGCCAAGAAACTGCGCGCTGCCGGGGTGCCGTGCGGCTTCACGGCATCATGGATCAGCTGGACCCAGATCGAGAACTTCAGTGCCTGGCACAACATCCCGCTGGCGACCAAGGTGAACGGGCTTGACGGGCCGGACGCGGTGCTCGAATTCAACAACCCGCTCGTGGTGAAACACATCACCAATCTCGCCGCGGCGGAGAAAGACAGAAGTTTTGATTACGGCGGCCGCACCACCGAGCCCGACAACAAATTCCTCAGCGGCGAATGCGGCATGACGCAGAACTCTTCGGCGGCCTATGGCGTATTACAGAAGAACGCGAAGTTCCAGTTCGGGGTGACCGAGCTGCCGTATTACCCAGATGTGCAGGGCGCGCCGCAGAACTCGATCATCGGTGGCGCCAGCCTGTGGGTGATGGGAGGCAAGAAACCCGAGCAATACAAGGGCATCGCCAAGTTCTTTTCGTATCTGTCGCGCACCGATGTGCAGGAAAAATGGCACGAGGCCACCGGCTACCTGCCGATCACCAAGGCCGCCTACCAGGCGACCAAGGCCTCCGGCTATTACGACAAGAACCCAGGCAGTGAAGTCGCGATCACCCAGATGACCGGGAAGCCGCCGACCGAGAACTCGCGCGGGCTGCGGCTCGGCAATCTGGTGCAGATCCGCGATGTGATCGCCGAGGATCTGGAAGCCGCCTTCTCGGGCAAAAGCGAGCCGAAAGCTGCTGTTGACGACGCCGTGAACCACGGTAATGCCATCCTGCGACAATTTCAGAAGAACACGCAATAATCCCGGCCGTATTGTGCCTTGCGCGCCGCTGCTCCAATCATGTCTCCTCCCCTGCTTGCGGGAGGAAATCGTCGGGTGGAGCGAGTAGGCGGGCATGGAACGGCGGGTGGTTTTTGCCGGGTGGATGCTGCCCGCTCTGCTGCTGACACCACAGCTGCTCGTGACGTTTGTGTTTTTCTTTTGGCCGGCGGGTCAGGCGATCGTGCAGTCAGCCCTGGGTGGAGACGCCTTCGGCCTGTCGACACGGTTTGTCGGCGCCGCCAATTTCGCCGATCTATTCGCCGACCCCGACTACCTTGATTCCTTCGGGATCACCGCGCTGTTCAGTATCGCCGTAGCGTTTCTAGCGTTGGCGCCAGGGCTATTGCTGGCAGTAATGGCGGATCGGGTCGTGCGGGGCGCCGCCTTCTATAAGACCGTGCTGCTGGCACCTTACGCGATCGCCCCGGCGATTGCCGGGGTGCTGTGGATGTTCCTGTTTAATCCGACGATCGGCGTGCTTGCGGCGGGGCTGCGCTGGCTGGGGCTTGACTGGAATTACCTGCTTAACGGCAAGCAGGCGCTGCTGCTGGTCATACTCGCCGCCGCATGGAAGCAGATCAGCTACAATTTTCTGTTCTTTCTCGCCGGGTTGCAGGCCATCCCCGCGTCGCTGATCGAGGCATCGGCGATCGATGGCGCCACGCCGCGGCGCCGTTTCTGGACGATTGTGTTTCCGCTGCTGGCGCCGACGAGCTTCTTCCTGATCGTCGTCAACATGGTCTACGCGTTTTTCGATACGTTCGGCGTTGTTCACAATGTGACGCAAGGCGGCCCGGCCAAGGCCACCGAAATTCTAGTCTATAAGGTCTGGTACGATGGCGTCGTGGCGCTCGATCTCGGCGGGTCGGCGGCGCAATCGGTGGTGCTGATGGCGATCGTGATCGGGCTGACCGCCATACAGTTCCGTTTTATCGAGCGCCGGGTGCATTACGCATGATGGTCACCCGTACGTGATGGTTACCGCGCGGCGCAGCGCCTGGGTACCGCATGCGGTATTGATCGTCGGTGTCGCCTTGGTGCTGTTCCCGATCTATGTCGCGTACGATGCGGCGTCGCACGACCTTGCCGATATCCTCGACGCCCCGATGCCGCTTTTGCCCGGCAGCCGTTTTGTCGCGAACATGATCGAGGCGCTATCAGCCGGCACGGTCAAGACGAGCGGCCAGCCAGTCTGGGCGATGCTCGGCAACAGCCTCGTCATGGCGCTGGCGATCGCCGCGGGCAAGATTGCGATCTCGCTGCCCTCGGCCTATGCCGTCGTCTTCTTTCGCTTTCCGCTGAGAAAATTGTGCTTTTGGGCAATCTTTGTAACGCTGATGCTGCCGGTCGAAGTGCGTATCCTCCCGACCTACAAGATCGCCGCCGACCTGCACCTGATCGACAGCTACGCCGGCCTCACCCTGCCGTTGATCGCCTCGGCCACCGCGACGCTGCTGTTCCGGCAGTTCTTTCTGACGATCCCCGATGAGCTGGTGGAAGCCGCCAAGATCGACGGCGCCGGGCCATGGCGCTTCTTTATCGACACGGTCATCCCCTTATCGCGCACCAATATCGCGGCGCTGTTCGTGATCCTGTTCATCTTCGGGTGGAACCAGTATCTGTGGCCGCTATTGGTCACCAACTCGCCTGGGATGACGACGATCGTCATCGGCATGCGCCAGATGATTGGCAATGGCGACACGCAGACCGAATGGCAGATCGTGATGGCGACGGCCTTAATGGCAATCCTGCCGCCGGTGCTGGTGGTGTTGCTGATGCAGCGCTGGTTTGTGCGCGGCCTCATTGAGGCGGAGAAATAGACGTGACCGACATCTCGTATCGCCAGGCCACAATCGATGACGCGCCGGAAATACACGCCCTTCTGTTGCGGCTGGCGCCTGAGATGCCCCTCCTGGTGGACACGCTGGAACGCGAGGAAGCGCTTTACGCGCTCACCCGGAACTGCGTCCGCTCCGGTGAGTCCTGGGTAGCGTGCGACACCGCCGCCGATACCATTATCGGGTTCGCGCTCCTCGAATTGAGTGGCCACGGCCGCCATTACGCCGAGCATGAAGTCCTGGAACTCCGCCACGCCGGCATCGCGTCGGAGCACCGCCGCCGGGGCGCCTTTACGGCGCTGATCGCGCAAGCGCAACTCCGCCTGCTGCCGATCGTTGCACGCATCAGCCCGCAAAACCAATCCGGCGCTGCCGCGGCTTTCGAAAGGCTGGGCTTTCGCGAAGCGGGCACGACCGGCGAGCATTCGCTCCGCTGGCAGCCGGGATGAGGGCGCTGCTCTGCTGAAACGCGATCGCGACATAGCGAGCTATGGCGACCGCGTGACCATCCCGCATCTACCCGAGGTCTGAATGGCGACTGTGAGCTTGGCGGACCTGCGCAAATCCTATGGCGAGCGCGAGGTCGTGCACGGTGTCAGCTGTGATGTCGCCGATGGCGAACTGGTCGTCGTGGTCGGGCCATCGGGCTGTGGGAAATCGACCTTGCTGCGCATGGTGGCGGGGCTGGAGGAGATCACCGCCGGCACGGTGGCGATCGACGGCAAGGTGGTGAACGGCATCGAGCCGAAAGACCGCGACATCGCGATGGTGTTCCAGAATTACGCGCTTTACCCGCACATGAGCGTGTTCGACAACATGGCTTATGGGCTCAAGATGCGGCGGATGGCGCGCGCCGACATCCGTGCCCGGGTCGATCGCGCCGCCGCGGTCCTCCAGCTTGATGGACTGCTCGATCGCAAACCCCGGCAGCTTTCGGGCGGTCAGCGTCAGCGCGTTGCAATGGGCCGCGCGATCGTGCGGGACCCCAAGGTCTTCCTGTTTGACGAGCCGCTTTCGAATCTCGACGCGCAGTTGCGAGTGCAGATGCGGGTCGAGCTAAAGCGCCTTCAGCAGGAACTCGGCACCACCTCGCTGTACGTAACACACGATCAGGTCGAGGCGATGACCCTGGCCGACCGGCTGATCGTGATGAACGCCGGCAACGCCGACCAGATCGGGCCGCCGCTCGACCTCTACGAGCGGCCCGCCACGACCTTTGTCGGGGGATTTATCGGCTCCCCGGCGATGAACCGCATCCCCGGGCGGCTTGAAGGTGCATCCGTGCTAATCGGCGAGGCCGTGTTGCCGCTTGGGCGGGCGGCCGGTGAGTCGGGGCGCGCGGTAACGGTTGGATTGCGCCCGGAGCACCTCGAGTTGGCGGGCGAGGACGCCCCTCTGCCGCTGCGTGTCGACCTGCTGGAGCGGTTGGGCGCGGACACGATCGTTCATGGCCGGTTGCCCGACAATACCGCCCTGTTAGCACGCGCCGAGGCCACCGTGGCGCTGCAGCTTGGCGCGATCGCACATCTCGCGATCCGGCCGCACCACATTCACCTGTTCGACGCCGCCGATGGCCGGCGTATGGACATCTGATCGAGATACCACTTTGTTGAAGGCGGTGGGGATGCGTCGAGGCTTGTAGTACGGGCAAAAACTGTAGTTATACTGCTACGTTCGGTGTGGAGGTTGCACTTTGGCCCATCTATCGGCCCCGGAAATACTGGCGATCATCAATCGGTCGCTAGCAACGAGCTCGGTCGTGGTGTCGCAAAACATAAAGCTGCATTTGCCGCGCACGCTGCCGACGCACTCCCCGGTGCTGCCGCAGCACGATACCAAAGAACAGGACCCTGACGTCGATTCGAAGTAACCTGCCGCGATAGCGGTTGGGGGTCGGGTTGGCGTCACATTCCATCGATCCGGTCGTCGTCTCGGTCGTGCAGCACCGTTTGCTGGCGATCGTCGAGGAAATGGGCGAGGCGATGCTGCGCACCGCCTATTCGCAGATCCTCAATTCCAGCCGCGACTTCTCGACCGCCTTGTGCGATCTCGACGGGAGGCTGATCGCCCAGGCGGAGCACGTGCCGATCCATGTCGGTGCCCTGCCCTTCGCGGCTCGCGCGATGACCGAGTTCTTCCGGGGCGATATCCACCCCGGCGACGTCTTCCTGCTCAACGACCCGTATCACGGCGGCAATCACCTGCCCGACCTGACCGCCTTTGTGCCGGTTTTCGAGGGTGACACGCCGCGCTTCTGGTCGATCAACCGAGCGCATCAAAGCGATATCGGCGGCGCGACGCACGGCGCCTATAACGCCTCCGCCACCGATATCTGGCAGGAAGGCATCCGCATCACGCCCTTGAAGCTTTACGACCGCGGCGAAGTCCGCCGCGACGTGATGCAGATGATCGCCACCAATGTGCGGCACCCGCGCGATTTTCGTGGCGATCTGGCGGCGATGATCGGCTCGGCGCATGTCGGCGAGCGGCGCCTGCTGGCCCTGGCCGCCGAGTTCGGCTGGGAGACGGCAAACGCGGCGATCGAGGCGGTGCTCGACGGCGCCGAGCGGCAGACCCGCGCGGTGATCGCCGAGTGGGCCGACGGCGTCTATCACGGCGAGGCATTGCTCGACGATGACGGTCGCGGCAACGAAGACATCCACATCCGCGCCACGGTCACCAAATCGGGCAGCAACCTCAAAATCGACCTGTCGGATTCGCACGAGCAGGTGACGAGCTTTATCAACTCGTCCTACCCCAACACCTACTCGGCCGTGGTGGTGGCGCTGTCCTACCTGATCGACCCGGACACGCCGAAAAACGACGGCACTTTCCGCCCG
>JAFAYW010000024.1 GCA_019240125.1 Alphaproteobacteria bacterium
GACATCCTGTTCGGCTATACCGGCCTCCTCTCCTTCGGGCAGGCGGCGTTTTTCGGCACGGGCGGGTTTATCGCCGCCTACCTGCTGACCAACAACCTGATGTCGAATGTGATGGCGGCGCTGCTGGTTGGCACGCTCGGTGCCACCATCGCTGGCGTGCTGGTCGGCATCGTCGCCCTGCGCCGCACCGGCATCTATTTCGCGATGATCACCGTCGCGATCGCCGAGATGTTTTACTTCACCGAATTTTCGCCACTGGCCGCCTATACCGGCGGCGAGAACGGCCTGCCGGGTGTACCGACACCCAAATTCGCGCTGTTCGGCTATTCCTACTCGGTCGGCACCGGCTGGTCGATGTACGGGTTTCTGGCGGTCTGCTATTTCGTTGGCATCGTCATCGCGCTGCGCATCATCCGCTCGCCGGTGGGAGCCGTGCTGACCGCGATCCGCGACAACCCGTTGCGCGCCCGCGCCGTCGGTCACGCAGTGGGGATGTACAAACTGACCGCGTTTGTGGTCGCCGCCGCCTATGCCGGGATCGCTGGCGGATTGCTGGGCGTGTTGCAGGGCTTTATGCCGCCCGATGCCTTCATGTTCGACACCTCCGGACAGCTGGTGATGCAGACCGCGATTGGCGGCATCGGCACCTTGTTCGGTCCCCTGGTCGGCGCCACCGTGTGGCTGTTTCTGCGAGATTTTCTGCAGGGTGCGCTCGGGCTTGGCTCCGCCTGGAAGCTGGTGCTGGGAATCGTCTTCGTGTTGCTGGTGTGCTTCCTGCGACGCGGCCTGATCGGCGGCATGGTCGATCTCGTGGCCTGGCTCCGGCCGGCGCCAAAGCAGATCCCGCCGGAGGAAGCGCCTGCCCTCGGCGAAAGCGGCGCCACGCTCGCCAGCATCGGCCCGGTGCGGCGGCAGCAGGACGCTTTTGAGGGTCCCGCCCTGGAGGCACGCGGCGTGACCAAGCGGTTTGGCGGCATCGTCGCCAATCGCGACATCAATTTTAAGGTCCAGCCCGGCGAATTGCGCGGCGTCATCGGCCCGAACGGCGCCGGCAAAAGCACCTTCTTCAAGATGCTGACCTGCGAGATGGCGCCGACATCAGGCCACATCTTCTTCCACGGCCGGGATATCACCGGCACCGATGTATCAAAGGTCTGCCAGCTCGGTCTGACCAAGAGCTATCAGGTCAACCAGCTCTTCACCCGCCTGACATTGCGCGACAACATCGTGATTGCCGCGCTCGCAGAACGCCGCGGCACCTTCTCGCTCGATTTGCTGCGTCATATCGAGCGCGTCCCCGGCCTCCCCACGCAAGTGGAGAGCACGCTTGCCCTGGTCGGACTGACGGCGCGGGCCGATACGCCGGTCGCCGAACTTGCCTATGGCGAAAAGCGCCGCCTCGAAATTGGATTAGCGCTCGCCGCCTCCCCGTCCCTGCTGTTGCTCGACGAGCCGCTTGCCGGCATGAGCCCGCGCGAACGGGTCGAGACAGTGCAGTTGCTCAAGAACATCCGGCGCGGCCGCACGATGATCATCGTCGATCACGACATGGACGCGGTGTTCGAACTGGCGGAGCGCATCACGGTATTGCACGAGGGCACCATCCTCGCCGAGGGCACGCCCGAAGAAATCCAGCGCAACAGCCTGGTGCAGGAAGCCTATCTCGGCGGGGTCGCGGCGGCATGAGCACGCTGCTCGAAGTCGACAGGATCAACAGCTTCTACGGCGACAGCCACATCCTGTTCGACGTGTCGCTGCGCGTCGAAAAGAACGAGGTCGTCGCCCTGCTCGGTCGCAACGGCGCCGGTAAGAGCACGACGCTGAAGAGCCTGATGGGGGTGGTGCAGCCGCGCTCCGGTGCGATCATGCTGGACGGAACGCCGATACATGGGCTGGCACCGCACGAAATCGCCGGTCGCGGCCTGCAGCTGGTGCCGGAAGACCGGCGCGTCTTTGGTAGTCTCGATGTCGAGGAAAACCTGCTTCTGGCCGGGCTGACCGCCAGGTCGCGCTGGCCGCTCGACCGCATCTGGGAAATTTTCCCCCGCCTCAAGGAGCGCCGCCGCAGCCGCGGTACCGATCTCTCGGGCGGCGAGCAGCAGATGCTGGCAATCGGCCGCGCTTTGGTACGCGACCCGCAGATCGTCCTGCTCGATGAGCCGTTCGAGGGGCTGGCGCCGATCATCGTGCGCGACCTGCTGGCCACCTGCCGCATGCTGGCCGACGCGGGCCAGACAATCGTCGTCGTCGAACAGAACATCTCGGCCGCGATGAGCCTCGCGGACCGCGTCTACATCATCAATAACGGCCACATGGTCGAGGAGCTGACCTCACAGGCGGTACGCGACCGCCCGGAGATCCTGCACCGCCATCTCGGCGTCTAGATCAGCGGCGAGCCGCCTCGTACCAGCCGCGCGAACGCCGCGCGAGGTGAACGACCGACAGCATCACCGGCACCTCAACCAGCACCCCGACCACCGTCGCCAGCGCCGCGCCTGACTGAAACCCGAACAACGCAATCGCCGCGGCGACGGCGAGTTCAAAAAAATTCGACGCGCCAATCAGCGCTGATGGGCACGCGACATTGTGCGGTACACCGAGAACGCGGTTTAGCCCGTACGCCAGACCGGCATTGAAATAGACCTGAATGACGATCGGGATCGCCAACAGTGCAATTACCGAGGGCTGCCGCACGATCTGATCGCCCTGAAACCCGAACAACAGCACCAGCGTTGTCAGGAGCGCGATCAGCGACACCGGCTGCATTTGCCGCAAGGCCGCGGCCAGCGCGGCCGGCCCGCCGCGACCGGTCAAGGAGCGGCGCCAGAACTGCGCCGCCACTACCGGCACCACAATGTAAAGCACGACTGAGAGGAACAGCGTCGTCCAGGGCACCGTGATCGACGACAGCCCCAGCAACAGACCCACAATCGGTGCGAACGCCACCACCATGATCGTGTCGTTGAGCGCTACCTGGCTCAGCGTGAAATTCGGGTCGCCATCGGCGAGGTTAGACCAGACGAACACCATCGCCGTGCACGGCGCCGCCGCGAGCAGGATGAGCCCCGCCACATAGCTGTCGATCAGCCCGGCCGGCAGCCAGGACCGGAACAGCCACCCGACAAATAGCCAGGCGAGCACAGCCATGCTGAACGGCTTTACCAGCCAGTTGATGCCGACCGTCACCGCGATGCCGCGCCACTGCTCGGCGACCCGATGCAGTGCGGTGAAATCGACCTTGAGCAGCATCGGCACAATCATGAGCCAGATCAGCACCGCCACCGGGATGTTGACCTCGGCGACAGTCAGGTGCCCCAGCACCTGAAACGGCGCCGGCAGCAGCCGCCCGAGACCGATACCAGCGACGATACAGAGCGCGACCCATAGCGTCAGGTACCGCTCGAACACGCCCAGGGTCGGCGCCAGCCGCCGCGGCGCAATCTCGGTGATCGTACTCATGCGAGTCAGGCGGCGCAGCAGGCGCCGGTGGCAGCGTCCTTCGGCTCCGCCGCGGCAAGCTTTGGCGGCGCGCAGCACACCGCCTCCGTGGCCGCGTGCAAGGCCCCGATCGCGCCGCCTTTCCCATAAACGGTGGCCTCGCCATGCGTCAGAAAAGTTTCCCACGCAACACCCTGCGGATCGGCGATCCATTGCTTATCGGCGCGGGCGTAGCAGCAGGTCGTGTCTTTCTCCTCGATCATCGGCCGCTCGGCGCGGCTCAGCCGATCATAAACCTCGGCAAGCTCGGCCTGATCCTCCACCTGAATCCCGAGATGCTGGACGCCGGGCGCGCCGTTGCGCTGGCTGATCGCGAAATTCATCCGCGGGTCTTCGAGCATCCACTTGGCATAATCGTCCTTGACGACGGTCGGCTCGGCCGCGAACAGCGTCGAATAGAACCGGACGGATTGCGCCAGATCCTCAACACTTACATGCACGTGCAGGCGTTTCATCGTGGTCTCCTCGAAAACTGTCGGCCGGATCGCAGACCGGCGCGCAACTCGCACCCTGGCCACAGCAATTTTCGGTCAGATAGGCCAGCAGGTCGTTCATGCAGCTGTATTCGGCGGCATAGATCTGCTGCCGGCCGAGGCGGCGCTGGGTGATCAGCCCCGCATGGACCAATTGCTGCAGATGAAAGGTCAGTGAGGCTGGCAACACGCCGAGCCGCTCGGCAACAACCCCCGCCGGCAAACCGGCCGGCCCCTGCGTCACCAGCAGGCGAAACACCGCAAGCCGGGTTTCCTGCGCGAGGGCACCGAGTCCCGCGAGGGCACGCTTTGTATCCATGCGAGCGCCGATCATTTTGATATTCGTCAAATATGCCAGCCACTCAGCACCGCGTCAAGACATTTTGCAAAATATCGAATTATGTGAATAGACGACTTCCCCAATTACGGCGCGAGTTCAGGCCGATCCTGTCATTCCGGCCACAATGCGGGCAGACGCCCTGGCGACCCTGGCAACCGCGGCGACGTCGACGGAGAGCGGCCAGCGGTCTTGCGGCAGGTGGAAGAGCGAATTGGTGCCGACCAGCGTGAGATAGCGGCCGCCGGCCCGGTGGATATCGCGGGTCTCGCCGCTGGGGACCAGGTTCTTGGGCGCAACCTCATCGGGCGGCACCCCAGCGCCCGCCAGCTCGCGCAGGCCGATCTCGCGGATATCGTCCTGCGGCGCGACGAGCTGCAACCGACCGCCCGCCGCGCCGATATTGGCGCCGTAATGCACCCAGGTCGCGCCGCCCTCCGTCACCGGCCGGTCCCACCCTGACCGCCGCGCAATAAAATCGTCTAGCCCGAGATGGCCGAGTTCATGGCCGCTATTGGCGGTCAACACGACCGGCGCTCGCGGCGGCGCGGCCAATAACGCCCGCAATGTCTCGAGCCAGCAGACGAGGCCGCCGCCGCGTTCGGCGGTTGATTGCCACCACGAGCTGCGCGGTGTCATCACGACGACCGGTGCTGCACTGGGATCTGTGCCGGACAAGGCGACGACGACGTTGCGCGCCTCGCCGGGCACACGCCGGCTGTGCGAGACCAATCGCGCCGGCATCTGGCGGGCGGCGGCGGCCAGCACGGCGTCACGCGCCTCGCTGGCGACGTGCAACGCCGGCGTCCCGTACGGGTGGCGAAAGCTTTCGGCATTGAGCAATCCCAGCCCCGGCTGCTCGCCAGCACACACGACGACAAAGCCACGATTCCCGCCGCTGCGCCGCAGCCGCTCGAATTCCCCGCTATACACCGCGCGGGGGCTCAACTCGGCGACGCCAATCTCGCTGCCCCCATCAACCGGACCGAGCCGGCCCTCGATGCCATCCCGCCCGCTATCCGGCGCGTCAAACACTGGTACGCCCGCGATCCGCTGTGTGCCGATTTCGAGACAAGCGGCTCGCGGATCGAGGCGATCGAGCCCGAATGTCTCGATCGTGGGCGCGGCACCGAGCGCGGCGGCCTCGCGCGCCAGCCATGCCGCGCCGGCGTTGTCGCCCTCGGTGCCGGTGCGGTGCACCCCCTGCCCGTCCCAGGCCATGAGCCACGCCGCGGCTCGCTGCTCTGCTTCGTAAAGCGCCATGCCGTGTGTCGTCATGGCGGCAGCTTAACGGGCATGGCGGCCGCGTGCCATGCCAGCGCCCCTATCGGCCGCGCGGGCGGCCCGTTACGATCGTAACGGGCGAACGGCCGGGTCGCATGACCGATCTCTTTATCACGGACGAACAGGGTGGAGGGGCGGCACGCGGGCGCCGCCTGCTACCGTTTGCCGCCGTCGCGGATGCTTTGGCGGCCGAGGGTGAGCGACGCATCCTGTGGCTGCCGGTGTTTTTCGCCACCGGGATCGCGATCTACTTCGCGCTTTTCGTCGAGCCGCCTTGGTGGCTGGGCATCGGTGCTGCCGGTATGTTTGGCGGCATGGCTGTAGGGCTGGGGCGCTGGCCGATGCTGCGCACCATCGCGATCCTCGGCGCAGTGACGGCTGCCGGGTTCGCGATGGTCCAGGAAACGCGCTGGGAACACGGCACCCCGATGCTGCAGCGTCGCCTTGGCTTCGCGGCGGTGAGCGGCACGGTGGTCGATATCGACACGCTCGATCGCGGCTGGCGGATCATCGTGGCGCCCGACGCAATCGGCGGGCTCGAGGCGAGCGAGCGGCCGCACCGCCTGCGCGTCCACATCGCGCCGAGCAGCGATATCTTGCAGCCCGGCGACCGTGTGAGCCTCAAGGCCAAGCTCTACCCGGTGCCGGCGCAGGTCATTCCGGGTGGCCGCGACATGCAGCGCGAACTGTACTTCGCCGGTATCGGCGGTGTCGGCTACAGCCTCGGACCGGCGCATCGCGTCGATGCGAATGGCGGCATCAATGGCGGCTGGCGCGAGTGGCTGCTGCGCCTGCGCACCGAGATGACACGCCGCATCAATACAGCCTTGCCGGGCTCGACCGGCGGCGTGGCTTCGGCGGTCATCACCGGCAAGCGCGGCACGATGGACGAGAGCGTCAAGGACGCCTTCCGCCATTCCGGTCTGTCGCACCTCCTGGCGATCGCCGGACTCCATCTCGGGCTGGTCGGCGGTTTCGTGTTTTTCACGGTGCGCGGCGTATTGGCGCTGATCCCGCCCGTCGCGCTGCGCTATCCGATCAAGAAGATCGCCGCCGGCATCACGCTTGTCGTCCTCTTCTGCTACCTGCTGATCTCGGGTGCCGCGATCCCCACTGAGCGGGCGTTCCTGATGAACGGCGTGGTGTTCGCCGCAATTCTGATCGATCGGCTGCGCATCTCGATGCGCATCTGCGCGCTGGCCGCCTTTGTCGTGCTGTTCCTCGACCCCGCGAGCCTGGTCGGTGTCAGCTTCCAGATGTCGTTCGGCGCGGTTGTGGCGCTGGTTGCGGTATACGAGACCTGGGGCTCGCAGCTGGCGCATCTCTTCCACCGCGGCTCGTGGCTCCGCAAGATCGCCGGTTATGGCGGGGCGATCGCGGTCACCACCATTGTCGCGACCTTCGGCACCGAGCCGTTCGCGATCTACCATTTCCATCAGCTCGTGCTGTACTCGCCCATCGCCAATGTAATCGCGGTGCCGATTTCCGGCTTGTGGACCCTGCCCTGGGGCGTCATTGCCTGCCTTCTGATGCCGTTCGGGCTCGAACGCCTCGCGCTGGTGCCGATGGGGTGGGGCATCGATGCGACGATCGCGGTGGCGCAATGGGTCGCCACGTTGCCCGGCGACATCTGGGTGATGCCGCGGCTGCCGACCGCCGGCATCATCATGGTCGCGCTCGGCGGGTGCTGGCTCTGCCTGTGGCAGGGACGCTGGCAGGTGTGGGGTCTCTGCGGCATCGCGGCGGGGCTGGCGACGATGCTGCTGACGCGGCCGCCCGATATCGTGCTCGGTGATTTTGCGCGTCTTCTGGCGGTGCGCGGAGCGACCGGCGATTACTATGTCGCCGATACCGCCGAGGAGATCACCCGTTCGTTTCTGGCACAGGAAACCGGCGCCGGGCTATTGCCCTGGGCGGACGCTGCCGGCCCGCTCGACTGCAGTAACAAGGATCGCTGCATCTACACGGCGAGCGGCATGCGCGTCGCCTTACTGACCAGCGCCGCCGGATTGCCGGTGGTCTGCGGCACGGTTGACGCGATCGTGGCGCAGGTGCCCGCGGGTTTCTCGTGCCGCTCACGCATCCCGGTCCTGGATCGCATCGATAGCTGGCGGCAGGGATCGATCGCATTGTGGCTCTCTCCCGATCGCGTCACGCTCGAGAGCGCCAATGCGAGCCGCGGCGACCGCCCCTGGGTGCCGCATCCGGTCTCCGCCCGCGAACGCGCCCGCGCGACAGCGCCGCAGCCCGACGATCCTTAAAACTCGATCGGGAAGCCGGTCGAGATCACACAATGTTCGAGGATGCCGCGGCCGCGATTTGGCAGGCGCCGCTCGCGCGCAAAGCGCTCCAACGCTCCGGTGATCGCCTCCGGATGATTGTCGCCGCTGGTCGGCAGGTACTGGATCAGGTTGTCGCGAAACCCATGGCGCGTGACATAAAAGGTTTCGCGATCGCGGCCGCGAGCCGCCGCTTCGAGGCCCTGCGCCATCGGACGCACGCCGCGATTGGTCGCGAAGTCGGCCCAGTTCACCGCAAGGCAACCGCCGGGGGCAAGGGCATCCATGCAGCGCGCCCAAAACGCTTCGTCGCAATCCGCTGGCCCCAGTGCGTTGTACAAATCGACATGCACCACATCGAAATGCTGCGTATTCCCCGCCAGGTAGCGCTGCGCCGAATCAATGACGACCGGCTGGCCTAGATAGAACCAGCGCTTCGCGATGCCCATCACCCCTGCATCGGCGTCGACCAGGGTCGGCGCGCATTCCGGGATATAGGCGCGCATGAAACGCCACATCGCGGCACCGCCGACCCCAAGGAGCAACGCAGTCACCGGCCGTTCACACAAGGCAAAGGCGAGCGACATCAGCCGCTCATAATGAAAGACCAGATGAGCCGGATACATCAGATCCATGCTCGACTGTTCGGTCACCTGGGGCGCGGTCAGATTGGCGGTGCCAAATGACGGCCCGAACGAGCCGAGGGTTCGGTAATGCCGCGGGCCGCGATCGAAATCGACGACAAAGACCGGCGCGCCAAAGGCAGCCGTCGTCCGCAGGATGCGCAGCCGCGACCCGCCGCCGAAATACTCGGTGACCAGGCGCCGCAGATGCTGATCGTCGGCTCGGTTCGGCATCAGGCGGCAGCCTGCGGCGGTGCCGGCACGGCCAGCGCCGCAATGATATCGGCAAATTGCGTCACCGCCGCCCCGCCGCTTTCTGTTAGGCCGTAGATGCCGCGCGACCGCCGCTCGAACCAGCCATAGACATTGCGCCGCAGGATCGGCGCGGCATTCGCCACGCCGCTGGCGGCGCGCAGATCACGCAGCCGCATGTCGCCGCCCTGCGCCAGCGCCTGGGCGCAGCGCAATGCATCCTGGCGATAGGCGGTGACGATCGGCGCGCGATTGCCGCCGCCGTGATTGGGGTCGCCGACGCGCCGCTCGAACTCGCCGAGCAGACGCACCAGCCGCGTGCGCGCCACGCGCGGCTGATACGGCACCGGCTCCTCGACAACCGACACGGTCTGACGCCCGACCAAGAGCAGGCCGAGACCGAGCCGCCGGCACAGGCGGCGGACGCCGGGCGCATCGGGCGCCAGACCGCGTGTCCGCCGCGACGGACGCGGCACGGCGAGGTAGACACGCTCGCTGAGACGCAGCCGCTCGATACCTTGCAACAGCAGGGCGAGTGTAAAGCGCAGTTTCAGCTCGACGATGACCGGCGGCTCCTCGCCGCGGCAGGCAACGACGTCGCAGCCGCGCACCTCGCCCTTCACCTCATACCCGCGCGCTTCAAGAAAGCGTTTTACCGGCGGATAAAGCGCTTTCTCATCGATCGTTGCGGGGGCCGCGGCGAGGCTCATTTCGGCATAATCAGGAATTGCAATCGGCCTTTACCGCAAGCCCCTTTTGCGGCGCGAGTCGCATCGCGGCATTGCCTGTGGCCGCGGTCGCGCATTCCGCCATTTAGACGCCGTGCGATTCGGTTCAGCTGCGTTGCGGGCTGATCGTCCACACCCCGGCCAATACGGCCAGGGCCGCCCCGCTCGGCACGATCGCCAGCCACGGATTGACCAGCATGATCGCCCCCGCGCCCGACCAGGTGATCGACGACAGCGCCTCGGCGAAGGTGGCGATGCGCGAGGAGACATGACGACGGCGGAACAGGCTGCGCTTCACCTGCGCGCGGAACCAGAACTGGATCAGCGTCGCTGAGCTGGCCGAGACCGCGATCCCGAGCGTTGCCACCCCACCGGCGCGCGGGTCGAGCACCGCCAGCACCAGGATCGCCGGACCGAATACCAGCGCCATGACGCCGGCGACCGCTTCGGTCTTCGCCTGCCACACCCGCCGCGGGGTGACCGGGGCCGAGGCGATCAGGTCGGGCGCGTCTTCGCCGGAGACGGCGAGCCACGCCAACCCTCCAGCCAGCTGCCCCGCCGCCATGATCAGCACCGGAACAAGCAGCGCGGTATGATTGCCCTCGCCATAAAAGCTGCGCCACAGCAGGAAAAACGGCGGGAGCAGGTAGAGCAGCTGCATCAGGCTTTGCGAGATCAGCTACGGATCGCGGCGCAATAATGCCCATTCCTTGTTGCGCAATGCCTGCGCCGGCGACTGGGCGCGAAAGCCGGCGCGCCGCCGTTCCGATCGCGGCGGCGCACTCGATAGGGCGGCGGTGGCCAGCACCAGATTGGCGAAGCGCGGCGCGCAGATTGCGATCGAGACCGCCAGCAACACCAGTCCGACCGTCAGCGCGAGCACCAGATCGAGCGGGTTCCCCATCGCCGCGTTGGCCGGGAGCCAGATGGCGCTGTCGGCGCGCGGCGCATAGGCGAGGACCGTATCAGATTGCAGCAGCTCGATGCGCGACAGCGAGCCCACCGACACGATCGCCATGAACTGCACGCCGATCACAAAGCTGGCGCCGACGATCGCCGCAATTATCTGGGCGACCAATCGCGTCCGCTTGGGACCGATCGCGGCGAAGAGCAGCACGGTCACCATCACCGACAGCGCCACCGCCGTCGTCGCCATCGCGACGACGACGCCGTACGCCGCCAGCCAATGCGGTCCGCCGCGCCACGCCAATACGTCGATCACCGGGCCGCCCAGGGCCAGCGACATGCCCGCGACCGAGATCGCCATCGCGACCACCCGCACCGCGAACAGCCGGTTCGCCATCGCCGGCGATGACAGGATCAGATCGAGATCGCCGCGCGCGTAGAACGCCCGGGTCACCGCCTCCAGCGCCTGCGATAGCATCAACGAGGCGTAGAGCGCCAGCGTGCCCCCCACGACCACCAGCACCCGCAATGTCGGCGGCCCCATAAAATCGCCGGTGCGCGGCAATGTGACCAGCGCGAGGCCGTGCAGGGACAGGAAGAACAGGATAAAGCCGATGATCGCCGCGATGGTGCGGCCGTCGCGGCCGCCGCTCAGCAGCCAGGCCCAGTCGCGCCACGCAAGGCGCAATTCATGCTGCGCGAACCACGCCACCGACCCCGACTTGATCATGCCGCCACGATGTGGAGCTCGCCGTCGGTTTCGACCAGCGCGAGAAACGTGTCTTCGAGCGTCGCGCTGCCCGCGCCGGCGCGTTCCCGCAATTCGTCGAGCGTGCCCTCGGCGATCAGGCGCCCCTCGGCCATGACCCCGACGCGGTCGGCCATACGCTCGGCAACCTCGAGAATATGCGTCGTCATCAGCACCGTGCAGCCGGCGGCGACGCGGTCGCGCAGCATGTTCTTTGCAAGCCGCGCCGAGGCGGCATCAAGCCCGGTAAACGGCTCGTCGAGGATGATCAGGCGCGGGTCGTGGATCAGCGCTCCAGCCAGCGCCACCTTCTGCCGCATGCCCTTCGATAAGGCTTCGCAGCGCGTGCCGATCTGCGGCTCCAGCCCGAGCGTCACCAGCAGGTCGCGTGCCTTCGCTTCGGCACTGCAGCGCTCGATGCCCCACAGGCCGGCGATAAATAACAGGTATTCGAGCGGCGTCAGGCGGTCGTAGATCATCGGCTCGTCGGACAGCCACGCCATCAGCCGCTTGGCGCCGACCGGGTCGCGCAACACATCGACGCCGAACACCGCGACCGCGCCGCGATCCGGCTTGAGCAATCCGGTCGCCATGCGCAGCGTCGTCGTCTTGCCGGCCCCGTTCGGACCGAGCAAAACATAGAACTCGCCGGGCCAGACCCGCAGGTTCAGCCCGTCAACCGCCGGCCGGTCAAACGCCTTGGCGAGATCGCGGATTTCAAGCGCGAGGGGTTCGGATATCGGTGTCATAAATCCATGCCGCGACATGCCACACGCTGCCGCGGCGCGATCCTACACCCGATCCGTTACCACCTCCCTAACAGCGTGGACTCCTAGTAGCTCGGTTTCGTCGAGAGCGGCGTTAGCTGCAGTTCGTGCGACCAGCACGAACGGTCCTGGGTATGCAGGTAGTAGAATGCCTCGGCGATCTTGGTGGGGTTGATGACGCTGTCCGGGTTTTTTTGTACTCGCGGCATGGCGCGGGTGCCCGGCGAGTCGATCGTGCCATCGATGACGATATTGGCGACATGCACGCCGAATTCGGAATATTCCTCGGTCAATACCTGCGCCAAGGTACGCATCATGACGCGCGGGTAATACAGCGACTGCCCCGTATAGCGCTTACGGCCGCGCAATGAGCTCGAATTGTTCGAGAAGAAGAACGAGCCCTGGCCGCGCTCGCGCATGCCCGGCAGCACCTCCTTGGCGACGAGAAACGGCCCGCGGCAGGCGATGTGCTGCGTCGTGTCGAACATCTCGACCGTAATGTGTTCAAGCAGTTCCTTCTCCGGCGGCAAGTCGCGGCCTTCGAGATAGCCGGCGTTGTAGACCACGACCTCGGGCTCGCCGGCCTCGCGCCGGATCGTCGCAAAGGCATTGGCAACCGATTCCTGAACCGACAGGTCGAGTTCGACGGTCAGGCAGTCGCCGCCCTGCTGCTTGATCGCCTGTTCCAATGCCGAGGCGTTGCTTGCCTTGCGCGTGGTGACGACGGTGTAGAAGCCCTCCTGCGCGAATTTCTGCGCGATTGCGCCGCCAACGCCCCAGCGCACGCCGATCGGCAGGTTGCTGTCGTCGACCGGCTTGCCATGGATCAGCGCCGTCATGCGTCCGTCCGATTGCCACTTGGATGTGGCACCAATCACGACGCAGACCTGCTTTCCCTTGGTATTGCTCTTGCCGCTCATCGACCGTCTCCTCCGGCTTCGTTATCACTCGGCCCAGTATGCCACAACCTAGCCGCGATGCTCGTCCAACCGCCGCAGGACAAGCTGTGCCGCGGCGAGGTCTTCGAGCGCGTGGCCGACCGATTTGAACAGCGTGACCTCGTCGCTATTGCGGCGCCCGGGGACGTCACCGCGGCATAAGCCAAAAAGATCACCGGCGATCCGGGCGCGATCGAGGACGCCCTGGCGCAGCGGCACCACGATATCGCCCGCCTCGCGCGACGCGGCCTCGGTATCGATGTAGACCGTGGCGCGCGCGATGGCGGCATCGTTGGCCTCGCGCATCTCCGGCGTATAGCCGCCGACCAGATCGACATGCGTGCCCGGCCGCAGCCAGGCGCCGTCGATCAGCGGCTCCCTGGCGAGCGTGGCGCAGCTGACGATGTCGGCCATCGCAACCGCTCCGGCCAGATCCCCGACCGGTTCGGCCGCCAGGCCCGCGAGCCTCAACCTGTCGGCAAGCGCCGCGGCTTTCGCCGTGTCGCGCCCCCAGATCAACGTGCTGCGGATCGGCCGGATCGCGGCATGCGTGGCACACAGATGCGGCGCCAAAGCGCCGGTGCCGACAATCAGATGTACCGTGCTGTCGGCGCGGGCGAGGTAATCCGCCGCCAGGGCCGACGCCGCCGCGGTGCGCCGCACTGTCAGCGCGGTGCCGTCGAGCACCGCCGATGGCGCGCCGGTCATCGGGTCGAGCAGCAGGTAGGTCCCGAACACCGCTGGCAGCGCACGCTGCCCGTTATCGGGGAACACCGTGACGATCTTGACCCCGAGCGCCGCGCCCGGCTGCCATGCCGGCATCAAAAGCAGGGTATTGCCGGCGCCTCCCGCCACGGTCGAGGCGATCGCATGATGGTGCCGCGGCGGCGCCTCGCATCCCGCGCGAAACATTGATCGCAGCGCCTCGACCAGCGCGGGATAATCGAGTGTTCGGTGGACCTCCTCGGCGCTGACAAGACGCATCGCCGGGTTCCGCCTCAGCCGCGCGTGACCGCCGGGAGCGTGGTGACCGGCGTATTTCGCGCCATCTGAGCTTGCGTCAGGCTCAGCTCGCGTTCGAGCGCCGCGATGCGGCGGGCACGCTGCCGCATCTCGCGGCGCCGCCTGCCCCCAGCGCTCCACGCGGCAACGGCGCCGAACAGAAAGCCCAGCACCACCGCCCCCAGAACGGCGAGGTAGAGCGGCGCATCGAGGGCGAACGGCACCGGCCAGAAGCCGAGCGACACAACATCGCGATTGGCGACGGCAAAACAGGCCAGCGCCACCGCGACGACAATCACGCAGAACCAGAAGATCAGCTTCACATCAAACCGCCGCGCCCGTGCTGCGCGTTTCCCGACGATGCCGTGGCTCAGCAGCCGAGCTGATTGAGCCGGTCACGCAGTTGCTTCCCCGTCTTGAAAAACGGGATGTGCTTTTCCGATACCTGCACACTGTCGCCGGTGCGCGGATTGCGGCCGACACGCGCATCTCGCCGCTTCACCGAGAACGCGCCGAACCCGCGCAGTTCGACCCGGTCGCCCCGCGATAAGGCGCCCGCGATCTCGTCGAAAATGGCGGTAACGATCGCCTCGACGTCGCGCTGGTAGAGGTGCGGGTTGGCTTCCGCAAGCCGCTGAACTAGCTCAGACTTGGTCATTGGGGCCCCGCTGGGATCGGCATTGCATACCGTGCCAAAACATTCCCGCAAGCGTCAAGCAAGTGGGGTGTATCGTCCTAGGCTGACGCACCGGCATCACCCCACAACCCCACGGTCTTGAAATCCTCGACGGCGCCGCGCGTGGTTTCCGCCAGGCTGGACAGGTCGAGCATTGTGGCGGAGATCTGCTCGGCCGCAGCCGCATTCGCCTGGCCGATCCGAGTGAGCTTGGCGACGTTGCGGTTGATATCGGCAACGGTCGCCTGCTGCTCGTTCATCGCGCTGGCGATATTGCTGCTGAGATTGCCGGTCTCGCGCACACCGCCGGCCAGGGTGCGCATGTTTTCGCTGACCTGGCGGACCATATCAACGCCCTTCTCCGCCTGCTCAGTCGATTGCTTGACCTGGTCGGCGATCTCGCGCGCCAGCGAGCCGGCGCTTTCCGCGAGCTTGCGCACCTCCTCGGCGACGACGGAGAAGCCGCGGCCATGGGCGCCGGCCCGTGCCGCCTCGATCGCCGCGTTGAGCGACAGCATGTTGGTCTGCGCCGCGATCTGGGCGATGGCATCGGCGATCTTGCGTATCTGCGTGCTGTTCTGCGAGATCGCCAGGACGACGTCGACCATCTCGTCCATCTGCTCGATGCCGGACGCGACGAGTTCCGAGGCGCGCCGCGCCTGCCCGCTCGCCTGCTCGGTGCTTTTCGCGACCTCGGTGATGGCCTCGGCACTCTGCTCCAGGGCCGATGCCGACTGCTCGAGAGCGCCAAGCTGGGTCTTGGAGCCTGTGGACACCTGCCGGACAGCCGCGGTGGCCTGCGAGGCCGCAATCGCGACTTGCCGGATATTCGCCGTCACCCGCTCGCTCAGGCTGTTCATCGCGACAGCCTGATCGCGGAACACCTGCAGCGCCCGCGCCATGTCGCCGATTTCGTCGCGATCCTTGGTCGCCGGCACGGCAATGGAGCGGTCGCCGGCAGCCAGATGCGCCATCGCACGGGTCACTCCGGAAAGCCGGCGCGTGATGCGGCGTCCGACATAGCCGAAAATGATTGCGATACTGGCTAACGCACTTAATGCCGCGATCCCCACCAGGAGAAATTGCGCCTGCACTAGCTGCGCGCGAGAGCGTTGCGCCGCGGTCGCCATACGGGCGCGCTCATCGCCGACGAGATCGCGCAAGTTGCTGGCGAGGTCGCGGCCGGTCTTGCGGGTCGGGCCGATCAAGGCGTTCTCCGCCGCAATCGCAGCCAGTTCGTTCTGCCGCAAGGCGAACAGGCTTTTATCGCCGCGGCCGATCGCGATGAGCTTGCCGGCGGCCTTGGTGATCGGCGAGTCGGTATCGCCAAAGGCGCTGCGGAAACGTTCCATCGTGTTCGCCGCGTCGGTAAACCGCGCCTGGTCGCGAGTCAGCGACTGCGGATCGGTCGCCCCAGCGACATTCGCCAGCGTCGCCGAAGCGGTCGACGCGGCGACGCGAAACTGCAGCATGTGCTGCAGGCGCTCGACCGCGTTTGACCATTCACTGCGCTTCGCGGCGAGAGCGGCGCCGTTATCATCGATCGGATCGCCCTGGATGCTGATCGCAAGGTCGAGCGCGTCGCCAAAAAAACGCGGGTTGACCAGATTGTCGAGCGCCGCGATGTCGGTCGCGACCTCGCCCGATAACGCCGCGCGCGGCTCGCGCGCCTCGATCCGCCGTCGCGTGATCGCGCTCAGCTGCTCAAAGCTGTCGAGCAGCTTGCGGAATGTCGCGTCGAGCTGGTCGCCGCGATCCCCCAGGCCGGTATCGCGGATCTCCTTCACATCATCCGAGATCGTCGCCTGAGCCCGCGCGATGAGCGTCTCTGCGGCTTCGAGCTGCGCTCGGTCCGCGGCGCCCTCAAAGCTCGCCGTCGCATTGGCAAGCTGCGACGCCTGCTCACGCAGCCGAACCGTGGCGCCGTATTGGCGCACGCCGGCCGCCAAGGTCATGTCGAACAGATCACTGGTTCGCACGAACAGCGCGACGGCGATCGCGCAGGCGATAATCGTCGCCAAGGATAAGGCTCCAAACGCGCCATAAAGCCGGAGCTGTATCGATGACAGCCAACCGGTGCGTGAACCGATCGGCGACGCCAGCGCAAGCGGCGGCGACGCGACCTGTCCATGGTGGTTGGAACGCAATGCGTGATCGGCTTGGTCTTGCAAGGCCATGGCGGCGATCCTAAGGCGATCAGGGCGCCCCCGCTAGCGATGGGCGAGAAAGCCTGCCTGCTCCATTAGCTGCTTGTGCTCGGCCGCGGCCTGGCGCAGCCATGTCGCAAAATCCTCACCGGTGAGGAACGTCGTGTCGTAGGCGCCTTCCTTCATGAAGGCTTGCCATTCCGGCGTCGTCCGCAGTTTTCCGAGAAATTGGATGTACCATTCGACCGCCTCGCCTTCGACCCCCGGCGGCATGAAGATGCCGCGCATCATCAGGTACCGCACGTCGAGGCCCGCTTCCCGACATGTTGGAATATCCTGCCAGGCCATGCCGCCGGCGACCTTGTCGGCATAGGCCATGCGCTTCGCATCGAACACGCAAAGCGGCCGCAATTTGCCCGCGCGCCATCCCTCCAGGGCCTCGATCGGATTGTTGACCGTCGAGTCGATCTTCTTGTCGATCAGGTCCTGCGCCACCGAGCCCCCGCCACCCAGAGGCACATAGGTGAATTTGCCGCCGGTTTTCTGCTCGATCGCGGCGGTGACGATCTGGTCCTCCTGTTTTGCCCCAGTGCCGCCCATCTTGAACTTGCCCGGCGCCGCCTTGACCGCGGCGATGTAATCGGCGGCCGTCTTGTAGGGAGTGTCGGCGTTCACCCAGAGCACGAACTCATCGAGCGCCAGCATGGCGACCGGGGTGAAATCGCTCCACTCGAACGGCACGCCGGTCGAGAGCGGCGTTGTGAACAGGTTTGACAGGGTGATGACGATCTTGCTCGCATCACCGCTATCGCCTTTGACATCGAGAAACCCTTGCGCGCCCGCGCCCGCGCCCTCGTTCACGACATCGATCGGCTGCGGCTCGAGCTTGTTCTTGGCGGTAATCTCGGCGATCTGACGCGCCATCTGATCGGCACCGCCGCCCTTTCCCGCCGGTACGACAAACGTGATTGGTTGTGACGGCTGCCACGCGGCCCGCACCGCTGTTGCCGCCGAAACGAGACCGGCGAGACATAAAGCGATTGTCGCCAACAGCCGCACGCGATCGCGAGATGCCATCCCCGTCCTCCCTCACCAGCGAATCCACGTGCCGCGCCGGGCGGCGCCAAGCGGTGACATTTCGCCGATTTTTCCAATCTAGCATGCCGCGCGGTGGCGCGGCGTTCGGCCGCCCATCGCTACGACAACGATAAACCCGCCGCGCCGCTCTACTCCTTGTCGAGCCAGACCACGGCGAGGTCCTGATTGATGTAGTGGCTCGGGCTGATCCCCCAGCCGTGCACATACGAACGCTGCGGGATGATGCGGTATTGCCAGGGCAGCATGATTTCACGCACCTGCGTATCGAGCACGTATTTCTCGAATTCGCGCATCAGCACCCGCTGCTTGGCTGGATCGCTCTCGCGCAGCATCTTCTGATACATGTCGATTTCGGCCGGGTCTTCGTAATTGCCGTAATTCTCGGACTGCACCGAGCGCGGCAGGTACTTGCCGACATCGATCGGCGGATTGACGACACCCTGGCAGTTGAAATCGACCGTCACATCGAACGTACCGCCGCGCAGCGATTCGTAGAATGGGCCGGTCGGGATGACCTTCTGCGTCGCCTTGACGCCGATCTTGCTCCATTCGTCGATGACGAACGCGGCCTCGTATTTATAGGGCTGGTCGATGTTGCGGTTGACCAGTTCAAAGCTGAGTCCCTCGGCGCCGGCTTCCTTCAGCAGCCGCCTCGCCTCGGCGCGCGACTTCTCGATATCCGGGCCGAAACCGGGAAGCTGCTGCAGCTCATCCTTGGTGGCGGCCAGCGGCGAACCGGGGAAAACGATGCCGCCCGGGGTCCGCACGATCGCTATTTTCGACAGCGCCGCCGCGCCCTTCCACTGATCGAGCGCCAGTGCCAGCGCGCGCCGCACACGGACATCGTCAAACGGCTTTTTCTTTTCATTCGGGGTAATCAGGTTGGAGCAGTTCCAGTCGGATTCCTGCACCGTGATCTTGTCACCAAGGTCGCTGACCAGCTGGTCGCGCGCCGATGGCGGCAATCCGCGCATCTCCATCGCGGCGCGGTCGGCGCGGATCGCGTCGATACGCGTCGCCTGTTTGTCCGCGTAGATGCCGACAAACCCGTCGAGATAGGGCAGGCCTTGAACATAAAAATCGGGATTGCGCGTCCCCTTGATCGCCTGACCGATCTCAAGTCCGGCAAACTTGAAGGGACCGGACCCCATCACGTTCTTCTCGTACCAACGCGGGTCGCGATCGATGATCTCCTTTTTGTAGACAAAGGCAAACGGGTCGGCGAGCGCTGGCAGGAACGCGGTTGTTGCATATTTCAGGTGAAAAACGACCGTCGAGGGGTCGGGCGCCTCGATCTTGTCCACCATGCCGAAATTTGATTGCCGCGCGCTGCTGACCCCCGGCGGCGGAAAGACGATCTCATTCCAGCTCGCGGCGACATCCGCCGATGTCAGCGGCGAGGCGTCATGGAACTTGACGCCGTCACGGATCTTGAACGCATAGGTCTTGCCGTCGTCGCCTGGGGTCGGTATCGCGGTGCACAAATCGCACACGAAATCCGTCGTCGACAGCGAGTTCTTTGGGTTGATGCGGATCAGAACGCTGTAGAACGGCGCTACTGATTGCGCCGTGGCAAAGGTGGTTTCGCGATGCCCATCGAAACTTGGCGGCGCATCGGCCGGGATCAGAAAGGTCAATGTGCCGCCGTGCTTTGGCTCATCTGCGGCGATTGCCGGCGTTGCCGCGGCGCCAGATAATGTCAGTGCCACTATGCCGTAAAGGCGCCCCACCCGCATCGTTCCTCCCATGCCCTGGCTCTGCCGGGCGTCGCCCCGGCTCTTCAGGGCAGCAAGATACGGCCGGCGCCTCGATTGTCACGCAAAGGGTACGATGAACGCGTGTTTTTCTCCCGTAGATGCGGAGGCGAGCCCGTGACCGAACCCTCATTCGATGCGGGCTTTCGCGAGACGCTGCGGCGGCTTTTCGAGTGGCGGCGCGATGTTCGGCATTTCCGGCGCGACCCGATCCCCGCCGGCGATGTCGAGCGACTGATCGGGATCGCCTGTCTCTCGCCCTCGGTGGGCCTCAGCCAGCCCTGGCGCTTCGTGATCGTGCGCGATGCCGCGCGGCGTCATCAGATCCGTGCCAATTTCGAGAGCTGCAACGCGGCGGCGCTGACGGGTTACACCGGCGAGCGCGCCGCGCTTTACGCCCGTCTCAAGCTCGCCGGGCTCGACGATGCACCCGAACAGCTCGCCGTCTTCGCTGACCCAGTCAGCACCACAGGGCACGGCCTCGGCCGCCGGACAATGCCCGAGACAATCGAGTTTTCCGTTGTCGCCGCGATCCACGCCTTGATGCTGGCGGCGCGCGCCGAAGGCATTGGCACCGGCTGGTTATCGATCCTCGACCCGGCCGCGCTCGCCATCAGCCTCGATGTGCCGCCGGCTTGGGTTTTTATCGGCTATCTCTGCCTCGGCTATCCCGAAACCCCAGACGACACGCCGATGCTGCAGCGTGCCGGCTGGGAACAGCGGCGCCCCGCCGCGGAATTCATCTACCGCCGCTAATCTACGCCTCGGCGTCATTCCCGCCGCCAAACGTACTTCTCTTATTTTTAATGATTTTAATTACAAACCGCGCCTTGGTCAGTGGCGCGACCGGGCTTGTCGTTGAACTGTCTCGGTTGAGTCACGGGAAGGCAATTTTCAACCGCTACGATCCTTCGGTCTGTTCCGATAACTCTTGCACTAAATTGAAACCGAGAGGAATCACGATGCGAAACCTTGTTCCGCGCGGCGCGAGCGGCGTGTCTCGCCGTAAGCTGTTGAGCAGCGCTGCTATCGCCGCGATGCTGGCAAACAGTTTCATCCCTAGCATCGCCGTCGCCGCTGAAGCCGCCAGCAACGACGGAAATACCGCAACTCCGATTAAACACATCATCGTAATTATCGGTGAAAACCGCACATTCGATCATGTCTTCGCAACCTATGTGCCGGAAAAGAAGGGAGAAACGGTGTTGAATCTGCTCTCCCAAAACATCATCAAGGCGGATGGCTCGCCTGGGGTGAAATACGCCAGCGCCCTTCAGTTGAAAGCGCTCGATCAAAGCCTTTATCAACTAAGTCCGCCAAAGGTGGGTGCTTATGCTACCCTGCCAGCGCCGCTTGCCGGCGGCGGCTATACGAATGGGCAACCGCCGTTCAGCACTACCGGTGAAGCCGAAACGTACGAAAATGGCTTGCCGCCGGGCTATTACAAATACCTAACGACAGGTGCCGTTCCAGCCGCGCTGCTTGGCAAACCCGATACGCGCATCAGCTACGCCGGTCACGACGTCAACAGTCTGCCAGCGGGCCCGTATCAGCTCACTCCCGGTCTCGCTTACGACGACTTCGCCGAGAGCCCGGTCCACCGCTTCTACCAGATGTGGCAGCAGCTCGATTGCAGTGGCAGCCGGGGCTGCGGCAATGACCTGTTCCCCTGGGTCGAGGCGACGGTGGGCGCGGGCAGCAATGGCAGCCCACCGCCGACCGACTTCACCTACAAGGAAGGCGCCACCTCGATGGGCTTTTACAATGTCCAGCAGGGTGACGCGCCATACTTCAAGGAACTCGCCGATAAATACACGATGAGCGACAACTACCATCAGGCGGTAAACGGCGGGACCGGCGCCAATCACATCATGATGGGAACCGGTGACGCAATCTGGTTCAGCGACGGTCGCGGCACGCCGGCCAAGCCGCCGCACAACCAGCTCGTTGCCGGCGGCAGCAAAAACGCCGGAGTGGTCGACGAGATCGAAAACCCGAACCCGTTGCCGGGGACCAACAATTGGTACACTGAAGACGGATACGGCGGTGGCTCTTACGGGTCCGCCTCTTCCGGCGGCGGCAGCTACACCGAGTGTGCCGACGCGACGGCGCCCGGGGTGCAACCGATCGTCGATTACCTGAAAGCGAAGAAGGTTAAGCCAAACTGCCAGCCCGGACATTATTATCTTTTGAACAACTACAATCCGGGCTACTACGGCGACGGGACAAGCGCATATGCCGATATCAAGAATCCGCTCAACACGGTGTTCACCGTTCCGCCTTCCAACGTACCGAATATCGGCGACGCACTCCTCAAGAAGAACATCTCGTTCGCCTATTTCGGCGATCAATTCAACGCTTACCTGGCAAACCCCTACAACAACTACGTGACTCCGGATAATCAGTATTGTAACATCTGCAATTTCTTCCAGTACTCCACATCGATCATGACCAATGACAAGGTGCGAAAGGCAGCACTACAAGATACCTCCGACCTGTACAATGATCTGATGACCGGCAATCTGCCCGCGGTTTCGTTTGTCAAGCCGAGCGGCTATCTCGACGGCCACCCGGCTTCGTCAAAGCTCGATCTTCTCGAAGGATTTGTGAAGAAGGTCGTGGATCTGACAAAAGAAAATAAAGATCTGTGGGGGAATACTGCGATCTTCGTAACGATGGACGAAGGCGGCGGGTATTACGACTCGGGGTATGTTCAGCCGCTTGATTATTTCGGCGACGGAACGCGCATCCCGATGATCGCGGTGTCGAAGTACAGCAAAGGCGGCCACATCTCGCACGTCTATTCCGACCACGTCTCGATCCTGAAGTTCATCGAGGCGAATTGGGGGGTGGCGCCGATCACCAACCGCAGCCGCGATAACCTCCCCAATCCCGTCAACGGGGCCGACCCGTACGAACCCACCAACGGCCCCGCGATCGGCGACCTGATGGACCTCTTCGACTTCCGATAGACGTGAACTGACACCTGCGAGCGGTGCGCCCAGCCGGCGCGCCGCTCTTTCTTTGCCGCCGCTCGCAACGGTTTACCGGCATTCGTCGCCAGCCTTATGCCGCGCCTGCCGTATCGCACGCCACAGCCGCTCGGGCGTCGCGGGCATCGGCACATCGCGTATTCCGAGCGTCGCCAGCGCATCGACCAGCGCGTTGCCGACCGCCGGCATCGCCCCCACGGCGCCCGCCTCGCCGGCGCCCTTGACGCCGAGCGGGTTGGTTTTAGTCGGCACCGGGTTGGTCTCGCAATGCATGTCGGGAATGCCGCCCGCCCGGGGCATCGCGTAATCCATAAACGAGCCGGTCATCAGCTGCCCCGAGCCCGGGTCGAAATGGATGTCTTCCATCAACAGCTGGCCGATCCCCTGGGCGATGCCGCCGCGAATCTGGCCCTCAAGCAACAGCGGGTTCATCACCGTGCCGACATCGTCGACGACAAAATAGCGCTGGATATCGACTTCGCCGGTATCCGGATCGATCTCCAATTCGCAGATATGCACGCCGTTCGGGAAATTCTGGTCGCGCGCCCGATAAGCAGCGCTGGCAACAAGGCCCGGCTCCATATCGTCCGGCAGGCTGTTCGGGTTCCAGGCATCGGCCGCGATATCGCCGAGCGATAGCGCGCGGTTCACGAGCGGCGCGGTAAACTGGCCGTCCTCGAACGCCACATCATCCGCCGCCACCCCCAGCGTATGCGCCGCGATCGTCCTAGCCTTGGCGATGATCTTGTCGGTCGCCATCAATACCGCCGAGCCGCCCAAGGTCGCCGAGCGCGACCCCCCTGTGCCCTCACCGAGCGCCACCTTGTCGGTATCGCCCTGGATGTAGCTGACCTGGTCGGGATGCAGCCCGAGCTTGTCGCACATCAGTTGCTTGTAGACGGTCTCGTGCCCCATGCCCTGGGTAATCGACCCCGACAGCAACGTCGCCGTACCACCGCGCTCGAAACGGATTTCCGCCGCCTCAAAGCCGCCCGCGGCAGCGCGCTCGATCGTGTTGGACAGGCCGAGTCCGCGCAATTTACCGCGCTTCTCAGCCTCGGCGCGGCGCGCCGCGAAGCCGGGCACATCGGCAAAGTCGAGCGCGAGATCGAGGTTCTTTTCGAACTCGCCGCTGTCATAGGTGAAAATCAGCCCGGTCTTGAACGGCATCGCCTCGGGCGGGATCGTGTTGCGGCGGCGCAGTTCGATGCGGTCGATGCCGAGTTCGGCCGCCGCCTCGTCGACCATGCGCTCGATGACATAGGCGAATTCCGGCCGCCCATTGCCGCGATAGGGCCGCACCGGGTTGGTATTGGTGAACACCGCCGTCACCTCGGCATGCATCGCCGGGGTGCGGTACACCCCCGCCAAGGTGCCGAGATTCATCACAAACACATTCGAGTTGGCCTGCGCATAAGCGCCGACCGCCGCCGTCGTGCGAGTACGAAAGCCAAGGAAATGCCCCGCGCTATCGAGCGCCAGTTCGGCCTCGGTGACGTGATCGCGCGCCTGGGCATCGCTGAGGAAGGCCTCGGAGCGGGTGCTGGTCCATTTCACCGGCCGCTCCAACAGCTTGGAGGCGAGCAGGCACAGCGCGACCTCGTTATAGATCGCCGATTTCATGCCAAAGCTGCCGCCGATATCGCCGGCCACGACCCGCACCCGGCTTTCCGGCACGTGCATGATCTCCGCCAGCTCGGCGCGGTAGGAATGGGTGCGCTGCAGGGTGGTGTAGCAGGTGAAGCGGCTGTCGGCCGGGTTGTAGTCGCCGATCGCGCCGCGCGGTTCCATCGCCGCCGCCGTCACCCGGTTGATCACGAGGCGCCGCTTGACGATGCGGTGGGCGCGGGCAAAGGCGGCCTCAGTCGCCGCCGCGTCGCCGACCGCATGCACAAAGCAGATATTGTCAGGGCAATCCTCCCAAACCAGCGGCGCGTCGGACGCCAGCGCCCCCTCGGTCGAGACAACAGCCGGCAGCGGCTCGTACTCGACCTCGATCAATTCAGCCGCGTCGGCCGCCTGATGCCGCGTCTCGGCGACGATAAAGGCGACATAATCGCCGACCCAGCGCACCCGGTCCGAGACCAAGGCCGGAAAGCGCGGCCGGTACATCGGCTCACCGCCACGCCGCCGCATACCGCCCGGCACCGGCAGATCGGTCCACCCCGATTGCTGCCATTCCGCCCCGGTCAATACCGCCAGCACCCCCGGCGCGGCGCGCGCCTGGCTCGCGTCGATTGAGCGGATGCGGGCATGCGCATAGGGCGAGCGCAAGACGTGGCCAAAGACCATTCGGGGCAACACGATGTCATCGACATAACGGCCGCCGCCGCGCAACAAACGCGGATCCTCAAAGCGTGGTACCGGCTGCCCCAGCGCGAATTCGCCCATTCCCGATCGTCCCCCTCGTCAACGCCCGATCATAACACGCCCGTCATAACACGCCTGCCAGGGCATCGCGGCGCCAGGAGTGATGCCTTCCACCCCCGGCAAGATCGGTTGAGCCGCGCCGTAGCCCGGAGTAATTTCCGCCTACATCATTCTATTTGTTTGGAGTTGCCGGCGTGGATGGCGCAACCGAGGATTTGCGGCAATCGGCGAGCGCGGCGTCGGCAGGCGTGTCCGCCACCCTCGCCGCGCGGGGCTCGGGCGACGCCGCGGCAAAGCCCGCCTATCCGCCCACCGCGACAATCCCGACGCAAAGCGGCCCCAAGGGCGTGCGCTTCGACTTCAACGAAGGCTGTCGCGTGCTGATGACCGAAAGCGACCACCCGTGGCGGGTGCGCATTTCGGATCTCGACACCGGCAACATCCTCTACGAGACCGAGCTCAAGGCCGGCCGCGTCAGCAGTACCAAACGCTATTATGTGCGGTTCGCGATCGAGTTGTGGCAACAAGGCGAAAGCGTTTTCCGGCACGAGTACAACGCTGACGGCCGCGATGTGCTGATCAACTTCCCGGTTGGCACACTGGGCGACACGATGGGCTGGTTTCCCTATGCCGTGAAGTTTCAGGAAAAGCACAAATGCCGCCTGACCTGCGCGATGGCCGAGCGACTGATTCCCCTGTTTCGCGAAACCCATCCGCATATCGAGTTCTGCACCCATGAAGAGGTACAATCCGACCGCTATTACGCGACCTATTGCATCGGCCTGTTCTTTGACGATCGCGAAGGCGTGTTCCAGCCCGCCGATTTTCGCTTTGTCGGGCTGCATCGCACCGCCGGCTATATTCTCGGCGTCGACCCGACCGAGGTCCGACCCCGCATCACCATCCCAGACAATGCCAGGCCCCTAAGCGAGCCTTACGTCTGCATCGCCGTACAAAGCACAACACAAAGCAAGTGCTGGAACAACCCGATGGGCTGGCACGAAATCGTGCGCTTTCTGGGCGAGGCGGGATACCGCGTCGTCTGTATCGACCAGAAGCCGGTACATGGCACCGGTCTGGTATGGAACCACATTCCACATGGGGTCGAAGACCAGACCGGCGACCGCCCCCTGCAGGAACGCGCGCGTTGGCTGCACCACGCCGATTTCTTCATCGGGCTGTCGAGCGGTCTGGCCTGGCTGGCGTGGGCCGCCGGCACCCCGGTGGTGATGATCAGCGGCTTCACCCACCCGACCAACGAGTTCGAAACGCCCCACCGCATCATCAACTACCACGCCTGCAACAGCTGCTGGAACGACCCTCGCCACCGCTTTGACCACCACGATTTCCTGTGGTGCCCGCGCCATGCCAACACGCCGCGTCAATTCGAGTGCACCCGCCTGATTACCGCCGAACAGGTTAAGCAAGTCATCCGCCATATCCCCGCGTTTGCTGCCCGGACGCCATAAGCCGCCACTTGCGAGCGGCCTCGCAGGTTTCATCGCAAATTGCGACTCGATCTCGCAGACGATCGAGTTTCTCGACAGTAACCCTAGTGTTTCCGCCGTTTTCTTCGCCCCGCCCGGGCTGGCACAGGCCTTGAGACAAGAGCACGCCGGCAGCGAGTCGGTGCAACGGGTGCTGCGGAGAAAACCCCATGAAGATGCGCAACAAGGTACTGCTCGGTGTGTTCTCTGTCGCCTTGGCAAGTGCGGCGAGCTTCCCGAACGAAGTCGGGGCATTCTATCTCGGCCCCACCAACTGGCAGCAGCGCCAGGCGTTAGCCACCTGCCAGCAGCACAGTTCGACCTTCATCGCCTTCCTGGCCAGCGACCGCGAGAATTGCTTCAGCAGCCTGCGCACCGCCGGCGACGAGCATACCGGGTTGTGGAGCCGCCATGACCACAGCACACAGCGGCGCGTCCAAGGCTGAGTGCGGATTTAGGTAAGCACCTTCTGCAGCACGGAGGCGGGCGCGCCGGGTAGGCCGCTCGCCTCCAGCGGACCATACGACTTCAACGTCAAGCCTGGTCTCGACCGCCGAGACTCAGAATTCGGCCGAATAGCCGCCGTCGACGGGGATGACCGCGCCGGTGACGAAATCGGATGCCGGGGAAGCGAGATACACCGCGATCCCGGCCAGATCCTCGGGCCGGCCCCAGCGGCCAGCGGGTGTGCGGCGCAGAATGCGCTCGTGCAGCCCCTCGACCTGAACCCGGGCGTTCTGCGTCAATTCGGTATCGATCCAGCCCGGCAATACTGCGTTTGATTGGATGTTGTCGCGCGCCCAGGCGGTCGCCAGCGACTTGGTGAGCTGGACGATGGCACCCTTGCTCGCCGCGTAAGCCGCCGCATAGGCAGCGCCAAACACCGACATCATCGACCCGATATTGATGATCTTGCCGCCGCCGGCCTGGCGCATCGGCTCGTAGGCCGCTTGCGAGCAGGCAAAGGCGCCGGTCAGATTGGTCTCCACCACCTGGCGCCATTCATCGATCGCGTATTCCTGCGGCTGCTTGCGGATCGACATCCCGGCATTGTTGACCAGGATATCGAGCCGGCCGAATTGCTCGACCGCGCGCCGCACCATCTGCTGGCACGAGTCCGGGTCGGCGACATCGAGCTCGATAAACGCCGCAGCCGGCCCCAGCCTTGTGAGTTCGGCCACCGCCGCCTCGGATTTGTCGCGGTTGCGTGCCGCGACCACGATCTTGGCTCCCGCGCCCGCCAGGCCGCGCGCCATGCCGAGGCCGATACCGCCATTGCCACCGGTGACCACCGCGACGCGGCCGGTGAGATCGAACAGGGTCATCGGGAATTTCCTTCGCTGAGCGGGATCAGTTCAAATACCGGATAACGCGACGCGAACGCAGCAAATGCCGGCGCCGCGGCGCCCTTCGGCAACGGGAAAAATCGCTGCACCTCGGCCGCGTAGGTGTCGAGATACGCCTTCAGGATCGGCGGCCGGTCGGGTGGCGGCACTTCGCGCACGCTGAAATACTGCCGTCGCCCCGCTTGCAGCAGCGCGACCTCGCCGGCCGCCCGCGCGTTGCGCACCCATTGCGACTCGCCGCGCGCGCAAACCAGATAGCGCGCTCCAGCAACCGCGATCGGATCGACCGGCAGCGACAGCGTGCGGCCCGTCTTTCTACCGCGCACCTCGAGTACATAGAAATGTCCACGCACCACCCCCAGCCGCACCAGCCACAGCAGCCCCCGGCCAAAGGCGCGCTCGAGGGCACCCGGCTTGCGGAAGGCCGGCATGGTGGTGGAAGCAGGCACTGGCGGCGACTCCCTCTCGTCATGCGGTGCCGGACGCGGCCTACGATACCAGCGCAAGGCCGCGGCTCAACATCGCGAGCGCCGGCTGACGCCGAAGGCGCGACCCGAACTTCGCGCTTGATCGCGGCGCGGGGGTTGGCGCACATAGGCGCTATACACCACCAGTCATAGCGGTAGCCACCGATGAAGCTCAGCGCACGCAACCAGATCGCCGGCACCATCGTCGAGGTGCGCAAGGGCCAGACGACGGCGCATGTCCGGATCGATATCGGCAACGGTGTCGTCATCACCTCGTCGATCACCAACGAGGCGGTCGATGAACTCGGTCTGAAAACCGGCGACAAGGCGATCGCCGTCATCAAGGCATCGGATGTGATGGTGGCCTCTCCGTGAGGTTGGTGGGGATAGCCTCGCCCCGAACCACCCATCCAGCTCCTCCCCCGCGAGCGGGGGAGGTGGCGAGCCGCGCGAGCCGGAGGGGGCTCGCGGCGCCCGCGCCCCCTGCACCGCGCTCCGCACGGTCCCCCTTCCCCGCGGCGTGGAGGAACCCGGCGGCGATGCTGTTCGCGCTAGGCATCCTACTGCTGACCGGGCATCCGCTCCGGGCGCAGGACGCAACAGCGAGTGCCGTCACCCTTACCGGCAAGATCGCGCGTCCCGGACCGCTGACTCTCGATGCCCTCCGCAAATTGCCGGCGCAGCAGGTGCAAGTCAGCTTCCAGTCGGAGCGCGGCACGACGAATGCCGCGTTTACCGGCGCGCCGCTGTGGTCGGTATTGCAGGAGGCCGGCGGCCTCACCGACACCGAGAAGAGCGGGCCGCTGCACCACACACTGAAGGTCAGCGGTCGCGACGGTTATTTCGTCATCTTCTCGACCGGCGAGCTCGCGCCCGATTTCGGCGGCGAGCAAGCAATCCTCGCCTATCAGCAGAACGACCAGAAGCTCGGCGGCACCGGGTTTCGCCTGGTCATGCCCGGCGACAAGCTCGGCGGCCGCAATGTGCGCGACGTCGTCGCCATCGATGTCGAATAGCAGCGCCACGCGGCGGCAAGCAATCACCGCAGAGTTTTCAAGGGGATCCGTTTGATGCATCGCCGCTCCTGGCTGGCCGGTCTGGCCCTTGTCGCCGCGTTCAACCTCGCATGGGTCGCAGCGCCGGCCGGCGCGCAGGCCGCCAAGATCACGATCTTCGCGGCCGCCAGCCTGAAGGACGCGCTCGACGCGATCGCCGGCAAATGGAAGGCGGAAACCGGCAACGAGACCGCCATCTCCTATGCCGCCAGTTCGACGCTGGCGAAGCAGATCGAGAATGGCGCCCCCGCCGACCTGTTCATCTCGGCCGATCTCGACTGGATGGATTATGTCCAGCAACGCAGCCTGATCGATACCGCCAGCCGCAGCGATCTGCTGGGCAACAAACTCGTGCTGATCGCGCCGGCTGACAGCAAGCAGGGCGAGGTCAAGATCGCGCCGGGCTTCTCGCTGGCGAAACTGCTCGGCGACGGGAAGCTGGCGATGGGCGAGCCGTCGTCGGTGCCGGCCGGGAAGTACGGCAAGGCGGCCCTGACCAAGCTCGGCGCCTGGGGTGACGTCGCGGCACATGTCGCCGCGGCGGAGAGCGTGCGCGCCGCCCTCTTGCTGGTGGCGCGCGGCGAGGCACCGTTTGGCATCGTCTACCAGACCGACGCGGCGGTCGAGAAGGGCGTCAAGATCGTCGGCGTGTTCCCCGACGATACCCATCCGCCGATCATCTATCCCGTCGCCCTGACCAAGAGCGGCACCGCCATTACCGCAGCCGCGGCCTTCGCCCAATACCTCCGCTCGAGCACCGCCGCCGCGATCTTCTCGACAAACGGCTTCACCGTCCTCGATAAGGGGAAGTGAGCAGCTTCCTCGCGTTTTCCCCGGACGAACTCACGGCTATCCGCCTGTCATTGCGGGTTGCCGTCGTGGCGATGCTGTGCAGCCTGCCAGTCGGTATCGCGATCGCCCTGCTCTTGGCGCGCGGCCGGTTCTGGGGCAAGTCGCTGCTCAACGCGGTCGTACACCTGCCACTCGTCATGCCGCCGGTGGTCACCGGCTATATTCTGCTGTTGCTGTTCGGGCGCCGCGGGCCGCTTGGCGAGTTTTTCGCGGCAACCCTCGGCATCGTCTTCGCGTTTCGCTGGACCGGCGCCGCGCTGGCCTGCGCCGTGATGGGATTTCCGCTGCTGGTGCGGTCGATCCGGCTGTCGCTCGACGCGGTCGACCGCCGTCTCGAGGCAGCCGCTGGCACGCTCGGCGCCAACCGCTTCTGGGTGTTCGCGACGATCACCCTGCCGCTGATCCTGCCGGGGGTGATCGCGGGCATGATCCTCTCTTTCGCGCGCGCCTTTGGCGAGTTCGGCGCCACCATCACCTTCGTCTCGAACATCCCGGGCGAGACCCAGACCCTGCCGACCGCGATCTATACCTTCACCCAGGTGCCCGGTGGCGATCTCGGCGCGTTGCGGCTGACGCTGGTCTCGGTAGCGATTTCGATGATCGCGCTGTTTGCCTCGGAGGGATTGCTCGAGCGCGTCGCGCGCCGCGTGCTCGGCCTGTGACCGCGCCATGCTGAGCGTCGCGGTGCGGCACCGCCTCGGCGACTTCCGGCTCTACGCTGAGTTCGAAAGCGGCTGCGGGCTGACCGCGCTGTTCGGCCGCTCCGGGGCTGGCAAGACATCGCTGATCAACGCAATCGCCGGATTGATCCGCCCCGATCAGGGCCATATCGCCGTCGATGGCACGGTTTTGACCGACACCGCGGCGGGCATTTTCGTACCGGCGCGGCGGCGGCGCGTCGGTTATGTGTTTCAGGAAGGCCGGCTGTTTCCGCATCTGACGGTGCGGCAGAACCTGCTGTATGGCCGCTGGTTCGCGCCACGCGCGGCGCGCGCCAGCGGCATCGAGGCGGTGATCGACCTGCTCGGGATCGGCCATTTGCTGGCGCGCCGCCCGGCCAACCTGTCGGGCGGCGAAAAGCAGCGCGTCGCGATCGGCCGCGCCTTGCTTGCGGCGCCGCGCCTCCTCGTCATGGACGAGCCGCTGGCGGCGCTCGACGAAGCGCGCAAGAGCGAAATCCTGCCCTATATCGAGCGGCTGCGCGACGAGACCGGGATCCCGATCGTCTATGTCAGCCATGCCGTCGCCGAGGTCGCCCGGCTCGCCACCACCTTGGTCGTGCTGTCGGAAGGCCGGGTCGCAGCGATCGGCCCGCCGGCCGCCGTGATGGGCCGGATCGACCTGTTCCCGTTGACCGGACGCCAGGAAGCCGGCGCCATCCTGCAGACCCGTGTCGCCGGGCATGACCAGATTTTTGGCCTGACTATTCTGCGAGCCGCCGCCGGCGAATTGCGGGTGCCGCGCCTCGATGCGCCGGTCGGGACGGAGTTACGGGTACGCATCCGCGCCCGCGACGTGATGATCGCGATGCAGCCGCCGCAAGACCTCAGCGCCCTCAACATCCTGCCGGGGATTGTCGCCGAGATCGGCGCCGCGGAAGGGCCGATCGTCGAAATGCGGCTCGATTGCGCCGGCGAGGCGCTGATCGCGCGCCTGACCCGCCGCTCGATCGAAGGCTTGGGCCTCACCCCCGGCCGGCCGGTCTACGCGGTGATCAAATCAGTCGCCTTCGATCACCACGCCTTCGCGGGCGCCGCGCGAGCGCCCGCCAGCGCCGACGCCGACACCCGCGACGCTTAGATCAGGCTACTGCACACTCAACAGTTTGACGTCGAAGGTCAGGGTCGCGTTCGGTGGAATGACGCCGCCGGCGCCGCGCGAGCCGTAGCCGAGTTCCGGCGGGATCACTAAGGTTCGCTCGCCGCCGACCTTCATCCCGGCGACGCCCTCATCCCAGCCCTTGATGACATGGCCCGAGCCGAGCGCGAACGAAAACGGGTCGCCACGGTCGAGCGAACTGTCGAACTTGGCGCCTTTCTGGCCGTTATTGTACAGCCAGCCAGTGTAATGCACGCTGACCATGCTGCCCTTGGTCGCGGTCGCGCCGGTGCCAACCTTGGTGTCGGTGTATTTGAGGCCGTCTGGCATTTCCGTCATCTTTCCTGGTGCTGCATCCGCCGCGAAAACCGGCGTGCCGAAGGTGATGAGAGCGAGTGCCGCGGCGGCGCCCGCCAGTGGAGTAAGCTTCATGATGCCCTGGTGGATCGTGAATGGGGGCGCATCCTCGCCGACCCAGCCCCGCGCGTCACGGATATTCTCCACATCAATCGGCTGCGCTAGCATCGCATGAGAAATGCAAGGTGGGAGGAATGCCATGACGGAGCGGCTCGGAACAGGCGACTGGACCTTCGCGGTCAACGACACATGGGCCAAGATTCCCGACGAAATCGTGCTCGGCGATTGCGCCGCGGTCGGGGTCGACAGCAAGGACAATGTCTACGCCTTCAATCGCGGCGATCACCCCGTCGCAGTGTTTGACAAGAATGGCAACCTGCTGCGCACCTGGGGCGAAGGCGTGTTTACCCGGCCGCACGGCGTGCATGTCGCGCCGGACGACACGATCTGGCTGACCGATGATGGCGACCATACGGTGCGGCACTGCACCCTCGAAGGCAAAATCCTGCTGACCCTCGGCATACCCGGCAAACCCGCCCCCTACATGAGCGGCGAGCCGTTTCATCGCTGCACCCACACAGCATTGTCGCCGCAGGGCGACTTCCTCTACATCTCGGACGGCTACGGCAACGCGCGGATCCACAAATACACACCGGGCGGCAAGTTGCTGTCCTCGTGGGGGGAGCCCGGCACCGGCCCGGGAGAGTTCAACATCCCGCACAATATCTGCTGCGACCCCGACGGCTGGATTTACGTCGCTGATCGCGAAAACCACCGTGTGCAGATCTTCAACGGCGACGGCAAGTGGGAGACGCAGTGGAATTATCTGCACCGGCCCAACGGCATGTGCCTGGCGCACGGCCACAGCCCGCTCTGCTATATCGGCGAAGGCGGCCCCGCGGGCGAGATCAACCGCCTCTGGCCGAATATCGGCCCGCGCGTCAGCATCCACACCACCAAGAACCATGAGGTGAAGGCGCAGCTCGGCAAGACGCCCGGCGGCATGTTCCCCGGCGGCTTCACCTCGCCGCACGGCATCGCGGTCGATAGCGGCGGCCACATCTATGTCGGCGAACTCTCCGGCCGCAGCTGGTCGCGTTTCGCACAGGGCGACGCGCCGCCCAAGCGCCGCGTCATCCACAAGCTCGAGAAGGTCGCGGCGTAATACGCGGCATCGCAGCCGCGCTGCGGCCCAGGGCTGCGTCGCGGCCATGTTGCTGGCGCGGGGCGCCGTGCTACGGTGCCAATCGATCTTTCACCCCCAGAAAGAATGGAGGAAACCATGGCCCAATCACAGCCCAGCTCGGCCCGCGACGCGGTTCGCGCGGTTGTTCCCGACCTGATCGGCTATACCGAAAAATGGCTGTTCGGCGAGGTGTGGGAGCGCCCGCAACTGTCGAAGCGCGACCGCAGCCTGATCGTCGTCGCGACCCTGATCGCGCTCGGCCGCGAAAAGCAGCTGACCGGCCATCTCGAACGCGCCCTCGATAACGGGCTGACCAAGGAGCAGCTGAGCGAGGTCATCACCCACCTCGCCTTCTACGCCGGCTGGCCCGCCGCGATGACCGCCGCGCTCGTCGCCAAGGACGTCTTCGCCAAGCGCTAGGCGGTCTGCCCTATCCCAGGCGCCCGCCGCGGCGTTCCCTCTCCCCGCTGGCGGGGAGAGGGATAGGGTGAGGGGCCATCAGTTCACTATTTCGGGAATAAGGACATGAAAGTCGGATTTATCGGGCTCGGCACGATGGGCAACGGCATGGCCTCGAACCTGCAGAAGGCGGGGTACGAGCTGGTCGTGCACGACATCCGTCGCGCCTCGGCGGAGCCGTATATCGCCAAGGGCGCCGTCTGGGCGGACTCGCCCAAGGCGCTGGCCGAGCAATGCGAAGTCGTCTTCACCTCATTGCCCGGTCCGCCGGAAGTCGAGGAGGTCGCGCTCGGGCCCAATGGGCTGCTTGCTGGCATGAAGGACGGCAGCGCGATGTTCGACCTGTCGACCAACTCGCCGACCCTGGTGCGCGAGATCAACAAGAAATTCGCCGAAAAGCATTGCTACATGCTCGACGCGCCGGTCAGCGGCGGGCCGAAAGGCGCTGCCTCCGGCAAGCTGGCGCTGTGGATCGGCGGCGATGAGCAGATCTTCAACCGCTACAAAAAGGTGCTCGATACGATCGGCGACCAGGCCCGCTATATCGGCCCGATCGGCGCCGGCTCGGTCGCCAAGCTGGTGCACAACTGCGCCGGCTATGCGGTGCAGTGCTGTCTCGCCGAGGTCTTTACGATGGGCGTCAAGGCCGGCGTCGAGCCGCTCGCGCTGTGGGAAGCGGTGCGCCAGGGCGCCGGCGGCCGCCGTCGCAGCTTTGACGGGCTGGTCGATCAGTTCCTGCCGAACAAATATGACCCGCCGGCCTTTGCGCTGCGTCTCGCCCATAAGGACGTAACCCTGGCGACGCAATTGGCGCGCGAACTTCACGTGCCGATGGCGCACGCCAATCTGGCGCTGATGGAATTGACCGAGGCATTGAACCGCGGCTGGGGCAATCGCGACTCGCGCAGCGCGATGCTGCTCCAGCAAGAGCGCGCCGGGGTGCAAATCGAGGTGCCCGAGGCCGAGCTGAAGGACGCCATCGCCCGCGACGGCAAACCCAAATAGCCGATATGCCCAAAGCCCGGGCTTGACTCGGGCCGAGGGCTGGCTGACTTCTCGCCGCGTGAGCTACGCGGTCAAGGAAATCTTCTACACCTTGCAGGGCGAGGGCGGCCAAGCGGGCCGCCCCGCCGTATTCTGCCGCTTTTCCGGCTGCAATCTGTGGTCCGGGCGCGAGGAGGATCGCGCCGCCGCCGCCTGCACCTTCTGCGACACCGACTTCGTCGGCATGGATGGCACGGCGGGCGGCCGCTATGACACGGCGGACGCGCTGGCCGATCGCGTCGCGTCCCTCTGGCCGGCCGACGCGCCGGCCGGCTTTGTGGTGTTCACCGGCGGCGAGCCGCTGTTGCAGCTCGACCCGCCGCTGATCGAGGCATTGCACAACAGCGGCTTCGAGATCGCGATCGAGACCAACGGCACCCTGCCCGTTCCGAGCGGCATCGACTGGGTCTGCGTCAGCCCGAAAGCCGGCGCGCCTGTTGTCGTTGACCGCGGCGACGAGCTGAAAATAATCGTGCCGCAGCCCGGGCTCGACCCGCTCGCCTTCGCGCATCTCGATTTCCGGCGCCTCTCGGTACAGCCGATGGACAACCCCGACCGTGCCGCCAACACCGAATACGCGATCCGTTTCTGCCTGGCGCACCCGCGTTGGCAGCTCAGCCTGCAGACGCACAAAGTCACCGGGATTCGCTGAATAAACCTGTGGCGGTGACGTTATCAGGCGATTTCAATCGTTCTGCTCTATGAGGCGCGAGCGATTGGAGAGCGCGGTGCGCATAGGCCCGGCGGATCGGCCGCCGTTACGACAACAGCGATGAGGATCAGGGAATGAGGGTTGCGACGGGGTTATGTGCTGCCGTGCTGCTGGCGGGGATCGGATGGACCGCGACCGGGCAGGCACAAGGGTTGCCTCAGGGCTCGTACGCAGGCAGCTGCAACGATGTGCGGATCGAGGGTGATCGCCTGACTGCCACCTGCCGAGCCAAGGACGGTCGCCAGGTGCGCAACGCATTGGCCGGGTTCCGGCGCTGCGTTGGCGATATCGGAAACAATAACGGGGTGCTGCAATGCGGCGTGCCGGGCGGCGCGCAGTTGCGCGGCGAACTCGTCGGCGGCGGCTTTGCCGGCCCGCAGGGCGGCCCGCCGCCGCGTGGCGCTCCGCCGCCACCGCCGCCCTATGGTGCTCCTGGCCCCGGTGCCGGCCCGGGTTACGGTGGTCCCGGTTACGGTGGTCCCGGTTACGGTGGTCCCGGTTACGGTGGCCCCGGTAACGGTGGCTCGGACTGGCGCGAGCGCTGTGAACATCTGCGCGGCGAGGCGCATGAGCTGCGCGATCGTTTGGCGAACGAGTACAATCCCTATGAGCACGGACGCATCGAAGCCCGGCTGCGCGAGGTGGAGGAACAGCGCGAACGCTGCCGCTAGGCGCAGAGGCAAGAGGTAACCGCGGGTAAGCGAGTTGCCTCTTGCGGTTTGGAACAAATCATGTACATTTCCTCTCGGGCCGTGCGTTGCGCGGTCCTGCCCGGTGTGGAATAAGAGGGGAGCGGCGACTGATGCAAACCGCGTTGCGCCTTTTGGACAAGGACATGATGGATAAGCAGCGGGCACTGGACGCCGCGCTCGGGCAGATTGAGCGCTCCTTTGGCAAAGGCTCGATCATGAAACTCGGCGCGCGTGAGGCGGCGTCCGATGTTGATGTCATTTCAACAGGTTCATTGGGTCTCGACATCGCTCTCGGTATCGGCGGCCTGCCACGTGGCCGTGTCATCGAGATTTATGGCCCTGAAAGTTCGGGCAAAACGACTCTCGCCCTGCATGTCATCGCCGAAGCTCAAAAAACTGGTGGCACTTGCGCCTTTGTTGACGCGGAACACGCGCTCGACCCCGCCTATGCCCGCAAACTCGGGGTGGATGTCGATAACCTGCTGATTTCGCAACCGGATGCCGGCGAACAGGCGCTCGAAATCGCGGATACGCTGGTGCGCTCGGGGGCGATCGATGTGCTCGTCGTCGATTCGGTTGCGGCCCTGGTGCCGCGCGCCGAACTCGAAGGCGAGATGGGCGACAGCCACATGGGACTGCACGCGCGGCTGATGAGCCAGGCCCTGCGCAAGCTCACCGGGTCGATTTCGCGCTCGCGCTGCATGGTGATCTTCATCAATCAGATTCGCATGAAGATCGGTGTCATGTTCGGCAATCCGGAGACCACCACCGGCGGGCAGGCGCTAAAGTTCTACGCCTCGGTGCGGCTCGATATCCGCCGCATCGGCGCGATCAAGGACCGCGACCAGATCATCGGCAACCAGACACGCGTCAAGGTGGTCAAGAATAAGATGGCGCCGCCGTTCAAGGTCGTAGATTTCGACATCATGTACGGCGAGGGTGTGTCGAAGCGCGGCGAACTGATCGATCTCGGCGTGCAAGCGGGCGTCGTCGAAAAATCTGGCTCGTGGTTCTCGTATGACGGACAGCGCATCGGCCAGGGCCGCGAGAATGCCAAATCCTATCTCAAGGACCATCCCGAGGTCTCGGATTCGGTTGAGCATGCGATTCGCGGAAACGCCGGTCTTGTCGCCGATGCGATGATGGCGACCCCGGCGGAAGCGGCAGCGGAGGAATAGCCCTCAAATCGCGGCACGCGCCGCCCATCGGCAACCTCATACCTGGCACCGGGCGGCGTTAACCCTCCCACAACCTCTATCGGGCACAATGTCCGCCGTGGCACCTGCGGCCGCGAAGCCTCCGGACCGCGCGCTTGAGACGCCGATGACCGAGGACAGAGTTTGGGACGGAGCTGATCTGTGTCGCGCAATCCTTCGATCCCCCCGATTATAGCCGCGGTCGCTGTCATCGCCGCGCTTTATGCCTGGGCGGTGGTCGCATTGACCCCGGCACATCCCGGAGCGATCGGGCTCGACTTGAACGCCCTCGGCTCCGATTACACGGTTTTTTACAGCGGCCTTAAGTTCTACTTCGACGGCAAGTTGCCGCTCCTGTTTGACGGCGACCTGCTGACCGCCTATCGCAACACCACCTTCGCGCATTGGCTGGCCTATCCCAGCCCATTTCTGCCTTGGGTGTATCCGCCGAACTTCCTGCTGCTGTTGCTGCCCTTCGGCCTGCTGTCCTTTCTGCCGTCCTACATTCTGTTCACCGCGATAACCGCGGCGCTTCTCGCCCTGGCTTTGTGGTATGGCGCCGATCGGCGCGAGACGCGTGTCCTGGTGCTGGTAGCGGCATTGCTCGGGCCAGCCGCCGCGATCAATGTCTCGATGGGGCAGAACGCGTTTCTGACGGCGGCGCTTCTGGTAGGCGGGATGCGGCTGGCGCGCACCCGCCCGGCGCTCGGCGGCATCGTGTTGGGCCTCGCCACCATCAAGCCGCAATTCTGGGTCCTGGTCCCGGTAGCGCTCGCGGCCGATCGGCAGTGGCGGGCGCTTGTCTGGTGTTTTGCCGGCGCCGCCCTGCTCGCCCTGGCGAGCGCCGCGGTCTTCGGGCTCGACGTCTGGCGCCAGTGGATCGAACTGGCGGGCGGCAATTACTGGACCGCGAATGCCAAATGGGTCGGGTATGGCCGCGCCTGGGGCACCAGCGTCTTCGCCGGTGTCGCCGCGTTGGGGCAACCCGCTGCGATTGCCGATCTGGCGCAATCGGCGGCGATCGTTCTTGGGATCGGCCTGACCTGGCTGGGTACTCGGCTGCGCCTACCGCCGGATCTCAAGATCGCCAATCTGCTTGCCTGCACGATTCTGGCCGCGCCCCACTCGTCGATCCACGATCTCGTCCTGCTGGGCGCGGCCGCGGCGCTGTGGAGCGGCAATGCCGCCCAACTTGACCGCCCCTTGGCGCACTGGACCCTTGCTCTGGCGCTGTGGCTGACGGCGATCTTCAACCCGCCCGCGGCGACACCGATTGGCAGCATCACGCCGCTGCTGATCGTCGGTTTTTCGGCGCTGATTCTGGTGAGCAACCGTGCCGCCGTCGCGGCCGTGCCGACGGCGAGCACCGCCCCGGCTCCCGGGCCGAGCCGACCGCAGATGCTGTGATAACCGACATCAGCGAAAAACGCGGCGCCCCCGAGGGCCGGCAGCTCCACGGGCAATTCCACGGGCAATTCCACGGCCGGCGAACGGCATGGCAGCTGCCGGTGCCCAGCCTGCCGCTTCTGGTCGGGGTCGCCGTTTTCGCGCGGCTTCTGGTCGAACGAACCGCTCTCCTGCACGATCCTGACACCTACCTGCACATCGCCGCCGGCCAGTGGATGGTGGCGCATCACGCCTTGCCGACGCACGACCCATTCTCGCACTCGATGCCCGGCGTGACCTGGATTTCGTCGGAGTGGCTGGCCCAGCTCGCCATGGGCTTCCTTTACGACCAGCTCGGCTGGCGCGGCATCGTCGTCGCGACCGCTGCTGCTTTTGCCCTGTCCATCGGCCTCCTGACGCGGTTCCTGCTGCGCCGGCTCGACGCCTTTCCGAGCCTCATCGCGGTCATCGCCACGTCGGCCCTGCTCGAACCGCATGCCCTGGCGCGGCCGCATATCCTGGCATTGCCGCTGCTCGTGGCGTGGACCGGCATCCTGCTCGGCGCGCGCGACGACGATCGACCGCCGCCCTACGCGGCGCTGCCGCTGATGGTGCTGTGGGCCAACCTGCACGCCAGCTATCTCTTCGGCCTCGCCCTCACCGGCTATCTTGCGGTCGAGGCGGTGTGGCAGGCCGGCGCCGACCACCGCCGGCGCGAGGCCATGCGCTGGGCCGGTTTTGTCGCGGCCGCATGCCTCGCCGCCCTGGTAAACCCGCACGGCATCGCGGGGTTCGTCCAGCCGCTGCGCCTGATGCAGATGCCCGCGCTGCAGCGGAGTTTCGCCGAGTGGCTCAGTCCCGATTTCAGCAAGTCGCCGGCCTTGGAGATGTGGCTTCTGGGGCTGCTCCTGCTGGGTTTCACCGCGCGGCTGCGCTTACCGGCAACCCGCCTGCTATTGCTGCTCGGGCTGGTGCACATGACCCTGCAGCATGCGCGACATGGCGACCTGCTCGCGGTCGTCGTGCCGCTGGCCGTCGCCGCGCCGCTCGGGGAGCGCCTGCGGCCGCTCCTGCGGGAGCAAGCCGCCGACCTCACCGCCTGGGCCGCCCGCTTCACGCAGCCGCAGAGGCCGATTTCCGCCGTCGTCGCGGTGCTAGCCGCCGCGATCATTGCTCTTCCCACCGCGCTCACGCCGATCGAGCGCGTCGATGACGCGGTGACGCCGGCCGCCGCGCTCGCCGCGGCGCAGCGCGCCGGCCTCAGCGGCCCCGTCTTCAACAGCGAGGCGTTTGGTGGCTACCTGATTTTCCGCGGCATCCCGACGATGATCGATGGACGCGCCGAGATGTACGGCAACGACTTCCTGGCCGAGGCCTACGCCGCCGAGCAAGGCGACGAGACCGCAGTCGCAAGGCTTCTCGCGGCGCATCCCGTCACCTGGGCAATGCTGATCCCGGATACTGGCGCGGCCGGCGTACTGGCGCATCAGCCGGGTTGGCAACGCGTCTACGACGACCGATACGCCATCGTCTACCGGCGCGTCGCTCCGCCCGGTGGTTAAAACCGGCGCGGCATAGCTGCCCGATACAGCGCACCCCTTGCATGGCGCCGCGGAACCCCCACAATCGAGCCATGCAGACCACCAATGATATCCGCTCCGCCTTCCTCGATTATTTCGCTCATAACGGTCACGAGATCGTCCCGTCGAGCGCCCTCGTACCGCGCAACGATCCGACCCTGCTGTTCACCAATGCCGGCATGGTGCAGTTCAAGAATGTTTTCACCGGCATCGAAAAGCGGCCGTACCAGCGCGCGACCACCTCGCAAAAATGCGTGCGGGCCGGCGGCAAGCACAACGACCTCGAAAATGTCGGCTATACCGCGCGGCATCACACGTTTTTCGAGATGCTCGGCAATTTTTCGTTTGGCGATTACTTCAAGGACCGCGCGATCGAGCTCGCCTGGAACCTGATCACGCGCGAATTCGGTCTGCCGCGCGACAAATTGCTGGTGACGGTCTATTCCGAGGACGACGAGGCGGCTGATCTGTGGGCGAAAATCGCCGGCCTGTCGGATGACCGGATCATCCGCATCCCGACCTCGGATAATTTCTGGGCGATGGGTGATACCGGCCCCTGCGGCCCCTGCTCGGAGATTTTCTACGATCACGGCGAGGACATCCCCGGCGGTCCGCCGGGCAGCCCAGATGAAGACGGCGACCGGTTTATCGAGATCTGGAACCTCGTCTTCATGCAGTACGAGCAGCTGCCCGGAGAGCGCCAGCCGCTGCCGCGCCCGTCGATCGATACCGGCATGGGGCTCGAGCGTATCGCCGCCGTCCTGCAGGGCAAGCACGACAATTACGACATCGACCTGTTCCGCACGCTGATCCTCGCCTCGGCCGAGGCCTCGGGGGTTGCCGCCGACGGGCAGAACGCGGTGTCGCATCGCGTCATCGCAGACCATCTGCGCGCCTCGTCGTTCCTGATCGCCGACGGTGTTCTGCCAAGCAAGGACGGCCGCGGCTACGTCTTGCGCCGCATCATGCGGCGCGCGATGCGCCACGCGCAGATACTGGGCTGCAAGGAGCCGCTGATGTGGCGCCTCGTTCCCGCGCTGGTGCAGCAGATGGGCGCCGCCTTTCCCGAATTGCTGCGCGCCCAGCCCCTGATCACCGAGACGCTGCGGCTCGAGGAAGCCAATTTCAAGCAGACCCTCGAACGCGGTTTGCGTCTGCTCGACGAAGAGACGGCGCAACTGGCGGATGGCGCGCCACTGCCGGGCGAAGTCGCGTTCCGGCTTTACGATACGTATGGCTTCCCGCTCGACCTGACCGAAGATGTGTTGCGCGGCCGCGGCCGCAAGGTCGCCACCGCGGGGTTCGACGCCGCGATGGCGCGCCAGAAGGAAGAGGCGCGGCGCAACTGGGTCGGGTCCGGCGAAGCCGCGACCGAAGCAACTTGGTTCGCGGTGCGCGACGAGGTCGGGCCGACCGAGTTTCTCGGCTATGAGACCGAAACCGCCGAGGCCGTGATCCTGGCGATCCTGCGTGGCGAGGACCGGCTCGGCGAGGCCGAGACCGGCGCCGAAATCGGTATCGTCGTCAACCAGACGCCGTTCTACGCGGAATCGGGCGGCCAGGTGGGTGACACCGGCACGATCTTCTCCTCGACCGGCGGCGAACTCGCCGTGTCGGATACGCTGAAGAAGGCCGGCGATCTGCATCTGCATCTCGGTACCGTGCGGCACGGCACATTGCGTGTCGGCGATGCGGTCGAGTTGCGGGTCGATAACACGCGCCGCCGCAAATTGCGCGCCAATCACTCGGTGACCCACCTGTTGCACCAGGCGCTGCGGCACAGGCTAGGCGAGCACGTGACGCAGAAGGGGTCGCAGGTGGCGCCGGAGCGCATGCGCTTTGACTTCAGCCACCCGCGCCCGCTCAGCACCGAGGATGTCGCCGCGATCGAGACCGAGGTGAATTCCCGCATCCGCGATAATGGCGAGGTGCGCACCCGCCTGTTGACCCCCGACGCCGCCGTGTCCGAAGGCGCGCTGGCGCTGTTCGGCGAGAAATACGGCGACGAGGTCCGTGTCGTCGCGATGGGCGGCGCCGAGATGACGGGCGAGCGGCCCTTCTCGGTAGAATTGTGCGGCGGCACGCACGTGCGGCGCACCGGCGATATCGGCCTGTTCAAGATCGCCGGCGAAAGCTCGGTGGCGTCTGGCGTGCGCCGGATCGAGGCGCTGACCGGAGCCGCCGCCGAAGCCTACCTCGCCGGCGAGGAGGAACTGCTGCGGCAATCGGCGGTCGCCTTGCGAACCAGCACCGCGGAACTGCCGACCCGGGTCGCGCGGCTTATCGAGGAAAACCGCCGGCTGGAGCGCGAGCTGGCCGAGGCGCGGCGGGCACTGGCCGGCGGCGGCAACCGCGCCGCCACGGCACCGGCGGGCAAGCGTGTCGGAGATGTCACCTTTGACGGCCGCGTGGTCGATGACGTGCCCGGTCGCGAACTGAAATCGCTGGCCGACGATCTGAAACGCCGTATCGGCAGCGGCGTCGTCGCGGTCGTGTCGCGGGCTGAGGGGAAGGCGGCGGTCGTCGTCGGCGTCACGGCCGACCTCACCGCGCGCTTTGATGCGGTAGAATTGGTGCGCGCCGCCGCCGACGCCCTGGGCGGCAAAGGCGGTGGCGGGCGTGCCGACATGGCGCAGGCCGGCGGCCCGGACGGAGCGCGCGCCGAGGCGGCGCTCGCCGCCATCGAGGCCAGTCTGAAACAGCGCGGCGAAAAATCCGTCGAGGCAGCGCAGTAAGCTGATCTCGCGATCAGCTCGGCATTGATTCGTCGGGCGGTTGCGCAGCGCCCTTGACCGTTCGCCTAGGGGTCCGCATAACGTCCTGAATCCGCGCGATATTCTACGAATGCTCGACGACGACGGTCGGTGCATCGCATGATGTGGCGTGGTTGCGGCACGCGAGTATCGTGGCCAGGCGCATAGGGGGGTCGGTGCGTACAGCATGAAACGCTTTGGAGCGGCGGCAACCCTTTTTTGCGCCCTGAGCCTTCTTGCCGGCTGTGAAGACGCGCCATGGCACATTGACCCGCTCGATGTAAATGGACGGGACGGAGGTGGAACCCCGCTCAGCTACTCGACGCTGATGCGGATCGGCGCCGCCGCTCACGCGGCCGGCGATCTGCCCACCGCCGTCAGTGTCTACCGCCGCGCTGCCGCGGTCGATACGCACGCGGTCGCGCCGTTCGTCGCATCGGGCAACACGCTGCTTGAGATGGGCCAGACCAGCGAGGCGATTATCGCCTATAACTCGGCATTGGCGCGCAACGCGCACGATGGCGAGGCATTGCGGGGGCTGGCTCGCAGCTATCTGATGACCGGCAAGCCGGAGCTCGCCGGTCAACCGCTGTCGGTGGCATTTCAGGATACGCCCGACGACCCGAAGCTTCTTGAGCTGATCGGCGTGGCTGACGATTTCGTCGGCCAGCATGAAGAGGCCCAGGCCCGCTACAAGCGCGGCCTGGAGTTGTTGCCGGGCGACGCGGCGCTGTCGCTCGATCTTGCGTTGTCGATGGCCATTACCGGCGATTACCCGCAGGCGGTCGCGATCCTGCAGCCGATCGCGACCGCGCCTGGTTCATCGGCACGCGACCGTCAAACACTCGCCCTGATCTATGGCCTGCAGGGCAATCGGCCGGCGGCGGAGCATTTTGCCCGCATTGACCTCAATCCGCAGGGCGTGGCCCGCAACCTCGCCTTTTACGACAATCTGCGCCGGTTGACACCCGCGGCGCGGCAGCGGGCGATCCAGACCCTCACCCTCCAGGGCGGCGCCCACCACTCATAGCGACGACGGCGCGGCGCGCCTCTGAATGGCGTCAGGCCGGGAACGAAAGAAAGCACTTATCGGAGGCCAGGATATACGTCTCCATGTAATCGTGGATGACCGCCTTGCGATCGAGCGCCTCCATCGCGCCGATCAGGCACATCCAGTTCAGCATCTCGTGCTGCCCGGAGAATTCCATCTGGTCGAGACTGCGACTGCGCCAGGTGCCCCAATCGGCGCGCTCGACGGCGTCGAACAGCACCCGATCGCCCTCATGATCGGGCCACAGATAGCCGTTCTTTGGCGACAGAAAACAATGCGACCAGCTCGACGAGGCGATCAGCGCCACCCGATAGGGTGACGCCGCCAGCGTCTCGGCGATCGCGGCGCCGACATCCATGCACCGCCACGGCTGCGGTGAGGGCGGATCGCCGGTCTCGTCCGGCCCCGGCGGCGGCGCAAACAGATGCCCGAGCCCGCCCTTGGCGTGGATCAGGTTTCGGCCATAGCAATTCACCGCGAATGGCACGACGGGATAGGGAACCCCCCGGCGGTCCCAATCGAGATACAGAAACGTGTTGGTAAAGGCATGCGCCATCGGGTGGTGCAGCGGCTTGTAGGCATAGGCGATATCGATGCCGCGCTCGATCAGGCCGGTGGCGATGGCCTTCGCACCCTCGCGATGCCCTTTCAGGGGCAGGCGCCAATCGCCCGGCTCTGCCCAGCGGTTTGGCTTGCCTCCGTTGCCGTTGTTCCAGGGCTGGAGCTCGAAGGCATCGTCAAAGCCGAACACGCAAAATGGCGGCACGATATCTTCGCGGAAATTCTCGTACTGGTCGTCGCCCCACACCAGGACAAAATCCGGGTTGAAATCGTCGAGGATTTTGCGGATCGCACGGAAATCGTTGCCGAAACGCTCACCGCAGCGGCGGGCGGCGGAAAGGCCGTCATCGTTGCCGAGCTCGGCCAACAACTCCGGCGGCCAACTCGCCGGGTCCTTGACCTTCGCCTCAACATTGGGCGCGCTCAAGACCCGCTGAAACACGTCCGTCAGCCGCTCGTCGGGCAAACACAGCGTCGGCCAATGCGTGCAGCCCAGCCCGAGTATCTCCGCCATTTCACCCTCCCCTTCCTACCGGAGCTTGTTCGCTCCTCTTATCGCGGGTTGAACTACGCTGCCGCTGCCGCAGCTAGACCGGCTCGAGCGGCGCGTGCAGCCGTGTGTTCGGACAGATGATGCCGCCGCGATCGCCGACCGTGATGCTGCCGTAGCGCTCGGCGTAGACCGGCGGCAGCGGGCGGGCGCCCGGCGAGGCGAGCCACAGCCGCAGCAGGTGACGTTTGCGCTCCGGCTCGGGCCAATCCACAAAAGCGGTGCGGTCGTGCAGGATCGTGTGGTTGTGCAGAAACTGCATGTCGCCGGGCTGAAAGCTCATGTCGAGCCGCAGGTCGGCATCGTTGGCGAGATCGTCGAACAGGTCGAGCGCCTCGATGTCTTCCGGGGCCAGGCGGCGGGCGTCGGGGAAACGCTGGCTGGAGTGGATGTAGGGCCGCGAATAGATCACCGACAGATAACCGGCGAAATCGTTGAACACCGGCACATCGAAATAGGGCTTCTTGCCTTCCGGCACCTCGCCGCGCCGATCGGTCGGGAAGGTGTGGAACAGCCGGGCCGCCAGATCCGGGCGCCGCGTCGCCATCGCGTTATAGATCGACATCGAACTGGTGAACGACGACATGCCGCCGGATTGCGCCGTCTTCAGGCACAACAGCGCGACGATATCGCACGAGTCGGTGTGGAAATGCTGCCGCTCGGTAGTCTGGTAGGTGCGCACATTCGGATCATCAGTGTGCAGCCCGAGATCGCGCACATGACCGAGCAGATGGCCCTTGGCGTTCTGCGAGCGGGCATTGCCGAAATAGGTGCCGACGCCCCAATAGGCCGCGGCGCTGTCGACCATCGGCCGGCCTTCGACCGGCAGGCCGCGGATCAGCACAAAACCACGCCCGTCCAGAACCTCTTTGCGCAGCCGGTCGAGGACAGGGCCGAGTGTCGGCAGCGGGAAATCGGCGCGCTTGATCTCGGCGATGTCGAGCCCGCGCTGCCGCACCCCGGCAACCGCGGCCTCGATCTCGCCGATTTCGGCCGCTGACAGATGGTGCGTCCACAAATCGGGCTGATCGCCCAAATCACGGCCAAGCCACGCGGACGGCCCCTCGATCAGCGGACGCAGCGGCGCGAGCGTGGACATGCCGAAAACTCCTCAGACGGCTTTCGGGAAATCGTAAAGCACCGCCGGGTTCTCGACCAGTACCCGATGCCGCGCCGCTTCATCTGGCACCCAGCTCGACAACAGGTCGAACAGAACAGCGTCATCGGGTTTCTTGTCGCGTTCCGAGGGGTGCGGCCAGTCGCTGCCCCAGACGCAGCGCTCGGGCGCCGCCTTGGCATAGGCCTGCGCCACCGCCGTCGAGTCGGCATAAGTGGGCGGCCCGACTTTGGTGTCGGCATAGGCGCCCGACAATTTCACCCAGGCATTCCCCTTCTCCATCATCGCCTGCACCTTGGCGAAAAGCGGATGCTGAATACCGTCCGGCTCGGGGATATGCGCGAGGTGATCGAACACGATCGGCGTCGGCAGCTTCTCGAGGATCGGCATGATCTGCATGATCGTGTCGGCCGTCGCGTTGATCTGGATGTGCCAGCCCATCGGGTGGATGCGTTTCGCCAGCGGTTCGAGCATCTCGGGTGTCGTCGCGCCGGCCTGCGCCAGGTTGAAGCGGGTGCCGCGCGCGCCAGCCTCGTGCATGCTCTTCAGATCGGCATCGGCGATGCTGTCATTGACCACGACCACGGCACGGGTCTGCGCCCCCATCTGTTTCATCGCGTCGAGCGTCACCCGGTTGTCGGTGCCATAGGTGGAGGGCGTCACGATCACATTGCGCGTCGTGCCGATGCGCTGCTGCAACGCGCGGTAATCCGCGACAGTGGCATCGCCCGGCTTCAACACCGCTTTCGGGTCCACCGGGTAGCGCGAGTCGTAGATATGGTGGTGGCAATCGCAGGCATTCGGCGGCGCCTGCAATTTCGGCTTTTCCGTCCCTTCGGACCATTTCACCGCCTGCGCCCGCGCTGGGTGCGAGCCCGCGCCGAGGATGGCGGCGGTCGAACCCGCCGCTGCCAACACGTCGCGACGGCGCCACAGATCACCGGCCATCGTCTCCTCCCGAAATTGTTATTGGCGGCAGCATGACGCGGAACTGTGCCGCGGGCTATGGCCCAATCCGCCGAGGCCGCTATTATCCGGCCCAGCCCCCGCGCCCGCTTAGGACGCCCCTCAGGAGGAGACTAGAGATGGCCAACGTACCCGGTCTCGTCACCGACCCCAGCCGCATCAAGGGCGGCATCGTGCACATCCCGAGCGGCGGCACCAAGATTCCCGGCTACCTCGCGCAACCCAACACACCGGGCACTTACCCCGGCATCGTTGTGATCCATGAGGCCTTCGGCCTCGCCGACCATATCTGCGACCTGGCCCGGCGCTTCGCCAATATCGGCTACAACGCGCTCGCCCCCGACCTATACTGGCGCGACGGCGCGCCGAAGGATCCTGGCGACATGAGCTCCGTCATGCCGGTCATGTTCGGGCTGAAGGACAGCCAGGCGGTGGGCGATCTCGAAGCCGCGGCCGATTACCTCAGCGGCCTGGCTGGCGCCACCGGCAAGATCGGCGCCATCGGCTTCTGCTCCGGCGGGCGCCAGACGCTGCTCTTTGCGTGCTGGAGCAACAAGGTCGATGCCGCGGTCGATTGCTGGGGCGGTTTTATTGACCGCGCCACCCCCGATGCCGCACACACACCGGAGCGGCCGACGCCGGTTCTGAATTTTGTCTCACAACTGCATTGTCCGCTGTTCGCGGTGTTCGGTGAAGAAGACCAGAACCCGAGCACCGCACAGGCCGAGGAGCTGAAACGACGCGCCGAGGCG
>JAFAYW010000365.1 GCA_019240125.1 Alphaproteobacteria bacterium
ATGAAGTGCACCATGCCCGCGAAATTGCGCGTTTCGGCGAGGTATTTCGCGGCGCCGAGCAGCATCGTGGTGTGCCCGTCATGACCACAGGCATGCATCCGGCCATGATGCGTCGAGGCATGCGCGAACGCATTGCGCTCCTCGATCAGCAGGGCATCCATATCGGCGCGCAAGGCAATCGCTCGATTTCCGGGGCGCGACCCGGCCAATGTCGCGATCACCCCGGTACGGGCGACGCCGCGTTCGACCACGAGCCCAAACGATTCCAGCAGCCGCGCCACCGCATCGGCGGTGCGGTGCTCCTCGAACGCCGTTTCGGGATGGGCGTGCAGATCATGCCGCCAGCCCGCCATCTCGGGCTGGAAATCGGCGATGCGGTTGATGACCGGCATGGGCTGGCCCTATATGACCCGGCGTTCGCGCAATCCGGCGATGTCGCCGTCGCTGTAGCCGAGGTCGCGCAGGATCGCGTCGGTATGCTCGCCGGCCTCGGGGCTGGCGCTGCGCAGTTTGCTCGGGGTGCGGCTCAGGGTGACGGCCTGGCCAACCAGTTCGATCGCTCCCAGCGTCGGGTGCTCGACCGGTTGCGCGATGCCGAGATGCCTGACCTGAGGATCGGCGAAGACCTGGTCCATCTGATAGATCGGGCCGGCGGGTACCCCGGCGGCGTTGAGACGGTCGATCCATTCGGCGCTGTCGCGCGTCTTGGTGACGGCCTCGATCTCGGCATTGAGCGCGGCCCGGTTCGTCGAGCGGTCGCGGCCGCCTTTGTAATCGGGACGGTCGGCGAGATCCGGCTTGTCGAGGGCCTTGCACAGTCGGCGGAAGATGTCGTCGCCGGCCGAGGCGATATTGATGTGCCCGTCGCGCGTCTTGAAGACCCCGGTCGGGATGCTCGTGGGGTGATCGTTACCAGCCTGTTCCGGCACCTCCTCGGCGATCAGCCAGCGCGCCGCCTGAAAATCAAGCATCGCGATCTGTGCCGCCAGCAGCGAGCTTTCGACCCACTGGCCTTTGCCAGACACCTCGCGTTCCAACAGCGCGACCAGGACGCCCATCGCGGTGAAGATGCCGGCCGTGAGATCGGCGACGGGGATGCCGACGCGTACCGGCCCCTGACCCGGCAGCCCGGTGATCGACATCAGCCCGCCCATGCCCTGCGCGATCTGGTCAAAACCCGGCCGGTCGCGGTAAGGGCCGCTCTGGCCAAAGCCGGAGATGCTGGCATAGACAAGGCGTGGGTTGATCGCTTGCAGGGCGGCATAGTCGATGCCGAGCCGCGTCTTTACGTCCGGCCGGTAGTTCTCGACCACCACGTCCGCGTCGTGCACCAGTTTGCGGAAGATCTCGATACCCTCGGGCGATTTCAGGTCGAGGGTCAGGCTGCGCTTGTTGCGATGCAGGTTCTGGAAGTCAGGCCCATGGCGCGGTCCGCCAAGGCCTTCGCCCGGGCTCGGCGGGGCCTCGATCTTGATGACCTGAGCGCCCCAATCGGCGAGCTGGCGCACGGCGGTCGGGCCGGCGCGCACGCGGGTGAGATCGAGCACCTTAAAGCGGGACAACGGCATTGCGGCATTATCGGACATGACGGCCCATCGAGTTGCGAAGCAGTTGCAATCCTAAGGCCCGCGGCAGAGCGACGAAACAGCCTTCGCATCAGGCACGCGAAAACTCCGTCAGCGTGTGCCGGAGACAAAGAAAAACCGCCGCGCTGATGCGCGGCGGTTTGAAGGTGCCGGAGCCCGAAGGCTCCGGCTGTCCTGTCGCGAAGACCCTCTTACGGGAAGACGATCTCGACGCGGCGGTTTTGCGGTTCGCGGACACCGTCGGCGGTCGGAACGCGCTGGTCGTTCTTGCCGCGGCCGCTGACGGCCATCGCCTGACGCGGCACGCCGAGGCGGGCCAGAGCGTTGGCGACGTTGTTGGCACGCCGTTCGGAGAGCCGCTGGTTGTAGCCAACCGAGCCAGAGGCGTCGGTGTAGCCGGTGACCTGGAGCCGGACGCTGCCACCCTGGCGGAAGGTCGCCGCAGCCTGCTGGATGATCTGCATGCCTTCCGGCGTGATCGTATCCCGATCCCAGTCGAAGAACACCAGGAACACCTTGGTCGGCGCGGGCATCACCATCGGCGGCGGCGGCGGCGGTGCAACCACCGGTGCCGGCGGCGCGCCAAAGCGCACGCTCAAGCTGGCCACGACGCTGTGCGACGAATACTCGGAAGTGTACTTGGCACCACCGAAGGTCCCGAAGCTTGGATCGGTCGTCCCGAGGTAGCGATAGTCAACGTCAAACGCCAGGGATGGGTTGATGTTGTAGCGCACACCGGCGATCGCCTGATAGCCGAACTGCCAATCGGTCCCCCGGCCGACTGTCCCGATACCCTTGATGCCGGCGCCGTCATGCAGCTCGACCGCACCGATACCAACACCGATATGCGGCGTAACCGGCCACCCGAAGGTGAAGTCGTAGATGGCGTTGGTCATGAACGCATAAGCGTTCCGATTGCCCGTGGCCTTGAAGGGGCCAAACGTCGACTCGCCGTTCTGCCGGAAGTTGAATTCTTCTTCAAAACGCATCGGGCCCCATTCGTACCCGGCGCGACCACCGACATTGAAGCCGTCGTTAAACGACTGCTTGAACTTGAACGGGCCGACCTTGTCGGACGCGCTGTCGAGCGATGTCCAGCCGCCCTCGCCGCCGATATACCATGCGCCCGGCCCAGCGGGCATCATCGGCAGCAACTGTGCCTTCGCGTCCGCCCAGCTCAGCGCTACGGCAAGCCCGACACCGGCGCCTAGCAGATAGCGATTCATCATACCCCTTACCTCCGGCCGCAAATACGCGTTAGACGATGGTTTCCCACCATCGTTACGCTCATGATTACCATCCACTTTTACGATGGCAAACGCTTTTTAGCTCGCGGAGCCGGTTAACCGGTTTCCAGTCGCAGAACGCGGAGGGTCGCGACATTCGTGCAACAGTCCGACCGCAACACTGGACTTTACAAGACCTCAGGCCGCGGCATTTGCGCAACACTCAAATCAGTATAGGTCAATCGCCGAGCGATTCATCAGGAACTTTATCGGTTTGGCGGGTGCGCTGCCGGACCATACGGCCCCTGTCTTAATACGTCCGTCAGCCCGACCTGGGATGGCGATACGGCAAATTTTGGGTTGAATGCGTACCCTGCGGTTCAATCACGGCGGTGCTGCGAATCGGCTTAGTCGGCCTCCTCGTCGAGCGACATCAATGTGGCATTGCCACCGGCCGCGGTGGTGTCGACCGACATTGTCCGCTCCGTCGCGAAGCGGTGGAGGTAGCGCGGACCGCCAGCCTTTGGACCAGTGCCGCTGAGCCCATCGCCGCCAAAGGGCTGGGCCCCGACGACCGCCCCGATCATGTTGCGGTTGATGTAGATATTCCCGATCCGCAGGCGGCTGGCGATGTGCCGCACGGTTGCCTCGATGCGGCTATGCACCCCCAAAGTCAGGCCGTAGCCGGTCGCGGCGATTTCATCGAGCACCGTGTCGAGCCGATCCGCCTGCCATCGCACGACGTGCAGAATGGGGCCAAAGACCTCACCAGTCAGCAGCGACCCGCGAGCGATCTCGAATATATGCGGCGGAAAGAACGTGCCGTTCGCGAAATCGGGCGGCAGCCGGCCGGCAAAGACCAGCCGCCCCTCCTCCGCCATCCGCGCGGCGTGGCGCTCGAGCCGCTGCCGCGCCTCCCCGTCGATCACCGGGCCGATATCGGTCGCGATCAAGGCCGGGTCGCCGATGCACAATTCCGCCGCGGCGCCCGACAGCATCGTCAGGACGCGCTCGGCGATATCCTCCTGGAGATAGAGCACGCGAAGGGCGGAACAGCGTTGCCCGGCGCTGTCAAAGGCGGAGATCAGCGCGTCGGCGACAACCTGCTCGGTCAACGCCGATGAGTCGACGATCAGCGCGTTCTGTCCGCCGGTTTCGGCGATCAGCGGCACGATCGGCCCCTCGCGGTCGGCCAGCAGCCGGGCGATCGTCCGGGCGGTCTCGGTCGAGCCGGTCATGGCGACACCGGCGACGCGCGGGTCGCGTACCAGCGCGCCGCCAATCGTCTCGCCGTCCCCCGGCAACAAATGCAGCACGTCACCCGGGATACCCGCGGCTTGCAGGAGACGCACCGCCGCCGCCGCCACCAGTGGCGTCTGCTCGGCCGGTTTGGCGATCACCGCGTTGCCCGCCGCTAGCGCCGCCGCGACCTGTCCCGTAAAGATCGCCAGCGGAAAATTCCACGGCGAGATGCACGCAAAAACCCCGCGACCATGCAATGCGATCTGATTGTGCTCACCGGTCGGGCCAGGCAGCACCACCGGCCGGTGAAATTCGGCGCGAGCCCGGGCCGCGTAGTAGCGCAGGTAGTCGCACGCCTCGCGCAATTCGGAGAGCGCCGCCGGGATCGTACGCCCGCCCTCGCGGACGATCAGGGCCAGCAGATTCGCCTGCTCGGCCTCGAAGCGTTCGGCGGCGCGTTCCAGCATCGCTGCCCGCCGCGAGGCGGATACCGTATCCCAGGCGGCGGCGGCGGGTACGGCGGCAGCAAGCGCTGCCTCAACCTGAGCCGGTGTCGCCGCCAGGACGGTGCCGATCGGCTCTCGATAACCGCTAGGGGATACCACCGCAATGGCAGGTCCCGGCTGCTCGACTCCACCGATGATTGGCGCGGCCTGGGCCTGACGGGTAAAAGCGACGGCAAGATCATAACGCAGGGCGGCAAGGGTGCGCGGCTCACTGAGGTCGAGACCGCGGGAATTGCGCCGATCGCGGAACAGATCGCGCGGCAGCGCGATGTGCGGATGCCGCTTATGTGGCACGTCCGCGAGGCGAGCGATGGGGTCGGCGACGATCTTGTCGACCGGCTCATGCTCATCGATGAGGCGGTTGACAAACGAGGTGTTGGCGCCGTTTTCGAGCAGGCGGCGCACCAGATACGCCAGCAGCTCTTCGTGACCGCCAACCGGCGCATAGATACGACAGGGTCGGTCGAGCGCCGCCGGACCGACAATCTCGCGATACAGCGCCTCGCCCATCCCGTGCAGACGCTGGAACTCCCAGTCGTAGCGATCGGATGCCAGTTCGAGGATCGCCGACACGGTATGCGCGTTATGTGTGGCGAATTGGGGGTAGAAGGCGGTGCCAGCCGCCAGCATGCGCCGCGCGCAGGCGAGATAGGAGACATCGGTCGCTACTTTGCGGGTAAAGACGGGGTAATCCGCCAGGCCGCGCTCCTGGGCATGCTTGATCTCGCTATCCCAGTAGGCCCCTTTGACCAGCCGCACCCGGAGGCGCCGCCGCCCACGCGCCGCGAGATCGGCGAGCCAATCGAGCAGCGGCAGGGCGCGTTTCTGATAGGCCTGGACGGCGAGGCCGAGCCCATCCCATCCGGCGAGATCGGGCGACAGTGCCAGGGCCTCGATCAGATCGAGCGACAGATCAAGCCGATCCGCTTCCTCCGCGTCGATCGTAAAGCCGATTGCCGCCTCGCGCGCCTGCCGCGCCAGGTCGAGCAGCACCGGCAACAATTCACCCATCACCCGCTCGCGCTGCGCCATCTCATAGCGGGGGTGCAATGCCGACAGCTTGACGGAAATGCCGGGCGCCGCCTCGACCTGGCGGTCGCCGACAGCACCGCCGATCGCCGCAATCGCCGCCTGATAGGAAGCGCGGTAACGCTCGGCATCGGGCATCGTGCGCGCTGCCTCGCCGAGCATGTCGAAGGAATGGCGATAGCCCGCCGCTTCCGCCGAGCGGGCGCGGTCCAAGGCTTCGCCGATCGTGCGGCCGAGGATGAACTGGTCGGCGAGGATGCGCATCGCCGCTGTCACGGTCTGGCGCCATACCGGCTCACTGGTCCGGGCCATCAGGCGCCGCAAGACATGCCCAAGATCGTGTTCGCCCCGGTCGGGGCGCAGCAACCGGCCGGTCAGCATCAAGGCCCAGGTTGAGGCATTGACGAAGATCGAACCGGAATGGCCGAGGTGGCGCTGCCAATCGGCGCCGCCGATCTTGTCACGGATCAGCCGGTCGACCGTGTCGGTATCGGGAATGCGCAACAGCGCCTCGGCGAGACACAGCAGCGCCACGCCTTCGGGCGATGACAACGAATATTCATGAATGAAAGCGTCGAGCCCGCTGGTGCCAACTCGATTATGCCGCACCGCCTCGACCAGGGCGCGAGCGCGGGCGGTGATCCGGCTACGGACCTCATGGGGCAGATCGGTGAGGGCCAGATTGCGCAGATCGGCCTCGATCTCGTCGAGGTAGTGGGCATCGCGAACTGCCGCTCGCAGCGGTGTTTCCGAAAGCAGGTCGCCGGTGAGGACGAGGTTCATGGAAAAGAACTGGGCGACGGCAGATCGCTTGCCAAGCAGGCTAATGGAAGTCCCGGCTCGCGATCACAATTTCGGGAAGACTGTCGTCGAGAAATCCGGCAGCGGCGGGGTGGAGCCGACTGTTGCTCCGCGGCTCGTCGCCGGTGCGGTCGCGCAGGGTGCGCAGGCGCGGTGTCCAGTCCCGCAGGTCGTCGGCGACTAGGTGAATGACGCGGTCCTCGCGCTGCAGGCGTCCGCGGCAGTACAGCAGAGTGGCGCCGAGCGCGGCGCGGCGAAAACGTTCGAGCACCGGCGGCCAGACGATCAGGTTGGCGACGCCGGTCTCATCCTCGATCGTGACGAACACGACACCGTTTGCACTGCCGGGACGCTGCCGGATCAGGACAAGCCCGGCGATGCGATAGCGCCGCTCGACCCGCAATCTCGCCAGATCGGCGGCGGCGACCAGCCCCTCCTTACGCAATTCGCCGCGTAGAAAGGCTAGCGGATGGCGCTTTATCGACAGGCTGGTGGTCGCGTAATCCTCGACGACATGCTCGCCGAGCGGCATTGCCGGCAACAGCGCCGCGGCGCGCTGTTCACTGGTCATGCCGGTCGCTACCATCGTACTTTGCACGGCCTCTTTTTCTTGCAGCCGAGATGCCGCAAACAGCGGCAGCGGCGGTTCGCCCAGCGCCTTTAGCGCCCACAGCCCCTGCCGGCGATCGAGGTCAAGCGAACGTAGCGCATCGGCCGCCGCGAGACGTTCGAGCGCGGCTCGACCAAGCCCGCTGCGCCGCCATAATTCCTCGGAATCGCTGTAGACGGCGTCGCGTGCCTCGACCAGCTGCCGGGCATCCGCCTCCCGGAGCCCCTTGATCTGCCGCAACCCCAACCGCACCGCGCGGCGCTCCTCCGGCGACGGCCGGGCGGAGATGGGCTCCGGTTCTTCTCCCTCTTCCCCATCAGGGGAGAGGGTTGGGGTAAGGGGGATTGGCTTAACACCGTTCAGGAGCCCTTCGCCCACCGCTTGCTGGTGCAAGCGACCCCCCCTCTCCCGCAATGCGGGAGAGGGTTTTTGCTCCAGTGTGCAGTCCCAGTCGCTGAAGTTGATGTCGGGGGCGCGCACCTCGACGCCGTGCTCGCGCGCGTCGCGGACAATCTGGGCCGGCGCGTAGAAGCCCATCGGCTGGCTGTTGAGCAGCGCGGCGGCGAAGACATCGGGGTAGAAGCATTTGATCCAGGCCGAGATGTAGACCAGCTTCGCGAAGGCGGCGGCATGGCTTTCCGGAAAGCCGTAGGTGCCGAACCCCTCGATCTGATCGAAACAGCGGGTCGCGAATTCGGCCGGATAGCCGTTGCGGGCCATCCCGCCGAGGAACATTTCGCGGAATTTGTGGATGTCGCCGTTGCGCTTGAAGGTCGCCATGGCGCGGCGCAGCCGGTCGGCATCCTCGGGCGAAAATCCGGCGCCGACGATCGCGATCTGCATCGCCTGTTCCTGAAACAACGGCACGCCCTTGGTCTTTTCGAGCACCCGGCGCAGCGCCGGGGAGGGGTACTCGACATGCTCCTTGCCGCTGCGACGGCGCAGGTAGGGGTGCACCATATTCCCCTGGATCGGCCCCGGCCGCACGATCGCGACCTCGATCACCAGATCGTAGAAGGTGCGGGGCTTGAGCCGCGGCAGCATCGTCATCTGGGCACGGCTTTCGACCTGAAAGACGCCGACCGAATCGGCCCGGCTCAGCATCTCGTAGACTTCCGGCAACTCGGTCGGGACCGCGTCGAGTTCGAGGTGACGGCCGTAATGAAGCGCGATCAGGTCGAACGCCTTGCGGATGCAGGTCAGCATGCCGAGCGCCAGGACATCGATCTTAAGGATTTTTAGGGTGTCAAGATCGTCCTTGTCCCATTCGATAAAGGTGCGGGCTTCCATCGCCGCATTTTCGATCGGCACCAGTTCGGACAAAGGGCCGCGGGTAATCACGAAGCCGCCGACATGCTGCGACAGGTGGCGCGGGAAACCAATCAATTCGGCGGCCAGATCGAGCGCCAAACGCAGATTGCGGTCGGTGGGGTCGAGCCCGGCCTCGCGCACCCGGTGATCGGCAATGCCGTCATTGCTCCAGCCCCAGACGATGCCGGCCAAAGCCGCGACGACATCGCCCGACAGGCCAAGCACCTTGCCGACCTCGCGGATCGCGCCGCGTGCGCGATAGCAGATCACCGTGGCGGCTATGCCGGCGCGGTCACGGCCATAACGCCTGTAGATATACTGAATGACCTCCTCGCGCCGTTCGTGCTCGAAATCGACATCGATGTCGGGCGGCTCGTTGCGCGCGGCGCTGATAAAGCGCTCGAACAGGACGTCGATCTGTTCGGGATCGACCGAGGTGATGCCGAGGCAATAGCACACCACCGAATTGGCCGCCGAGCCGCGCCCCTGACACAGAATGTCCTGGCTGCGCGCGTAGGCGACGATGTCATGTACGGTCAGGAAATAGCGCGCGAAATCGAGCTGCTCGATCAGCGCCAGTTCATGGGTGAGGCGCTCGCGGATCTTGGCCGGGATGGCCGAGATATCGTCGATTGCCATTCGTTCAACCTGCCGCCCTGACGACGGTTGGAGTACCGCCGCCGGCACCTCCTCTTCGATTGTGGAAGCACATGAGTTGTCGACCGGTGGGTCCCTGCTTTCGCCGGGACGACAACTGTTGAACGCGTCGGTAAACGCCCGAGCAACTCCCTCTCCTTCATTGGAGGTGAGAGAGACTCGTAAACATCCTTCCACTAGACCCTCATCCACCGGCGGCTCGCGCCGCCAATCCCCCCTCTCCCGCATTGCGGGAGAGGGTTTAAGGGCGAATTTCGTGTGGGCGGCTTGCCAGACCAGGTTGGTCAGGTGCTGTTGCGGTGTAAGCCCGGCGGGGACCGGCTCCTCGGGGTATTCATAGCGCAATTCATCGAGGCTGAAATGGCAGCGCTCGACGATCTCCAGGGTGCGAGCCAGCGCGTCGTCGTAGCCGCGGAACAGCCGAATCATTTCCGCCGCCGGCTTCAGGTGGCGCTCGGCATTGGCGGCAAGGCGGAACCCGGCCTCGGCGATCGTGCAGTGCTCGCGGATGCAGGTCACGACATCCTGCAATACGCGCCGCGCCGGGGTGTGGTACAGCACGTCATTGACCGCGACGAGCGGCAACCCGGTCTGCCGCGCCAGCTCGGCCAGGCCAGCGAGGCGGGCGGTATCATCGCCGCGATAGAGATTATGCGCAGCGAGATAGGCGCGGCCGGCAAAATCACCGGCGACGCGGCCGGCCAGCTCGGCGACATCACCCGCCTCCGGCGGTAAGACGATCACGATCTGCCCTTCGCCATGCGCGACGAGATCGGCGTAGTCGAGGTGGCATTCCGCCTTGCGAGCGCGACTTTTTCCGAGAGTCAGCAAGCGGGTCAGGCGGCCATAAGCGGCGCGGTGCTGCGGATAGGCTAGCAGGCTGGTGCCATCGCGCAGATCAAGTCGCACGCCGACGACTAGCCGCATCTCGATATCGCGCGCCGTTTGATAGGCGCGCACGATACCGGCGAGGCTGTTGCGGTCGGTGATCGCAACCGCCTGGTGGCCGAGCAGCGACGCCGCCGTGACCAGCTCCTCCGGATGCGAGGCGCCGCGCAGGAACGAGAAATTGCTGGTTACCTGCAATTCCGCATAAGCCGGCCCCTCCATGCACGCCGTGGGCGATGTGGGCGGGCCGCCACCGCTGCCGCCTTTTTTCTTGTCGAATTCAGGGCTGTGGCTTCCGCTCCCGACGGTACGGGAGAGCTTGTCGAAAGCCTTGAAAGAAAGGTCCGGCATTACGCAAAAAGGCCGTGGAGAAACCAGCGCGGCGGCGGGTCGCCCCCGGCCAGACCGGCGCGGAACAGCCAGAAGCGCCGCCCCGATTCGTCCTCGATTCGGTAATAGTCGCGCACCGCCTCGACTGCGAGTGAAGCGCCGGGTAGCCACCATTCCTCGGCAATACGCTCAGGCCCGTCGGCGCGCTGCACCAGATGCGCCTGTTGCCGCCACTTAAACTGGGCCGGTGGATCATCGGGGATTTGCCAGATCACCGTGATCGGCTCGGGTGGGGTAAACAGGCGAACCGGTCGCGGTGGCTTCAAAGGCGCTGACGCACTGGCAGTCCCCACCCCAACCCCAACCCTCTCCCGCGAGCGGGAGAGGGGGAAGGAAATGCCAGCGTTTGTTTCTCTCGCTCGCGGGAGAAGGCTGGGCTGGGGGCTGCTGTCGGTCGGAGCGAAGTAGGAGGCCCGTTCCGGAATGTGACTTTCGCGGCTGGCGATGGAGCCGATCGCGTCCAGGCCGAGCCGCGCGCCGATGCGATCGATGAGGGGCGCGATGCCGTCCGCTTCGGTTGCCTCGCCGTCGCGGGTCAGAGGGCTCTGCTCCGGCGGCAACGGCTCGGCGGCAAAAACGGCGAGGATCATGTCTTCGATGCCAAACCCCGGATCGACCGCGTCAAGTTTGGCGATGAATAGCCCGGCGAGGTGACGCGGGTCGCGGCTGGGGCGGGCGGTACCGAGGCGGATATGCTCGACATGCCCGTCGACGCGGTGAAAGGCGAGGTCAAGGCGCCGCGCGCCCATGCCTTCGCGTGCCAGGCGAGCGACCAGATCCTCGGCGAGGCGCTCGGCGGCGCGAGCGAGGTCGGCCGGATCGGCGATCGGCTCGGCAAAGCTGAGGCGCACCCGCCGCACCGGCGCCTCGCCGAGCGGCGACAGCGGCTCGAGCACGGCGTCAATTGCCTGGTCGAGCCGCAACGCCACTTGCGGACCAAACCGGCGGGCCAGCACGTCGCGCGGCATCGCATACAGATCGCCGACCCGGCGCAACCCGACGCGGCGCAAGCCGGCTGATGTCGCCGGGTCGAGCCGCAAGGCCTCGACCGGCAACGGCGCCAGGGCCGGCCGCTCATTATCGGCGGCGGGCAGCGCCGGCTGCCCGTCGGCGGCGGCAAAACGCGCCAGCCCCCAGGCCATGCCAAGCGTGCCCGCGATCGCGATACGATGGCCGATCGTCTGCCGGATCAGACGGCGAGACAGATCGGCAATCAGCGTCGCCTCGCCGCCCCAGAGATGAGCGCAGCCGGTGATCTCGATCTTGACGCCATCAATGCCATCGGGAGCCGTCCACGGGCTGTAGCGGCCGCACCATTCGGCCAGCCGGGTCAACGCCGCCGCGTCGGCCGCGAGATTGGCCGGCTGGGTCGCGAGACCCGGCAGAAACGACAACGCATCGGCGAGCGGCATGCCGGGAGCAAGCCCGTTTCCCGCGGCGGCGGTGTTGACCGCGGCGAGCAGCCGGCGGCCGGCGCTAGAAATGACGGTGGCAAACGGCGCCGCGTCAGCCGGCGAGTCTGACCGGGTCCCGCCGCTGTGCCGCATGCCGAGCCGCCGCAGCCGATCGATCGGCCAATCCGGCAGAAACAGATATAAGACCCGCCGCATCCGCGACCTCCACCTCCCAGTTGCCGGGCACGCCGCCACGGCACCGCAATAACTCGACTCGCCAGCGCTGTTGCCCCATCCCTTTTCTTCCCCTCCCCGCATCCCCGGCAAAAGCCGGGGTCCACAGGACAGCCCGGGAGTTGTCGAGGAATGGACCCCGGCTTTCGCCGGGGATGCGGGGAAAGGGAAAAGTGCCGGCAAGGGCGGATGATGGCAGCGCGGCGATGCGCCAGCGGGTCAGGGCGGCGCTGGGGCGCTCGCGTTCCACGGCGGCCTCGGCGGCGTTGCGCCAGCGCCGCAGCAGGAAGGCGGTTATGCCGGAGCGCTCGGCCGCGAGCTGCAGACGGCGGCCCGCGACCATTGGCAGGCGGCCGATCTCGCCGACCACCGCAACCAGGCCGGTGCCCGGACGCAGCGCCTCCTCGATCACCCACAGCGCGTCCTCATCACGCCGCGCGATGACCAGCACCAGCCGCGCCGGGTCGAGACCGTGCGCCGCGAGCCCCGCCCCATACAGATCCGGCTGCTTCAAGCACCACAGCACCATGCCCTTGACCCCCTCCCGCAGTGCGGAAGAGGGAGGACCGCTCGCGGAGGCGAGCGGCGGGTGAGGGGAAAGCGACTGAGCAAGCGCGCTGCCGCGCGAGTTCTTCAGATGACCCTCACCCGTCTCCGGCTTACAGCCGGAGCCAAGGCGCGCCATTACACCAGCGATAAACCCGGCAGCGGCGGCACCGTCTTCCTCGTCGCCGGCGGCGCCGAGACATTCGTGCACCGCGCCCAGCGCCAGCCCCCCGCCAGGCAAAACGCCATCGATCGGGTTAATTCCGAAGGGCAGGACACCATGCGAGGCTGGCTGCTCAATCGTCCGAACGCGCTCGCGAAGCGCCGCTAGCGCAAGATCACCTTCCCGTCGCTCCCGCGAAAGCGGGAGTCCGGGAGCAAGCGACGGAGCCGCAGCCCTGGGTTCCCGCTTTCGCGGGAATGACCAATAGGGGAGAGAATGCTCGAGTGGTGGTGTGGAGGGCATAAGGGAAGAACAGTGAAGCTACTATTATGTTTCCTATTTGTTCTCATTTCTCCGGGCTGTCAATCCGGCTGTCAATTCACGCGGCTTTGCCCTTAAAATGCCAGCATGTCACACGCTGCAAATCCTGACCGCACGGTCAGCGAAGCCGATGCGGCCGAGATTACCGCTCGCATCCTGCTTGAAACCGAATCCGTTCTGTTCCGTCCGGAAGACCCCTTCACCTTTACCTCGGGTCTGCGCTCGCCGGTTTATATCGATTGCCGGCGGTTGATCTCGTTTCCGCGGGCCCGTCGCAAATTGATGGATATGGCGGCCGAACTGATCGAGCGGCACACCGGCTATGAATCGATCGAGGCGGTGGCTGGCGGCGAAACCGCGGGCATCCCGTTTGCCGCCTGGATCGCCGAGCGTCTGTCACTGCCGATGCTGTATGTCCGCAAGCAGCCGAAGGGCTTTGGGCGCAACGCGCAGATCGAAGGCGAACTGCGCGATGGCGCCCGCGTCCTGCTGGTCGAGGATCTGGCGAGCGAAGGCACCTCGAAACTCAATTTCGTACGCGCCATCCGGCAGGCGGGCGGCACCATCGACCATGCCTTTGTGATCTTCAATTACGGCATCTTCCGCCAGATCGAGACCAGCTTGCAGGCCGAGGGCATAACCCTGCTCGCGTTGGCGAATTGGTGGGATGTGGCACGCATGGCCGAGCATCTCGGCCGTTTCACGGCCGGCCAGTATGAAGAGGTTCAGCGCTTCCTGAACGATCCCGTCGGCTGGTCGCAGGCTCGCGCCGGGCGGCGCTGATCAGGCCCCCGCCTCGGCCGCGGCAATGATCGCGGCAGGACCCGCCCCGGCCTCGCGCATCGCACGGATTGTCGGCGCGCCCTCGCGTTTGGCGAGGCGGCGGCCCTGTGCATCCAGCAGCAGGGAGTGATGCCGGTAACCAGGGGCTGGCAAGCCCAGCAGTGCCTGCAATAGGCGATGAATCGGGGTGGCGGCGAACAGGTCGACTCCGCGCGTCACCAAAGTTACCTCTTGCACCGCATCGTCGACGCTGACCGCCAGGTGATAGCTCGTGGGCACCTCCTTGCGGGCGAGGACAACATCGCCAAGCGGCAACGGGTCGGCGGGGACAATCCGGCCATTTTCGTCCCAGCTCAGCGGGCCCGTGATCGCCAGCGCCGCCGCGATGTCGAGGCGCAACGCATAATCCGCACCGTCGGCTCGGCGCGCGGCACGCTCGGCGGCGGCGAGATGGCGGCAGGTGCCGGGATAAGGCGCGCCCAGCGGGCCCTGCGGCGCGCCGCCGGCGCGCGCGATCTCGGCCTGGATGTCTCGCCGGGTGCAGAAGCACGGATAGAGTAAGCCCTGCGCTTCGAGCCGATCGAGGGCGGCGCGGTAATCCGCAAACTGCTCGGATTGGCGGCGCACCGGTCCATCCCAGTCGAGCCCCAGCCATGTCAGGTCTTCGATGATCGCATCGGCGAATTGCGGGCGACAGCGTGTTGCATCGATGTCTTCGAGACGCAGCAGAAAGCGACCGCCGGCCTGTCGCGCCGCACGCCACCCCTCGAGAGCCGAGCGGACATGCCCGAGATGCAGATATCCCGTCGGGCTGGGCGCAAAGCGCGTGACGAGCGGCGTCGCCAATCTCTCTTCAGCAATCGTCGGCGACGAGCTCGGCGAACTCCGCCGGGGCCTCGACCGGGGCGATGTCCTCGGCGAGCGGTACCCCCGGCACGGATTTCGACACGCGCAGCACCAGTGCCGATTTGACCTGGTTGACGTTTGGCGCCGAGGTCAACTTGGCGCTGAGAAAACGCTGATAGCTGTCCCAGTCAGGGGCGACGATTTTCAGGATGAAATCGGTTTCGCCGGCCAGCATGTGCGCCTCGCGTACCTCGGGCCAGCCGGCGACCAGCGCCTCGAAGGATTGCAGATCGGCCTCGGCCTGGCTGGCCAACCCGATCTGCGCGAAGACGGTGATGCCAAAGCCCAGCGCTTCGGGCGCCAGATCGGCGTGGTAGCCGCGGACCAGCCCCGCCTGTTCGAGGGCGCGCACCCGGCGAAGGCAGGGCGGCGGCGATATGCCGACCCGGCGTGCCAGTTCGATGTTGGTCATGCGGCCATCGGCCTGCAGTAATTGCAGGATCTGCCGGTCGATCCGATCGAGCCTCAGCCCGCGCATAAACACCCCGCGTGCGGCCCGAATGCCGGGCCTCAATCGCGGCAACAATAGGAATTAGGGCAGCTCCGCGCAATTTTGTTGCGCAATAGCCGATTTGCTACCGGTTTCGCGGGGCTTGCCCCGTCGCACTGCTTTGCCTACACCCGGCGCGTGCCCGTTCAGGTGACCTCAGCCGATCCCAAACCGTGTGTCTGGGTATTACACGACGGCAAACCCGGCATGGCGAGCCAAGCGCTTGGCCTCGCCGACGCGACCGGGTTCGTCTATGTCGAAAAGCGCCTCGCGGTGCGCGCGCCGTGGAGCTGGCTACCGCCGCAAGCGTGGCTGGCGCCGCTGGCCGGCGTGCGCGCGGAAGATGGGCCGCTGGCCCCGCCTTGGCCCGATCTGGTGATTGGCTGCGGCCGCAACACGGCGGCGCCGGCTTTGGCGATCCGGCGGGCCAGCGATGGCCGGACGATCGCCGCGCAGGTGCAGGATCCGCATGTCGGGCGTCGCGAGTTCGACCTGATGGTCGTGCCCGAGCACGACCGTCTGCGCGGTCCGCAGGTCGTCATGACACGCGGCGCCGTGCATCGCGTGACCCCGGATCGACTCGCCGCCGAGGCATTGCGGTTTCCGACCCTGTCTGCCTTGCCCCGGCCCATTGTCGCGGTGCTGCTCGGTGGAACCAACGGTGCCTATCGCCTCGATCGCGATCGGCTGATCGAGATCGCCGCGATGATCGCCACGATGCTGCGACGGCAGGGTGGCTCGGCGGTGGTGACACCGTCACGACGCACCGGAGAGGCCGGCGCGTCCCTGTTGCGCGAAACGCTCGCCGGGCTGCCGGCCACCGTGTGGGACGGCAGCGGCGCCAACCCGTATTACGCCTATCTCGCGATCGCCGATGCGGTGCTGGTGACAGCGGATTCAGTGTCGATGATCAGCGAGGCGGCCGCCACCGGCAAGCCAGTGCACATCATCGACCTGCCAGGCGGCAACCGCAAATTCGCGCAGTTTCACGAGGCGATGCGAGCAGCGGGGATAACCCGCCCATTCGCAGGTGCGATCGAGGAATGGCATTATGCCCCGATCGACGACACCACCCGGGCCGGGGCGCGCTTGCGCGAAATGGTCCTCGCGCGGATTGGACGCGGGCAGCAATAGGAACGTGCCGGGTGTACTATGCGCGACGATGACCCTGCACATTGAGACGTTTCACAACTCGCGCGGCGGGAACACCCTCTACAAGGCGCTGACCCATCCGCATGCCGCACTCGGCGGCCGCGCGCTGATCGCCGCGCTGGCAGCGCACGGGCCGGTTGCGATTGTCGATCCCGATGGCGCCGCCGCCGGATTTGCCGCGATTCACGGGTCTGCCGGGGTCGAAATCGCCGGAATCTATGCCCTCGACAGCGCGAGGATCGGGCAGCACACGCTCGACCATGCCGTCAGGCCGGTGACCGAGCTCGCGGCCAGCGGTGCGCGCCGCGTGTTCGTCGCGGCGTTCGACGCCGACAAACTGATCGGGCATCTGCAAGCCCTTCTGCCGCCGGGCGCCAGCGTGCTGAGCCTCGATAGCATGCGATTGCCCACCGCGCGGCTGAGTAATCCCGCCAATTATCTCGATAAGCTCAATTTCGCGACCAATTTCGCCTTCTTCCGAAACACCGGGACGCTCCACACCCGCCTGGTCACCGCCAATTACTGGTCGGGCTACAGCGAACGGCCGGCGGTCTGCTGGTTCACCCTGTTTGACGGCGATGGCCGGATTCTCGCCGAATGGGACGAGTCGGCTGGCGCACCGGGAAGCGCCCTCATCGTTGACAGCCGAGAGGTGCGCAGCCGCTTTGGGCTCGGCGAATTCGCCGGACAATTGTTCGTGCATGTGGTCGGCGCAGCCGGGCATGACATCGTCAAATATGCGCTGGATACCTTTGGCGAAGCGGCGCCCGGCGGGGAGCCCGATCTGGCGCTGTCCTGCACCCATGACGCCAATGCCTGGCCGTCCGACCGCTATGCTGGACTGCCGGCTCCGGCGGCCGACGAGCGGGTTATCTTGTGGATCCAGAACAGCCACCCCACGCCGATCCCGGCGGGCGCAATCGGCCTCAACCCGATGGGCGACGATAGAGTCGTGCCCCTTCCCTGCGCGCTCGGCCCGTTTGCCAGCCGGGCGATCGACGTCGCCGAGTTCCTGCCGAGGCTCGCGTGGCCGCGCCAGATCGAGGTGCGCGCCGGCAAACATGCGGTGCGGCCGCGCTATGAGGTGCTGCACGCCAATCGGCGGCGCATCGCGCATGTCAATGTCGAGCGCGACGACCTGAAGCCCAATGACGAACTGCCCGGGCTCGCCGGGTTGTTCGGCAAGGGCTATCTGCTGCCCGCCCCGATCCTGCCGCGCGGCGAGTGGGAAACCATCGTGCAGCCGACGCCGATGGCGGTGACCCAGCACAAACTCCCGCTCGCCGGGCTGATCTATAATGCCGCGGGCGAACAGGTGGCGCGTCTGCCGCTTGGCTGTCTGCCGCGCGATCATGATTGCGCCGTGTCGCTCGACGAGGCGGCTTCGTGTCTCGGCGACGCGCCCGGCCATATCGAACTGGTCTATGATTTCGCCGCGGGAGGCAGCGGCGACGGCTGGCTGCATGGTCTGTTCCGCTACCGCCACCGGCAGAGTAGCCACGCCGCCGAGACCAGTTTCGGCGGGCACGTCTTCAACACGATCCTCGTCTATCGCGACGAACCGCAATCCTATAGCGGCCGCCCACCGGGCCTCACGACGCGGCTGTTCCTGCGGCTTGGCGATGCCTCGTACGACACGTTATGCCACCTGATCTACCCAGCCTCGACCCCGTGGCTGGCGCAAAGCACCACCGAGCTGACCCTGCACGACCGCAACGGCTGCGAGATCGGACGCGCAAGCCTGGCGATTCCCTGCTCCGGCTCCCGCCTGCTGCGCTACAGCACGCTGTTTGATCCGGAGACGCGGCGACAGGCCGGCGACGGCGCCTACGTCGTCATCCGCGACCGGACCTGCCGTCTGTTCGGCTATCATGGCCTTCTTGGCCATGGCGGGGCATTCAGCCTCGACCATATGTTCGGCTTCTGATTTGCATTTGCAGCCGCGCGGGCGCTGGTAGGCGTGCCAGCGACGACAAATGTTATACAATGCTGACCAATTTCTTAGGAACGGATGATGCCGCAATCGCATCACGGCAAGGTTTTGATCATCGGCTCCGGTCCTGCCGGCTACACCGCCGCGATTTACGCGGCGCGGGCCAATCTGCAGCCGCTGATGGTGACCGGCATGCAGCAAGGCGGCCAGCTGACGATCACCACCGATGTCGAGAACTATCCCGGCTTTGCCGACATCATCCAGGGCCCCTGGCTGATGGAGCAGATGCAGAAACAGGCCGAACATGTCGGCACCCGGATGATCCTGGATGAGATCGTCTCGGTCGATCTGGCGCGCCATCCATTCACCGCGATCGGCGATTCCGGAGATCGCTATTCCGGCGACACGGTGATCATCGCGACCGGGGCCCAAGCACGCTGGCTCGGCGTGCCGGGGGAGGAGACCTATCGCGGCTTTGGCGTGTCGGCCTGCGCAACCTGCGACGGCTTCTTCTTTCGCGATCGTGAGGTGGTTGTCATCGGCGGCGGCAATACCGCGGTTGAAGAGGCGCTGTATCTGACCAACCATGCCAGCCGGGTCACCGTGGTGCACCGTCGCGACCAGTTCCGCGCCGAAAAAATCCTGCAGGACCGGCTGTTCCGCAATCCGAAGATCGAGGTGGTGTGGGACAGCGTCCTTGAGGAGATTGTCGGGACGCCGGAGCCGCCGGAGGTGACCGCGGTGAAATTGCGCAACATCCGCACCGGCGCGGTTACCGAGCGCGCCTGCGAAGGTGTCTTTGTCGCCATCGGGCACGTGCCGGTCACCAGCCTCGTCAGCGGCCAGTTGGCCCTCGATTCGCAAGGTTACATCCTGACAGAACCCGATTCGACCGCGACTGCCATTCCCGGCGTCTATGCGGCGGGGGATGTCAAAGACAAAGTATTCCGCCAGGCGGTGACCGCCGCCGGGCTCGGTTGCATGGCCGCCTTGGAAGCAGAAAAGTTCCTGGCGGCACAGGAGGATGCGGCCGCCGTGCGCGCCGCCGAATAGGGGTTATGCTTCTGGCCTGACGTTCCGTCGAAGGGGGCGCCGGGGAGGGGGACTCCCGGAAGGCAAATTCATGGCTATGGACTGGGACAAGTTAAGGGTCTTTCACGCCGTCGCCGAGGCGGGCAGTTTTACCCATGCCGGCGAATCGCTCAATTTGAGCCAATCGGCCGTCAGCCGGCAGATCAGTGCGTTGGAGGAGAGCCTCAGCGTACCGCTGTTTCATCGGCACGCGCGCGGTCTGATCCTGACCGAGCAAGGCGAATTGCTGTTCCGGACCGCCCGCGAAGTCTTCGCGAAACTGGCGATGTCGGAAAGCCTGATTTCCGAATCGAAGGACCGTCCGAAGGGGCCGCTCAAAATCACCACAACCGTGGCTTTCGGCTCGATCTGGCTGACTCCGCGCATCCGCGAGTTCCTCGACCTCTATCCGGAAATCCAGGTGAGCCTGGTGGTGGACGATTCGGAGCTCGACCTGTCGATGCGCGAGGCGGATGTCGCGATCCGCATGTCGCCGCCGCGCCAGCCCGATCTGATCCAGCGCCACCTTGTCAGCGTTCAGATCCACATCTACGGCTCGCCCGATTACCTGAAAAAGCACGGTCACCCACAGCGCGCTGAGGAGCTCGATGAGCACCGGCTGATCGCCTATGGCGAGGATTCGCGTCCGCCTGTGCCGGGCGTCAACTGGCTGCTCGAAGCCGGCGCCAAGCCAGGGCGCGACCGCCGTCCGATCCTGTCGGTCAATAACACCTATGGCATCCTGCGCGCGGTCAATAGCGGGCTGGGCTTGGCCGCCCTGCCGGATTTTGTGGCGGCGGAATACAGCGACCTGATCCGCGTTCTGCCGGAGGTGTCCGGGCCGCCGAATGAAGCCTATTTCGTCTACCCGGAGGAATTGCGTTCCTCAAAGCGCATCAGCGTGTTCCGTGACTTTCTGCTGCGCAAAGTCGCCGAGGGGCGCCTCAGCTAATCGCACTGCGGTTCCAAGCAGTCGCGAGGATTTATTCGCATGTTGCATAGCATTGCGGTTTTTGCAGACGAGCCAGACCGATTTCCCGTTGGTGTACAGGACCATAGATCGCGATAGTTTGCCCATCGCGATTGTGCATCGCGGCGAGTTTTGCGGGCGCGCTGCCCGAAATCGGTTTCCGGGACTTGCGCCCGGAAAGAGGGTCTTCGGACCCTTACGTCTCCTAGACGTGAAGCCTCCCTGTTCAAACTTGGCTGGTCCCCTCGGGTGCCAGCCAATTTTCTTTGTCCGATGGGCTTCGGGGACTTACTGGGGACTTATCGAGCAGAATTTCGTGCGGCACGTGATGCCTGCCCGCATCCCAGCACCACCGTTGAGCAGGCGGAACGCAAGGGCCAACGGCGCCACTCGATCATGGCCCATCGCTCGAGCAGAGAGATCGTCGGATGGATCGGCGGTCTTCTCCGCCCGACTCGGCACGCATGATCG
>JAFAYW010000055.1 GCA_019240125.1 Alphaproteobacteria bacterium
CGCGCTGGATCGGCCGCGGCCAGGCGATGAAACTGGCGATGGGCTTCCCGCTCAAGGCCGAGGAGGCGTATCGCACCGGCCTCGCGCAATGGCTGGTGCCCCACGACCAGCTGATGCCGCAGGCGATGCAGGTCGCCGAGCACATCGCCGGCCTGCCGCCGCTCGCCGCGCGGCTCGCCAAGGAGGCCGTCGCCTTTGGCATGGACAGCAGCGTGCGCGAGGCCGCCAACGCCGACCTTTATCGCTTTATGGCGCTCGAACTGACCGAGGACAAAAAGGAAGCGCACCAAGCCTGGCGCGACCGCCGCCGCCCCACCCTCAAGGGCCGCTAGCACCCATGCTCTTGAAGTTCGCGGCGACCGAGCCGGTGATAAGAAATTTTTGTTCCTGGCGGAAGACTTAGTGAGAAAATAAAAATGTCGTCCCTGCGAAAGCAGGGACCCACTCTTCCGCACACTGCGAGCCCGACCGTGGGTCCTTGATTTCTCAGGGACGAAAATTTGGGTTTCTTAGTCATCGCGTCATGGGCTAAGTGTTCGACACGCCCGCGATGATTTGAATACTTCACACGCCGCAGTGCTAGAGAACCAATCACCAATTACCCTCGGGTGGACATGTGCCCCGGCTTGCCGCCGTGAGGCGGTCGTAGTTCAGCTTTCCGCCGGCAATTCTTCCGCGGCTCCCCCCTCACCTTCCCGATATTCGAGCCAGCCGTGGCGCCGGAGGTCGCAGGCGGGGCAGGTGCCGCAGCCATAGCCCCAGGCGTGCAGCCGCTCGCGGTCGCCGGCGTAGCAGCTGTGGCTGTCGCGGCGGATCAATTCGACCAGCGCGGCACCGCCCAGCGCTTCGGCCAGGCGCCAGGTCGCCGCCTTGTCGCGCCACATCAGCGGCGTGTGCACGACAAAGCGGTGCTCCGTGCCGAGCGACAGCGTCGCCTGTAATGATTTCAGCGTGTCGTCGCGGCAATCGGGATAGCCGGAATAATCCGTCTCGCACATGCCGCCGACCAGATGCCGCAACCCGCGCCGATAGCCAAGCGCCGCCGCGAAGGTGAAGAACAGCAGGTTGCGGCCGGGCACAAAGGTGTTGGGCAAGCCGCTGGCGGCAAAGCTGATCGCGCTCTCCCGGGTTAACGCGGTATCGCTGATCTGGCCGAGCACGCCGAGATCGATGATATGGTCAGCGCCGAGCCGCCCGCCCCAATCGGGAAACTCGCGCCGCAGCCGCTCCAACAACAGGGCGCGGCAGTCGAGTTCGATGCGGTGACGTTGTCCGTAATCAAAGCCGATCGTCTCGACGCGGGAAAACCGCGCCAGCGCCCAGGCGAGACAGGTCGCCGAATCCTGCCCGCCGGAAAACAGCACGAGCGCGGGTTCCGGCTGTATGATCTGGCTCATCGGCGCAACATGAAGACGCCGCGCGACAGGCGCAAGATCGCCGGTGGGCCGCAAAAAGGGACACGCACGATGCATACCGAGTCGCTCGATCGCTGGCGTCACGACCATGTCTTCCTCGGCGCCGACCACGCCCGCAACGAGCGGCGCAGCTGGCTGGTCGTCGCGCTGTGCGGCGCGATGATGACGGCTGAGATCGTCGGCGGCCTGCTATGGGGCTCGATGGCGCTGATCGCCGACGGCTTGCACATGTCGACCCATGCCGGCGCGCTGGTCATCGCCGCCTGCGCCTATGCCTATGCCCGCCGCCATGCCCGCGATGAGCGCTTCGCGTTCGGCACCGGCAAGCTGGGCGACCTCGCGGCCTTCGGCAGCGCCATCGTGCTGGCGATGATCGCGCTGCTGATCGGCTATGAAAGCGTGACCCGCCTGTTCAACCCGGTCGCCATCGCCTTTCGCGAGGCGATCCCGCTCGCCGCAATTGGACTCGTGATCAATCTGCTGAGCGCCTGGCTGTTGCACGATGGCAGCCCGGCCGCCACCCCGCACGGCGCGGCGTTGCACACGCCAGCCGCGCATGAACACGGGCATACCCACGATCAGCCGCATCATCACCATCACGCCGCCCACCATGATCACACAGACCTCAATCTGCGCGCGGCCTACATCCATGTTGTCGCGGACGCGGCGGTCTCGGTGCTGGCGCTGCTCGGGCTGACCGCCGCCTCCGTGCTCGGCTGGCTGTGGCTCGACCCGCTGATGGGCATTGTCGGCGCCCTGGTGATCGCCAACTGGTCGTGGAGCCTGCTGCGCACCGCCGGCGCCGTGCTGCTCGACATGCGGCCCGAAGGGATCGCCCGCGAGATCGCACAGCGGCTCGAGGCGCACGGCACCGATCGTATCGCCGATCTGCATCTCTGGCGGGTCGGGCCCGGGCACCATGCCGCGGTTGTCTCGATCGTCTGCGATCGGCCGGAGCCGCCGACCAGTTACAAGGCGCGCCTCGCCGACATCGCCGGGCTCAGCCACATCACAATCGAGGTGTCGCCCTGCGAGGCCTGATCCTACGGCGATTCGCGGCTGTCGACCGGCCGCCGCCGCGACCCGCGAGCCGGCCCGGCGGTGCATCCTGCCGCAGCGCGCGCGGCTTTGCCGCCGCGATCGTCGCGGTTATACTAGAACGTTGTACGTAAACGGCCAGTTGAGGAGCCGAATGCCGCGTCGCTCGCCTGCCGCCCTGATGGCGGCCCTGCTGTTGCTGGCGCTCGGCATTGCGCCGGCGTTCGCGGCTCAGTTCACCGACGCCGCCGGCCGGCGCGTTGAGCTTCCCGACAATATCAGCCGCATCATGCCCGCGGACCGCGATGCCGAGGTGCTGATGTACGTGCTCGCACCGGACAAGCTGGTCGGCCTCGAACGCGGTGCCGGACGGCGCGGCCCGCCGGGACGGCCGGCCCTCGCCTGGCGGCGGCGCTCGGTGCCGCAAAGCATGGCAGAAACCGCGCGCCTGTTGCGGCCGCAGGTCATCGTCGATGCGAGCCCCGTCACCCTGGAGAACGCCGTCTACGCCGATCAGGTACAGCAGCTCACCGGCATCCCCTATATCCTGGTGGACGACAGTTTCGCCCGAACGCCGCGGGTTCTGCGCAGCTTTGGTCGATTGCTCAGCATCCGCGAGCGTGCCGACGATCTCGCATTGTTCGCCGAACACGCGATCGCCGCGATGCGCGGCCGCTTGTTGATCCAGTCGCCGGAGCAACGGCCGCGGGTCTACTTCGCGCGCGGTTACGACGGGCTCTCCACCGCGCTGCCCGGTTCACCAGCCGGCGCGACGATCGACGAAGCCGGCGCGATCAATGTCGCCTACCCGATGGGGCGCGGCGGCGAGGTCCGAGTCAATCCGGCGCAGCTGTTTGCCTGGGACCCCACGATCATCCTGACCGAAGAGCGCGGCGTCTATAATGCGTTTCTGCACGATCCCAGTTGGCGCGGCCTGTCGGCGGTGCGCCAGCATCGCGTCTACCTGGTCCCGTCACTGGCCTTCGGCTGGATCGAAGACCCATCGGGCGTTAACCGCCTCATCGGGCTGTACTGGCTGTCCGGGCTCCTCTATCCCGACGCCACGCAGGAAGACCTGCGCACCACCGTCTGCGATTTCTACGACAAGTTTTACCGGATCCAACTCACCAACGGACAGTTGGAGGCCATGCTCCGGCCGGCCGGCGTGGCGCCCGCCCAGCTGTCGCAGTCCGTCGGCGCGCCGTTGCTCGGGCTCGGCGCCGCGCCGCCATCATCGCTGCCGATGGGCACACCGGGTGCCGTGCAGGGCGGCGGCACGCCGCGGCGTCCTGCGGCGCGTCCCGGGACCGGCGCCGACACTGGCGCGAATGCGGCCCCGGCGGGTCCGCTTGGCGGGCTCGGCGGTATGGGGGCCATGACGATGGGGGGTCCGCGGCAAAGCTGCGTCGTGCCACGCGGGCCAAGCCCGGTTCCGCTGGATCAACTGCCGGGATTGATGAACAACCCGTCCACATCGCCGCTAGGAGTCCCGCCTCCGGGTCGGCGCGGCCGCCCAGCCGCTCTGCTCGGGCCGACAGCGCCGGCGCTGGATCCGACAGCGGGCTCGCCCGCGCAATCAGCATCGGCGGGTAATGATGCCAGCGCTCACGACGCGACGAGTTTTGGCAGCACCGGCCTGGCGCTGTCGCCTGCGGCTCAGGCTGCCGTCGTTAATGCGCTGGCCGCGGCAAAGGCCCAATCCGCCGCCGGCGGCGCAGCGACGGTGCAACCCGCCGCCATGATAATGCCACCGCCAGCCGCCGCGGCGCCTCTGGCTCTCAGCCTGAAGCCTTCGGCTGAGCCACAAAGCGCGAATATGGCTTCGGGGAGCGCCAACCCGCCCGATAACGCCCTTCCCCCTTTGCGCTTGATAGCACCCGCGCAACCATCACCCTGATGCGCAGCATATGTGACTGCTCCTGCCCGCCCGGAAGCTGTGAAAGCAGGCCCCACCCTCAGCCCGTGGCTGATTAGCCGCTTGTGCCCCTGACGCCGCTTTATCCTGAAGGCGCAGGAGCTCCGCCTCACGACGGATCCGTCGGCACGGCCGACATAATCGAGGAGGCTCAAGGGGGGAACGCAGCGGACTCTGGTTTAACGCGTTTATTCCGCCGCTGCTTGGTGGACCGGCTCCGGCCGCCACCGTAGCACCGGCTTGCGCGCGGCGCCGGTCTCATCGAGCCGTCGCCGCGGCGTCAATTGCGGGGCGGCGGCAAAGCTCGCCGTGTCACCAGCCTTGATCCGGCCGATCAGCCCTCGCAGCACCGTGGCGAACTGGTCGAGTGAGGCCTTGCTCTCGGTCTCGGTCGGCTCGATCAGCAAGGCGCCGTGCACCACCAACGGGAAATACATCGTCATCGGATGGAAGCCCTCGTCGATCATCGCCTTGGCGAAATCGAGCGTCGTGACGCCGCTGTCCCTGAGGAACCGATCGTCGAACAGCACCTCGTGCATGCAGGTGCCGGGAAACGACACGCTCATCACATCCTGCAACAGCACCCGCAGATAATTGGCGTTGAGCACCGCGTCTTCAGCGACCTGGCGCAGCCCGTCGGCGCCGTGGCTCATCATGTAGGTCAGCGCCCGCACAAACATGCCCATCTGGCCGTGAAAGCCCTTGAGCCGGCCGATCGCATCGGCCGCCACGCCAGTTTCGCTCTCCACCAGCGCGAAGCCGTTCTCCGCATGCACGATCCACGGTACCGGCGCGAAGGCGGCTAGTTCCGCAGCCAGGACAACCGGGCCGCTGCCGGGGCCGCCGCCGCCATGCGGGGTCGAGAAGGTCTTGTGCAGATTGATGTGCAAGGCGTCGATGCCGAGTTCAGCCGGCCGCACCCGTCCGACGATCGCGTTGAAATTGGCGCCGTCGCAATAGAAGAACGCGCCGGCGGCGTGCACCGCCTCGGCGATCTCGATGATGTCGCGCTCGAACAGACCGCAGGTGTTTGGGTTGGTCAGCATCAGCGCCGCCACATCAGGCCCGAGTGCCCCCTTCAGCGCCGCCGTATCGACACGACCGGTCGCATCCGCCGGGATCGCCTCGACCGTGTAGCCGCAGGCCGCTGCGGTCGCGGGGTTTGTGCCGTGCGCCGATTCCGGCACGAGTATGCGTCGCCTCGGATTGCCGCGCGCCTCCAGCGCGGCGCGGATCGTCATGATGCCGCATAACTCGCCATGCGCGCCGGCCGCCGGCGACAATGCCACCGCCGGCATGCCGGTCAATGTCTTCAGCCAATGCGCCAGCGTATCGATCAGCTCGAGTGCCCCTTGCACGGTTTGCACCGGCTGCAGCGGATGCACATCGCTAAAACCCGGCAATCGGGCCATCTTTTCGTTGAGGCGTGGGTTGTGCTTCATCGTGCACGAACCGAGCGGGTACATGCCGCTATCGATCGCGTAGTTTTTCTGCGACAGCCGGGTGAAGTGCCGCACCACCTGCGGCTCGCTGAGCCCCGGCAAGCCGATCGCACCGCGCCGCTCCAAGCCGCCTAGCCGCGATTTCACCGGCGGCGGCTCCGGCAGGTCGATGCCGCAATGACCCGGCGAGTCCTGCTCGAACAACAACGGCTCCTCGATCTGCAGAGCGCGATTGCCGCTGATCGTCGCGACACCCGCG
>JAFAYW010000099.1 GCA_019240125.1 Alphaproteobacteria bacterium
TGCTTCATTTGGGTAGAAGAAGAAACAAACGCTGTCGTCCCTGCGAAAGCAGGGACCCACCCTTCAGCCTACTCCTGACTTGCCATCTGGCCCCTGGCGCCGCCTCAAAAGCTGGCCCCGAAGGAGCCTTGTCCCACGGTGGGTCCCTGCTTTCGCAGGGACGACACAAAAAGGGTCGCCTCTGATAGGACACAGCAGGCCCTAAAAGAACGCGAGGGTGCGGATTTCGATGCTTTCGCGGCGGCGGGCGTGCGGCGGCGCGGTCGGGTCTTCGAAGGCGCTGTGCGCGGTCCAGCGGGCACGGCCGTCCTGCATCGACTCGTACACCTTGAAGACCAGCGCCTCATCCGGCCGCATGCGCGGGAACCAGTACCAGCGCTGCTGCGGGTCGTAGGTGATCGCATAGGTCTGGCCGACCCGGGTGGGGTAGCGCCGCTCGTTGATCACCAGCGTGTCGGGCGACACGGTCTGCGCGTCGCAGATCGCCAGCGGGTGGCTTTCGACCGGGTGGTTGATCGGCCGCCACACCTGGATGATGGCAAACCGGCCCTTGAGCAGCGTTTCGGCCTCGTCGCCCATGATGTCGCGCACCCGCTGCGGCCCGGACCACTCGGTGTAGTCGTTATGGACGCGGCTGACGATGTCGCGGATTTTCTGCGTCTCGCGCTGTTCGCCGCTGGCGGTGCGCAGCGTGTGGTCGAACACGACGACCCGCTTGGCACCGCTCTCGCGTTTGATCAGCTCGACGCATTCCGGGTAGTAGACCCGCTTCACCTCGTCTTCATTGGTGAAGTCGCGCATTCGCGAGCGGTGATCGACAAACCGAAACCCCTCGCGCTCGAACTGAAAGCTGCTGGCGAGCGGCCGGCCATTGTGCAAGGTGACGAGATGCGTCTCGCTGTTGGCCCCCTCGCGCTCATCGACCCCGCCGGGCTTGGCGACATAGGTCACGAGCTTGCCGGGATGCCCGGCGAGATAGGTGAGATCGGCCGCGATCGTTTCGGGCGCGGTATCCAATTCGGCTAGAGCCATCAGGCGCTCCTGCGATCTGTTTTATGAGATGGGGTATGACGAAGTTTCAGCTCGGTTTCCATTAAGCGCGCTCACTGATTCGCCCGTGTCTCTAGTCGGGATAATGCCAAGCCAATCAACCGATCATCGAACAGCCTCAGCTTCCGAGCTCCGGCTCCCGTTCCTCCGGGCCATCTCGGCAGGCTGCCTTTGATAGCGTTCAGCGTTGGTTCTACTTGCATCTTGTGCTGAAGCCAGTCAACTGTCGCCAATAACTCCATGCCAAGTGGTGATTCAAATCCCTCGATTACATCACTCGTAGCATCAAGAGCTTTTCGGTAAGGCCTAGCCTCAGTCCTGATATATAGATCAACCTTGCCAAGCTTCGTTTCGTCGTATCCAATCACATCTAGCGGGCCTGCGTCAGCGAGCCTCTTATCGCAATGCAGATAGCTGCCATCGAGAGAATCGAGCAAATGCCTAAGTTTTGATGAGAATGGCCCAAATCGGTTAGCTTCAAAATTAAGGTTCAGCGGATTTTCAAGACCACTGCCGGTGATTTGCCTTTCCAAGAAGTACGCTAACTTCTGAACCTCGAGAACGGTGCATTCAATCCCGAGTACCCAGTACCGACGAACAAGCTCGATCAAAAGCGCTCGGGCAGGCGTTAGTTTTTCTACTCCCTCGCGTTTTTGAATATTTTGATATCGCTTCGTGGGTTCATATACCACAATGGTCACTCCTGTCAGCGACTGGAGTGCATCCACAATCAATGGCCTTACGTCGCGCCAGTCAAGGCCACCGTTGCCGCTCCCGAGGGGCGGAAGAGCGATTGACTGGATTCCTTGCGCCTCGATGAAGGACCGCAGATCGGCCAGACCATCGCGAATCCACTCGATTCGCGATGGCGATCGCCAATGTTCCTTCGTCGGGAAATTGATGATCCACTGCGGACCGCTGATAAAGTCACGGCGTTCCGTTGCGAATATACTGCCCACTTTGATAGTTCCAGTCTGGCATGCTTCCCGATACCGTAAATAGTTCTCGGGAAACGCCTCCCTAAACATCAGCGCAATCCCTTTGCCCATCACACCGACTGTATTCACAGTATTGACGAGCGCTTCCGTGGGTGCTTCGAGCAGATTGCCTTGAGTAAATCTGATCATCAGAAGTACCATCCTGGCCGGCAGACTACCCGCAGCCCAAGACCGGCTTCCTGGACCCGAGCTTCTATACGATCACGCTCGCCGGAAGTGTAGCATGCGATTGCCAGCAGCGATGCAATCGGCAGGTGTCTGTGGACAAGCGTCTCGGCCTGATATCGTTCCATTTTACCTAAATCATTGTTATCGCGGTTAAAATCGCGTTCCTTCAGTATCTTCCAGTCAATCTTAACCAGCTGCTCCAGATCCCCAAAAAAACTGGTGGTTGCTAACCTCCCGTGGCGATCAGTGAACACAAAGTTCACACCATCATCGGTAAGTCTCGGTAGTGAGGACACAAGGATAACGATTTCATCGTTTGGGCGCTTCTGAATGCCGCGGAATCCGGTATGGATGTTGAACAACATTACAGATAACGGGGTGAAGTATAACGGTATGTAGTCGCTTAGCGAACCGCCAGGCGGGATCGGCACATGGACATTATGCCGATCGCTAATCAGGCTCGGATTTCCAATACTGACAAAATTAGGATCAAGCTGGGTCGAATTACGACAATACAGGCCGTTTTTGATAATCCATGGGAGGTTCTCGCGGTGAGTTATGCGGAATATGAAGGCCCGCTCGCGGTCTAACACGTCTCGTAACGGTGGCGTACGCATCAAGGCACTGGCAGCTAGTTAGGTCTGGGATTTCTCTCAGATCACTCCACCCTCTTCCAGCCGCCTGATCTCCACCTCATCGAGCCCGCATAACTCGCCCAACAACGCCCTACTATGCTCGCCGAGCAGCGGCGGGCGGGTGATTTCGGCGGGTGAGTCCGACAGTTTGATCGGGCAGCCGACGGTTTGGTAGGTGCCGCGGATGGGGTAGTCGATGTCGACGATCATCTCGCGCGCCTTGAGGTGCGGGTCGGCCAGGACCTCGCCGGTGTCCTGGCAGGCGCCGCAGGGCACGCCGGCATCGGCCAGGATGCGCATCACCTCGTGTTTGGTGTGGCGGCGGGTCCATTCCTCGATGATCGGCTCCAGCACGGCGCGGTTCTCCCAACGCGCGTCGGCTGCCGCGAAACGCGGGTCGTCGACCAGGTCGGGGCGGCCCATCGCATTCGCCATGCCTTTCCACATCTGCTGCTGGCAGAAGATCAGCACATGGTCGTTGGGGCCGCCCGGCGCGCAAGGATAGGTGGTGCCGGGCACGGTGTGGCCGAGCTGGTTGCCGTGCCGCTCCATCGGGCGGCCCTGGCGCTGGTGGTCGCGCAGGCTGACGCGGATGATGTTGACCACCGAATCCTGCATCGACACCTCGACATGCTGGCCCTTGCCGGTGGCGTGGCGCTGTTGCAAGGCGGCGAGGATGCCGATCGCCATATGCATGCCGGTGCCGCTATCGCCGATCGCCGGCAATGTCAGGGTCGGCGGGTTTTCCGGAAACCCGGTGACGCTCATCGCGCCGCCCATCGCCTGCGCCACCGGCTCATAGCTCTTGAAATGCGCGTTGGGGCCATAGCTGCCAAACCCCTTGATCGTCGCATAGATCAGCCGCGGGTTGAGGTCGCGCAATGTCTCCCAGCCGAGCCCCAGCCGCTCCATCGCGCCCGGCCCGAAATTCTCCAGCAACACATCCGATTGCGCGACGACCTGCTGGAACAGCCGCTTGCCCTCCTCGCTCTTGAGGTTGAGGGTCAAGCTGCGCTTGTTGGCGTTGAACAGCAGGAAAAACAGGCTGTCGCTGCCCTTGATGTCGGCATGCACGGTGCGCGCGACATCACCCGCCTTTGGCTCCTCGAGCTTGATCACGTCGGCGCCGAGAAACCCCATGATCTGGGCGCAGGCGGGACCCGCCTGGTTGTGCGTCATATCGATGACGCGAATACCTTTAAGGGCCTGGCTCATGTCTCATCTCCTGCGGCAGTGCCGACTGCCGGCTCGGGATACCAATCCTCGGTCAGCACCTGATCGATTGTGTACGGACAGGTGACGGGCAGAGACCGCGCCGTCTCGTGTTCTCCGTATTCTTCCAGATCGACCGCAGCTTCCTTTTTCGCATCAGCGAAAAGCTTGGGGAGTCTGGCGTCAAGGTCGCGGCGCAGCGAGGCCGACAACTTGTCATCGATTGTTGCTCGGGCTTGGATGATCGAGCGCTTCCAGCCTAAGCGCGGCATAGACGCGGGCGAGTATTGCAGCTTTAAAAAATGTACGAGAATGCGCCGCACTTGGCTGCGTAAAGCGTCCCGCTCGCTCTTGCCCAAATCTTCCACCTCCTCGGCGAGATGCTCCCGGTCGAAGCGGTTATCGGTGGTTTGCAGCGAGCGCAGCACTTCTGCCTGGTACTGCGTCCAGGCGTAGAAGTCGTCATCGTAGCGAGGTCCGTCCGGCATCGTCTTAGCCCGCGCTGATCAGTCCCGAGGGCTTTCGGTAGGCACATTCATCGGCTTGTCTGGTGCAGGATACCAGTCCTCTGCGAGGATTTGATCCAAAGTGTAAGGAGATTGGGAGGGTATCACGCCTGCTGCATTGGGTTCGTTGTACCGCTCCAGATCTCGCGCCGCGCGTTTTCGGATGCTCGCATAAAGCTGAGGCATTATCTCGTCGATATCCCGCCGTAGGCTCGCCGTCATCTTGTCCGCGATCTCGGTGCGGGCTTCGTCGATTGAATCCATCCAGTCCCGGCGAGGATCGGTCGCTGGAGAATAGGCCAGCTTTAAAAAATGCAGGAGGATGCGCCGCACCTGGCTGCGGACGGCGTTGCGCTCACTCTTGCCCAAATCTTCCACCTCCTCGGCGAGATGCTCCCGGTCGAAGCGGTTATCTGACGTTTGCAG
>JAFAYW010000103.1 GCA_019240125.1 Alphaproteobacteria bacterium
GCGCCGGAGCGGGAGAAACCAGATGAGCGAGATCAAGGGATATCACGCGCACATCTACTACGACCCCGGCACCAAGCCGGTGGCCGCGCGGCTGCGCCAGGCGCTCGGCGACAAGTTCGCGGTGGAGATTGGCGGCCTCAGCGATGAGCCGCGGGGACCGCACCCGATCTCTCAATTCGTTGCAATCTTCGAATGCAGCGAATTTCCGGCGGTTGTGCCCTGGCTGATGGTGAACCGCGAGGGGCTCGATGTGCTGGTTCACCCGCTGACCGAAAGCTCCTACGACGACCACGGTAAGAATGCCCTGTGGCTCGGCACTCCGGTGCCGATGCGCCTCGACATCCTGCGCCCGACCTACAGCGAAAGCCTGATGCCGGCGGCGCAGCGCGCCTGACATTCGAGCTATAACCAGAAGGCAGCGCGCTGGCTTACCCCCACCCCGCCCTCCCCCGCAAGCAGGGGAGGGAGATTGGGGTGTCCCGCGCAAACGGACTCCCTCCCCTGCTTGCGGGGGAGGGTTGGGGTGGGGGTAAGAGGCGCCCCGTGGTAAGCCGAAGAGGGAGGCGGTGATGGCGGAAATTCTCGGGGTGGGGTGCACGCATCGGCCGCTGATGCTGCGGCGGAATGAGGATTGGACCGGGATGATGCGGGCTTCGCTCGATGACCCGGACATGCCCGAGCTTATGAAAAACCCGGCGAACTGGCCGGAGCCACTGCGCGCCGAGTTGGGTAACGATTGGGGCGCATCGTCGGCGGCGCGGGGTCGCGAGGTGTACCGCGCGCATTTCGCCGAGGCGCGGCGGGCGCTCGACGATTTCAATCCCGACCTGATCGTCATGTGGGGCGACGACCAGTACGAGAATTTCAAGGAAGACATTGTGCCGCCCTTCGCGGTGCTGGCCTATGACGACCAGGAAGTCCAGCCCTGGGCGCGCCGCCGCTCGCCCGACAACCCGTGGAACGAGCCCAAGGACAAGACCTTCCGGGTGCGCGGCCATCGCGAGGCCGGCAAATACCTGGCCTCGCGGTTGATCGAGGAAGGCATCGATGTCGGCTATGCCTACAAGCCGCTGCATCACCCGATGGGCCATGCTTTCGAGAACACGATGCTGTTGCTCGATGACGAGCGCCGCGGCTTCGACTATCCGATCGTGCAGTTTTCAGTGAATTGCTATGGGCGGCGGGTCAATGCCGCGCGCGGGCTGCGGCTGCCATTGTCGATGAAGGACAATATCCGCGACCTCGACCCGCCGTCGCCCAATCCGCATCGCTGCATGCAGGTCGGCGCCGCGACGGCACGCATTATGGCCGACAGCCCGTATCGGGTGGCGCTGATGGCGTCCTCCTCGTGGTCACACTCCTTTCTGACCGAGAAGAATTGGCAGCTCTGGCCCGATGTCGCGGCTGACCGGCGCCTCTACCACGCGCTGGAAAGCGGCGATTACGCCGCCTGGCATCGCTATACGACGGACCAGATCGAGGATTCCGGCCAGCATGAGGTGTTGAACTGGTTCTGCCTGTTGGGTGCGATGGAGGCGCTAGGCCGCAAACCCGACAAATCCACCTTTATCGAATGCTGGGCCTTCGTCTCGCCGGTCGTTTTCGCCTATTACCGAGCCTGAGACCTACCCCGGCGCGATCTGCTGCACCAGCGCGGCGACGCGGTGCAATAGCGCGTCGCGGATGCCCATCTCGTCGAGGTGGCTTACCGTGTTGGAGAGGTAGTCGCGGCCGGTGCCGCGGCCGCCTTGGGCACGCGCGAGTAACCCCGCCATCTCCTGCGCCGTGAGGCCCCCGGCATAATCGCCCGAGGCACGGCGGACGACGCAGGCATACGCCCCGATAGGGCCTTCACCTGTCACCACTGGGACGCGCCGCATTGTATAGACCATCCCGGTCATCTCGCGCGCCCAGATGCGGTCGAGCACCGCGCCGCGCTGCTTATCCGGCAGGCGATAGGCGATTCCGTGGCACGATCCGCCGCGATCGAGGCCGAGCACCAAGCCGGGCTGCTCCGGCGTGCCGCGGTAATCGCGCGAATAGAGACAAAAGCTGCGGTGAAAGCCGCGCAGGTAGGCCGGCCGGCGTTCGGCATATTCGAACTCCGGGTTCCACATCAGCGAGCCGTAGGCGAAAAGCCATACGGGCTCGGTGGTTGCGCGCAGAGCGGCGATCGCCGGCGGCATCGGATCAACCGGGTAGATCGAGACGTAGGTGCTCGGCCCGTCGGGCGCGGGCATCGTCCCCCGCGTGATGGGATCATTTAGTGGCATGGCATATGCCGCAGGTGTGACGCCGCCGGCGTGTCGTCTGCCGCGTGTTCTCGATTACACTGGTGATTCATGATGCGGCTGGCGGAGCGGGGCGAGGTTAAGATCGAGCATGTCCGTGACGGGGCCTGACAGTAAACAGATCGCTCGGCAATGGAACCGGGAGATCGCGGACGATATGCGGCGCGAGGCTGAACTCAACGCTCAGCCTAAACGTTGGCGCGCCGTCATATGGAGCGTGCTCTGGGTTGGATGGCTAGTATTGCTGATTGCCGTTTTTGCTCATTTCCAGGTGTTTAGATAGGAAGCGGCAGTAAAGCCCCCGCCTGAGCCGCCGTGGTGGAGCGCGAAGACATGATGAATGGCGGATTCGTATGGTGACGCCTGAACCGGACGAACACTCCGACCCCGATCCGCTACGCATCTATGCCGATCTCCATACCGTGCGTTGGACTGTTGCCCCCACGTCGGTTTAATCCGCACTTTGGTAGGACGCGTCGCCGAGGCGCTCGACAAGCGTCCCGACGGTTTCCGTTTTGATGGCGCCGAACCACGGCGAGGCCGCACGCTCCTGCAGCAATCGGGCGCGGTGGGGTGGAGCTTCAGGAGGATGACAGCGTCTCGAGGGCGTTAATGACAGCGCTGTCTATCAGGATACCTTCGACTCGGCGGCGCTCCCGCTCGCGGAAGGCGCGCTGCGATGGAATACGGATCTCGGCTACACCCGGTTGGCGTGGTGTCGCCTGGATCGCCTTGACCAATCCGGCCATTTGAGCCGCGAACGGGTCTCCCGGCAGCATGGCCGCCGGATCGACGACGAAAAACAGGAATCCGTAATCCTGCACGCGGCCTCTCGGAAGCGCGGCGCCGGCAAGCAGCCCCAGCGCCTGGATTGCGATAGCCAGACCGTAGCCTTTGTGCGCCCCAAAGGCGGACACGCCGCCGCTTGCCGCCGCTCGCCCATCGGTAGTGGGGTTTCCCTCGGAGTCAACGGCGAGGCCCGGCGGCAATGGTTCGCCGGTTTCCGCGGCAAGCAGTACCTCCCCCCACATCAAGGATGCCGTGCCGATATCGAAAATGACCGGGCCATCCAGCGAGGGGAAACCGAAGGCGATCGGATTGGTACCCAGCGCCGGACGGGTCGCGCCGGGCGGCACGATATGTGGCGCACCACTGGCACTGTGCATGCCGACCAGCCCTGCCTCGACGATACGTTCGAGGTAATAGGCATTGCGGCCGCTGAAATAGCTGTTGTAGACGCCTACGACCGCAACACCGCTCTGCCTGGCTTTCTCAATCGCGATCTCGGCTCCCCGGTATACGGCGATGTAGCCGACATTGTTGCCGCCATCAACCAACGCACACACAGGCGTTTCATGCTCGATGCGTACGGGGCTTCGTACATCCCGCGTCTTTGTCTCGCGGGCAATCGCCAAGATGCGGGGCAGACCCGCAAAACGGTAACCGCACAGCGAGTTATCGATAAGCTGGTCCGTGACGATACGCGCTTCACCGTCGCTGAAGCCAATCCGGGCAAGGGCGCTTTCTCCCAGAGCCTGCGCCTCGATAACACTTAGCCGAACGGCATCAGGCCGTTCCGGATCGAGGTAGTTCGAGCCCTTATTCATGCTCGCACGTAGGCAGCAAGCCGACGACCGTCAAACCACTCACTCACCAATCTCTCACCAGGTGCGGTCGATCAGGATTGCGAGGTCGGTATGCGGCCGGCCGCGATGGCGGCGCGAAATTCCTGCCAATCCTGCCCGGTCTGCCCGGCATAGGCGACGGCGAAGCGTCCGATCGCTTTGTCGAACTCATTATCAGGTCCGATATAAGCAGATATCGCAGCCGCAGCGCCGCCGCGAGCATGCGCCCGCGCGAGGGTGCGACCACATAGCGAGGCGTAGAATGGCAACGCCTCGGCCAGTCTGGCGCCGATATTCGCGAGCCGCTGATCCTTGAGATGACGCACATAGAACCATCGTCCGTCGAGCGCGATGGTCGTCCACCCGAGAAACACATCGGTTGCGGCCTGCAGCATGCGCTGCCCGACGACGACCCGCTGGCCTTGATTGTCGTAGGTCGATGGTCCCGCAAAGGGGGCCAGCACCGATTGCTGCGCCTCCTTGATCTGCAGCAATAACGGGTCGCCGTTATCGGAAACAAGCAACCCTACGGCGCAGAATGTGCCGACGCTTCCTACTCCGACAACCTTGAAGGCGACATCGCGGAGACGAAAACGGTCCAATAGTACCCGCCGCTCCTCCTGTAGCGTTTCCGCGTATGATTTAAATGCCCGGCGGGCGTCGAGTTCGTGGCGGGTTAGATGGCGAACAAGTTGGCCGTTTTCCTTGATCCGCCACGTGTCACCACGATGTTCAACCAAGCCGAAATGCGCTTTGTTGCTCTCCATCGTCGCGGAGAGCCGCTTTTCGAGATAGCGGCGGACTTTCCCGACCTCCAACTCCTTTATGGTCGCCGCCAGATCGACGCGGGTGCTCCACGCCGCCAGAGGCGGCATCTGCACCAGGGTTGCCATATGCTGCCGGTAGCCACGCGCGGCAAGTCGCGCCAGCCTTCGGCAGTCCTCGTCCGGCACCTTAGCCACGCGCCCGGCAATGGCGAGACTGGCTGCAAGCCGTTTGACATCCCACTCGAACGGTGCCGGCAAGGTTTCATCGAAATCGTTGACGTCGAAGACCGGCCGTCCTTCGGGCGAGGCGTAGGCGCCAAAGTTGCTGAGGTGGCAGTCACCGCAGGATTGCACCTTGATCCCGGTGGTCGGCGTCGCGGCAAGGTCAGCGGCCATGACGGCGGCGGCACCCCGGAAGAACGCAAAGGGGTCGGTCGCCATTCGCGCATAGCGCACTGGCAGCAATTCGGCGATCCGTGTTTTGCCCTGCTCGACCAATATGGCGACCGGGTCGCGGCGGTCGGCGGGCATCTGCCAGCCAGCGTGCTCGGGGACGGGCACGCTACGGCGCCATTTGGCCCCGGTATCGGCCCCGAAAGCGTCCATGGCGTCGCTCATCCTCCGGAGATCGCGCATCCGCCAACCAGTTTAGCGCGGACTCGTCTTCGGCAAACCCTCCATGGACGACCCGCCGTCCCGGCGACGGGGCGGGCCGCTTGTGCTGGCAGCCGAGAGCAACGATGAGTGAAGGGGCCGGCGGCGCGGAGATTGCCGAACCGTCGGCGATACGAAGAAGGGGCTAGCTGTCGCGGCTAGCCCCTTCTGAAATATGGCTCCCCGGGCCGGATTCGAACCAGCGACCAAGCGGTTAACAGCCGCTTGCTCTACCACTGAGCTACCGGGGATCAGGGCCCGCGTCCAAGCGGCGTCGCCGCCGCCGATATCGCGTCATATAGGCCAGCATGGCGCCGCTTCGCAAGTCTTGCTTCCCCTGCCATAGCAGTGCCGAGTATTGCGCCGCGCGGCAGCGGGATACAGGCTCGCTCCAGGCGTCATGTATCTCTGGGGCGATGTCGATGCAGCGAAGGCTATGCGCCGCAGCGGCGGTGTTGATTGCGATCGGAGCGATATCGCCGGCAGCAGCGCCACCCGCCCAGCCCGTGTTGCGTCTTGACGGCAACGTGAAGACGCCGATGCGGTATGACGCCAACGCGGTGCGGCAGATGCCGCCGATGCATGTCGATGTCGTTTACGGTTCGACGCGCGGAACGGTAAAGGCGAGTTTCGCTGGAGCGCTTTTATGGTCGCTGATCGCCGGCGCGGGCGGGATCGCCGATGCCGGCCACGGCGTCGAGGTGCGGCACGCGATCAGGATCACCGCGGGCGACGGCTATGTCGTGGTGCTATCGGCCGGCGAGATTGCTCCCGATGTCGGCGGTAAGCAGGCGCTCATCGCCTATGAGCGCGATGGCAAGCCGCTCGATAGTTTGTGGCTGGTGATGCCCGGCGACAGAAGCGACGCGCGGTATGTGCATGACGTGACCTCGATCACGGTCGAATGACGGACGGCTGGCGAATAGCGTTCGGCTCACCGGATGTGCCAGAATCGCCGTGATGGCGCGGGCTTCGCGCCGGTTGAGGAGGAGGAAGCACAATGGCTGAAGATGAAGACCTGTTTCAAAAAGGCATGCCGATCCGCCGTGAGGTGCTCGGCCCCGCCTATGTCGATGCGTCGATGGCCCGCGCCGACGAGTTTATGATGTCGTTTCAGCGGGCGACGACCGCCTGGGCTTGGGGCTGGGCGTGGGGCGACACGACGCTCGACCGCAAGACCCGCAGCCTGATGAACCTCGCGATGCTGACCGCACTGAACCGGGCGCCCGAGATCAAGCTGCATGTGAAAGGGGCGCTGAATAATGGCGTCACCGTCGAGGAGATCAAGGCGGCTTTGCTGCACGCCACCGCTTATTGCGGCATCCCGGCGGGGCTCGACGCGTTCCGCGCGGCACATGAGGTGCTCGTGGCGGAAGGCGCTCTCGGCAAAAAGGGCTGAGCGCGCGGCAGCCTGCCGGGCCAGGCAGCCCGGCTGGCTGTCGCGTGGCTATCTGCCGAAAGAGCGACCCTGCTGTGTTGCGGTGCAACAAAAGGTAGCTGGAAGCTGCACTCACGGCTGGCATATAACATGCCAAAGCCGAACGGTGTTCAGAAACGGCGAGAGGGAGGGGCGCCCGCCAAGTGTGTGGAGTAGCCCCCGTGAGCCTGTCGCCGTGAGCCTGTTATCCTGGCAGAACCAATCCGCCGCTGTACCGGGCACTACCGCCGACCCGGCCGTGCCGGTGCCGTTGACGCCGTTGCACATGACCATCGTCGGGGCGCTGCTGATCGCGGTCGGGCCGATCTCGATGACGCTGTATACGCCGGCATTGACGCTGCTGACCCGTGTCTTCGCGACCAATGAAGCCGCGATCCGCACAACGATCACGGTCTACCTATTCGGTTTCGCCTTGGCCCAGCTGATCTGCGGGCCATTATCCGACCGGTATGGACGACGCCCTGTTGTCCTCTGGTGTCTTGGTCTCTACCTGATCGGCTCGCTGGTATGTGCCGGCGCTGTCTCGGTGCTGATGCTGGATGGCGGGCGCATCATCCAAGGCATTGGCGCGTGCGGCGGCATGGCGCTGTCGCGGGTCATGGTGGTTGACCGCTTCACCGGGCCCGCCGCCGCGCGGATCATCTCGATGATGAGCCTGATCCTCAGCATCGCGCCGGCTGCCGCGCCGGTGCTTGGCGGCACATTGATCACGGTGATGAGCTGGCGCCTGCTTTTTGCGCTGATGGTGATATATGGCGCCGTGTTGTTCGTTCTTGTGTGGCAGTTTCCGGAGACCAATTCGCGCCCCGACCCTCTCGCGACACGACCGCGATCGCTGGTTGTAAATTACGCGGCATTGCTTACCTCGCGGGCGTTTCTGGGGCAGGTGGTGTTGACCGCTTTCGCGGTAGGCGGGTTCTACACCGCGCAGACCTTGAGCCCGTTCATCCTGATGGGCCGGCTCGGCCTCGCCAGCCCGACCTTCGGGCTCGTCACCGCCTCGCTGATGGTCGCCTATCTTTTTGGCTCGCTCGCGACTAACCGGTTGCTCCGCTTTGTATCGGTACAGCGGCTGGTCGTGTTTGGCGCGGTGTTGGTGATGGTGGCGGCGTTGGCGTTGGGGATTGGATTGCGCTACGAATTCGGCGTCGCCGAGGTGGTTGGTCCGATGTGTCTGTGGCTGTTCGGCATGGCGTTTATCATGCCGGGGGTTACGACCGCCGCCCTGGCGCTGTTTCCACGCAACGCCGGCTCGGCTGCGGCGCTGATGGGCAGCCTGCAGATGGGCATGGGCTTTGTCGGCTCCGCTGTCGCCGGCCTATTGCCCGACGCGGTCGAGGCGATGGCGACGGTGCCGGCCATCTTCGGCACGCTGTCGGCGCTGATTTATTTCGCCGCCAATCGCAATCTGCTGCGCCGCCCCACCTGAGCCGGGCGGCGCCTTGCCCTGGTCAGTACGACCGGGGCATACCGAGGACGTGCTGGCCGATATAGGCGAGGATCAGGTTGGTCGAGATCGGCGCCGTCTGGTAGAGGCGCGCCTCGCGCCATTTGCGCTCGATATCGTATTCCTTGGCAAAGGCGAAGCCGCCATGCGTCTGGAAACAGGCATCGGCGGCGTGCCAGGTCGCCTCCGACGCCAGCATCTTGCCCATATTGGCATCCTTGCCGCAGTCCTTACCGGCATCGAAGAGGGCCGCGGCACGGCGGCAGATCATGTCGGCCGCCTCCAATTCGGCATAGGCCCGGGCCAGCGGGAACTGCACCCCCTGGTTCTGGCCGATCGGCTTGCCGAAAACGACACGTTCCTTGGCGTAATCGACACCCTTCTGAAGCAGCCAGCGACCATCGCCGATGCATTCTTGCGCCACCAGGATGCGCTCCGCGTTCATGCCGTCGAGGATATAGCGAAAGCCGCGGCCCTCCTCGCCGATCAGGCTGTCGGCCGGTATCTTCAGGTTGTCGAAGAAGATCTCGGTGGTGTTGTGGTTGATCATCGCGTCGATCGGCTTGATGTCGACGCCCTTGCCGAGGTTCTCCTTGAGATCGATCAGAAACACCGACAGCCCCTCGGTGCGCCGCTTGACCTCCTCGACCGGAGTCGTGCGGGCGAGCAATAGCATCAGATCGGAATGCCGCGCCCGCGACGTCCACACCTTCTGGCCATTGACGACATAACCGGAATTACCCTCGCGGACCGCCCGCGTCTTGAGCTGGGTCGTGTCGGAGCCGGTGGTCGGCTCGGTGACGCCAAAGGCCTGCAGGCGTAGTTCGCCGGTGGCGATCTTGGGCAGGTATTTCTGCTTCTGCTCGGTGTTGCCGTGCCGCAACACCGTCCCCATGATGTACATCTGTGCATGACAGGCGCCGGCATTGCAGCCCGAAGCGTTGATCTGCTCGAGGATAACCGCGGCGGCGCGCAGCGGTAGGCCCGAGCCACCATATTCCTCGGGGATCAATGAGGCGAGAAACCCGCCCTCGGTCAGTTCGGTGACAAACTCGGTCGGATAGGCCTGCTCATCTTCAAGCTTCCGCCAATACGCGCCGGGGTATTTCTCGCAAATCTTGCGCACCGACTCGCGCAGCTCGGGATAATCCTTGCCGAGCGCCAGCATCACATCGTCGCCCGCATCGTCGCCATACGGCATCGCCTGCTCCTCCAGAATCCGAGCCGGCAACCTACTCCGAGCCACCCCCGCGGTCACCCCGCGCGGCAATGCCGCCTCCGTCGTTCCCGCGAAAGCGCGGGCCGATTGGGGGAAGTCACCTCGACGTTTAGAGGGCACAAAATTACACCTTGGCCGGGCTTGGCCCGGCCATCCACGCCGCGTCGCCAGCGAAAATCGCCAGCCGCGAGGCCCCGTGGATGCCCGGATCAAGTCCGGGCAAAGTGGATTTGGGGGTCAACCGGTCTCGAACCGGCTGGCTTGGGTTTCACTAGACGGCCCTGCGAAAGCCAACCCGGGGCCGCGGCTGGGGCCGCTAGCTGACGGCGCCTTCCGCCGTGGCGATGTCATCGCGGCGTTGGGCGGCGACATTCAGCACGATCTCGATGCCGCGTACGATATCGGCGAGCGCCATCGATGAGACGCCGTCACAGGCCGCTGCCTGCGCCGGCAGATAAGGCACATGCAGAAACCCGCCGCGCAGCCCCGGATGCCGCGTCGCCGCGAGGTGCATCAGCCCATAGAAGACGTGATTGCAGACAAAGGTGCCGGCGGTGTTCGACACGACGGCCGGCAATCCGGCCCGGCGCATCTCGGCGACCGCCGCCTTGATCGGCAGGGTCGCGAAATAAGCGGGTGGCCCGTCCGGCGCGATCGGGCGGTCGATCGGCTGCTGCCCGTCATTGTCGGGGATGCGCGCATCATCGATATTGATCGCCACCCGTTCCAACGACAACGCCGCGCGGCCGCCGGCAAGCCCGACACTCAGCACGAAATCGGGCGCGGTCGTCAGCACCGCATCGGCCAGCGCATCAATCGCCCGGCCAAAAACCGTCGGCAATCCGCGGGTTTCGACGACGAGACCGCCGAGCCGCGGGGGCAGCATA